>NZ_VBZC01000031.1:0-90894 GCF_005786655.1 Streptomyces montanus
GACGCGCGGCGGCCCGGCAGGGCCTCGGGCCGCGCAACGGGGGCGAGTGCGCCGCGCGCCGCCCGATACCGGCGGGCGGCATGGACGCGAGGGGATACGTCATGAGGTGCCCCGGCGGGCGACAGGCCGTCCGGCGTCGCGCCTCGCGCCGCCGGCCGGCCCCGGAGGCCGCTCGGACTCGGTGGCCTCACGGCCCCAAGCGGACGGTCGGGCCTCAGAGGCCGCCGGACGCCCGCTGCTGCCGTAGTGCGGCCACCCTCCGGTACAGCTCGATCGCCTCCGCGCCGCGCCCGAGTTGTTCCAGGCAGTGGGCCTCGTCGTTGCGGCTGGCGAGGGCGTCGGGGTGGTCGGCGCCCAGGACGCGCTCGCGGGCGGCGGCGACACGGCGATACTCGGTGAGGGCGTCCGCCCAGCGGCCGAGCCAGCCGAGGCCGACGGCCACCTCGCGGCGACTGACCAGGGTGTCCGGGTGCTCGGGGCCGAGGACGCGCTCGCGGATCGCGCACACGTCGCGGGACTCCGCCAGAGCCTCCTCCCAGCGGCCGAGCCGCCCCAGGTTGACTCCGAGGCCGTGCCGGGCGCGCAGGGTCTCGGGGTGGCCTGGGCCGTGGACGCGGGTCCGGTCGTCGATCAGGGCGCGGTACAGCTCCAGTGCCTGCGCGCTGCGGCCGAGCCTGCCGAGGCTGATCCCGACCTCGTAGCGCGCGGCGAGGGTGTCGGGGTGGTCGGGGCCGAGAGCCTGTGCCCGGGCCTCCGCGACGTCCTGGTAGGTCTGCAGCGCCTCCGGCCAGTGGCCCAACTGGCCGAGTACGTAGGCCACTTCGTACCGGGTCACGAGGGTGTCGGGATGGTTCGCGCCGAGCGCCCGGGCGCGGGCCGCCGCCACGTCGAGGGCCATGCGGTACGAGTCCTCCAGGCGTCCGAGCCTGCTGAGGTTGAAGGCGAGATTGTGGCGGCAGCGCAGGGTGTCCGGGTGGTCGGGTCCCATGGCGCGCTCCCGGGCCGCGAGCACGGCCGTGTACGCCTGGTGCGCTTCGAAATGGCGGCCCAACTGCCCGAGTACGTACGCCATTTCCTGGCGGGCTGCCAGCGTGTCCGGGTGCTCGGGTCCCAGCAGGCGCCCCCTGGCCTCGGCGACGTGGGTGTACTCGCGCAGCGCGTCGGCGGGGCGGCCGGTGCGGCTGAGGGTGAAGCCGACCTCGTAGCGGCTGGCGAGGGTGTCGGGGTGGTCGGGGCCGAGGGCGTGCTCGCGCTCGGCGGCGACCGCGCGGTGCACCTCGCCCGCCTCCGCCCAGCGGCCGAGGCGCCCCAGGCTGAGGCCCGCGTTGTGCCGGCCGGTGAGAGTGGTGATCAACTCCGGTGACGGGGTGGGCCGTTCGGCCGGTACGGGATCCTGGTCCCGACGGGTGTCGGTGCGGGCGATCCAGTCGCCGGTCAGGCCCGCGGCGGCGTCCGGCGGTGTGGTGCGCAGCGCGGCGCCGGTCGCCTTGTGGCCGGTGGTCATGCCACGGGTCCAGGAGGGCAGACGCGGTTCCCGGGGCGTCGGCGGCTCCGCCGTCCGGCGCCGCGCGGGCGGGGACACCATGGTCGGCACGTATGTCGGTGTGGTGCGGCCCGCGCTGATGCGGCGGCCCAACTCGCGGGCGTCGTGCGGACGTTCCTCGGGCTCCTTCGCCAGGAGGTCCAGGATGATCTGCTCGAGGTACTCGGGGAGTTCGGCGCGGTGGCCGCGCGGCGGCTCGGGCGGGGTGTCGCGGTGTCCGATGAGGACGGCCCATGCGTCGTCGAGATCGAACGGCGGCGCCCCGGTGGCGATCTCGTACAGCACGCAGCCGAACGAGTAGAGGTCACTGCGCTGGTCGACGGGCACGCCGCTGATCTGCTCGGGCGACATGTAGTGCGGGGTGCCCATCGCGATGCCGGTGCCGGTGAGGCGGCCGGTGAAGCCGATGTCGTGGCCGAGGCGGGCGATGCCGAAGTCGCAGATCTTCACTGTGCCGTCGTCGAGGCGCATGATGTTCGCCGGTTTCAAGTCGCGGTGAACGATGCCCTGTTGGTGGGTGTACGCGAGGGCGGCGGCCGCCTGGTCCGCGATCTCCACGACGTCGGCGACCGGCAGCGGATGGTTCTTGTTGTCCTCCAGGAGCTGGCTGAGGTTGCGGCCGTCCAGCAGCTCCATGACGAGATAGAGCACACCGTCCGACTCGCCGAAGTCGTGCACCACGGTCACTCCGCGGTGCTGAAGAGCGGCGGCCACGCGTGCCTCGCGCCGAAATCTCTCCCGCAGGACACGCGTGAAGGAGTGGTCGCGCTGCGGGCCGAGCGGTTTGAGGCACTTGACGGCGACCTGTCTGCCCAGCGATTCGTCGCGCGCACGCCACACCTCACCCATGCCGCCGCGACCGATCAGGTCGAGCAGCCGGTACCGGCCCTGGATCAGCCTGGTCTCCGCCATCTCGTGCGACCGCCCCCGTCGTCTGGCCCCGCCCTCCCCCGGCCCGTCCAGTATGGCGAGCTATCTGGCGACTTTGTACGGTGCCGGGCGCGAGCCGGGGCCGAGCCGTGACATGGCGCGGATAATGTGTTTGGGCGGCAGTTGCCAGCGGACACGTGCGGGAATGCCGCGCAGCAGGGTGCCGGTGAGACGCAGGTGACGGGTCACCGTCTCGGGCGGCGGCGCCGGTCTTCCGTACAACTCATGGGCGTACGGCGGCAGTGCGGCGTACGCGAGGTCGGCCACGCGCCGCCACAGCAGTGCGCGCGCCGGGACGAGCAGGAGTGGTGTCGGCGGGCTCCGCAGAAAGTCATCCACCTCCCGCGCCTCCGGTCCCGCGGCCAGTTCGGGGCGCATCTTCTCGAAGTACGCGGCGAGTTGGCCCTGGTCGGCGGGTACGTCGCCAGGGTCGAGGCCCACCAGGCGTGCGCTGACCCGGTGTTCGCCGATGTAGCGGTCCGCCGCCGCTTCCGTGATCGGGAACCCGGAGCGGCGTGCCACCTGCAGATAGGAGTCGATCTCGGCACAGTGGATCCAGAGCAGCAGCTCGGGTTCGTCTATCGGGTAGCGCTCGCCCGTGTCGGGGTCGGTCGCCGTGAACATGGTGTGGATCTTCCGGACCCGGGCGCCGGCCTTCTCGGCCGCCTCCGTGGTGCCGTACGTCGTCGTGCCGACGAAGTCGGCCGTGCGCATCAGCCGGCCCCAGGCGTCCTTGCGGAAGTCGGAGTTCTGCATGACGCCGCGCACCGCGCGGGGGTGCAGGGCCTGGAAGTAGAGCGCGCGAACACCGGCGACCCACATCATCGGGTCACCGTGTATCTGCCAGGTGACCGAGGACGGGCCGAAGAGCCCCGGGTCGCCCGTGTGATCCACGTTCACGCTGCCAGTGTGACCAGGATTCCTGGTGGGCACCAGGGCGGGCAGGTACTCCTTTCCACACGGTTCTCTTCGGACCGCCCGGCGGTGCGCCGTCCAGCCCCGCAGGCGCCACCACCTCGGCGCCTGCGGGACCTGCGGGCCCTGTGAGACTCTCAGCTCCCCCAGATCTCGAACCGCATCTTGGAAGGGCTGGAGGAGGACTGCGCGTGAGCGCGACGCCGACGCAGTGACCGCCGGCCCACGGCACACCTCGGTCGGGCGCCCGGTCGCGGCCGGACACCGCACCGTGCTGCCACTGAGGCGACGGCACCATCGGGGCTTCCGCCTGCACCACGCGGGTCAGGTTGTGGAAGCGGGACCGGGCGGCAGGTGGACCGTCATGATCAGGCTGCAGGTTTCGGTGCCGTCGCCGCGGTAGGTGTGAGGGGCGTCGCCGTCGAACGTGGCGGTCTGTCCGGCGTCCACGGTGTGTTCGGTGCCGTCGACGATCAGGGTCATCCGGCCGGAGGTGACACTGACGGTTTCCACGACTCCGGCTTGATGGGGGTGGCTGGGGTATTCCTCGTCCGGTTCCAGTTGCCAGCGCCAGACCTCGACAGGGGCCGGACCTGAGGTCGTCAGCATGAGCCGGGCCTCGCTCCCCCGTTCTCCGGTCCACAGCGGTGCCACGGTGTCGGCGGCCACGACACGGACGCGGCCTTCGGGCGGCCCCTGCACCGCCTACCAGGCCGTCCAGGCTGCACGTCTCAAGAGCGGGCACACGCTGCTGATCAACGGCGCCAGCGGAGGCGTGGGTCAGTCGGCCGTCCAGTTCGCCGCCCGGGCCGGAGCCCACGTCCTAGCAAGGGTGCCTGGATCGTGGCGGCGACCTGTACCGGGCGCGTCCACCCCAGGCCCACCTCGACGCCCTCCAGCTGAGGGAAGACCTCCGGCAGTCCGAGATGCTCCGTGCCCGGGACGGTCATGGCCGTACGTTTCACGCCGCCGTAGTGGAAGGTACGCACACGCTTGCCGGCGCGCTCATCGACCAACACTGGGCGGAAACCCAGGGTCGCGGGCCGCGGTAGGCGAACCCGTTCTCAGCCGCCACACGACCAGCGTCTGAGTGTGCCTCCTGTGGTCAGGGTGTACGCGTCGCGCAGGGTGCTCCGGTCGCCCGGCTGCTGCTGGCCGGCCTGTGCGAGGGCAACCAGATCATCGCCGCCGCGGCGGACCGGGAGCACGCCCTGACCAGGACGTTCCATGCGATCACCCTGCTGATGTCGGGCCTGGCGCCCGACGGCATCAGCGCCCGATTGACCTGAACCGGGGCCTGGTGGACAGCGTCGGCGCATGGCGACCCGCCTCGGCGGCCATGGCCTGTCGCTACCGTGCTGCCTCGTCCTCGATGTCGCGGACCAGCTCGATGGCCCGGCCCAGGGTGGCGAGTCGGGCGTCGAGGGTCTCGCCGGCGGGATAGAAACGAACGGTGTCGACACCGACGTCGCGCCACACGCGCAGCCGTTCACGCACCATGTCCTTTGTTCCGATCAGCGTGGTCGCCAGCACCATCTCGTCGGTGATCTCGCCGGCCGCGCCGTCCCGGTCTCCGGCCTGCCAGCGGGTCCGGACCTCGGCCGCCACCTCGGCCCATCCCTGGCGGCTGTAGGCGCTGTTGTAGAAGTTCGTGGTCGCGGAGCCCATGCCGCCGAGACTGAAGGCCAGCTCCTTCTTGCGTCCGGCCACCATCGCGCGCAGCGCGTCCTCGTCGTCCGCGAAGGCGACCTCGGCGCCCTGGCAGATGTCGAGGTCGGCGCGCGTACGACCGGCGTCGGCCAAGCCCCGGTCCAGGTGGTGGAAGTACGCCTCCTTGGCGCCTTCGGGTACGAAGCTGGTGCCCAGCCAGCCGTCGGCGATCTCACCGGTCAGGTGCAGCATCTTCGGCGAGAGGGTGGCCAGGTAGACGGGGATGTCGTACTCGGCGCGCATCGACAGACGCATGGGTTTCGCCTCGCCCGGCAGAGGGATTTGGAACTCCCGCCCGGAATAGGAGACCTTCTCGCCCGAGGCGGCCTGGCGCACGATCTCGACAGTCTCGCGCATGCGCGACAGCGGCCGTGCGAAGGGCACGCCGTGGAGTCCTTCGATCACCTGAGGTCCGGAGGGGCCCAGCCCGAGGAGGAAGCGCCCCTGGGAAATCTGCGACAGCGTGATCGCGGCGCGGGCGATGGCCATCGGCGTGCGGGTGCCGAGCTGGATGATCCCGGATCCGAGAAGCATGCGCTCGGTCTTCGCGGCTAGGTAACCCAGCGGCGAAGGCGCCTCGGAGCCCCATGCCTCCGCCACCCAGCAGATGTCCAGACCGAGTTTCTCCGCCTCGGTGACGTAGTCGACGATCTCCCGCCAGTCGGCTCCGGAGGCTTCGATCGTGGTGGAGGTACGCATCAGAGGCTCGCCTCGCCCGATGCCTCGGTGCTCTCGGCCAGCTTCTTGATCTCTTCAAGGGTGCAGTTCATGTTGGCCTCGAACTCCCGCATGCGCACGAAGACGATCTTCTGCTCCTTCTCCGGCATGCGATCGATGGCGAAGGAGAGACCCGAGCGGGCCGGCCCCATCTGCATCCACTGCCGCAGCAGTGTGCCGCCGTCCTCCGGCTTCAGAGTGAACCGCCAGAGGGCAGTGGGGTGTTGTGGATCCTCGACCGCCCAGGCGAGCACGCTCGGCGGCTCGTACTCGACGATGTGGGACGTGGTGGCCCACTCCCCCAACGCTTCATGCTTGCTCCGGCCGACGAATCGGGCTCCTAGAGCAGGGCCGCTCCTGCCGTCCAGCCATTCCACCGCCTGCAGCTCGGAACTCATGCGCGGCATCAGCTCGATGTCGGACACCAACGCCCACACTTGCGTCGGCGCCGCGGCGATCCAGGTGTGGACCTCAGCCGTCGGCTTGTCCGCATAGCGCGCGCCCGTCCACTCCATGATCCCGCGGCCTCCTCGCCTTCCGAGAACCTCTCTTGCCAGTACCTGACCAGTAAAGTTGCGTAGATAGACTCACTTGTCAAGGGTGGACACAGCCCTCACGGAGCTGTTGAGTCAGTCCGCGAAACGCTCCCGCACATCCGGCCGTTCGGCCAAATGCGGTGGATAGCCGGGGCCCATCCGGGGGCGAGTGTTGTCCGCGGTCATGGGCTCGCCGCAGGCGGCGCACACCACCTCGGCATGGGTCTCCTGCCCGCACACCTCGTGACGCATCGCCACCGGCGGGCCCGCTTCACCGGCCAGCCAGCGGTCTCCCCACCGGTTCATCACCAGCAGCACGCCAAAGAAGTCGCGCCCCTTCTCGGTGAGCACGTAGTCGCACCGGACCGGCTCCGTCTGGTACGGCCGCTTCTCCAGCAGCCCCTCCTCCACCAGCCGGCGCAGCCGGTCCGTCAGCGTGTTACGGGCGATCCCCAGCGACTCCTGGAACGCGTCGAACCGCCGGATCCCGTAGAACGCCTCACGCAGCACCAACGGCGTCCACCAGTCCCCGAGCAGGTCCATGGTCCGCGCGATCGAGCAGGGCCACTGCGCAAAGGATGTCCGTCTCATGACGGCCAGCATAGGTTCGTCCAGTCGTGAGACCCAGCAGGTAGACCGAGCAGCGGGCACTACGCGGCACTGCGAGGGCTCCTCATCCAGCACGCCGAAGATCTCGCACGGAAGATCGACAAAGCAAGTGACCTCGCGCAGCCGAACCCGATCCGCCGGGACTGAGTTCTGAAGGCCATGGTGAATGACGCAGAAATGGTGCTCGGTAAAGCGTCAGGTGAGTGCCAGTGTTCCGGCAGTCTTGGGCGGGCAGGAGCTGCGGTTTGGCGTGGGCACCGAGCAGGGATCGCAGGACGCGGTGCGACAGCTCACTGGAGGGCATGAAATCCGCTCAGTCGCAACCCTCCGGAAGTCATGAAATCCTTCAACTCGCAAATCCGCCAGAGGGCGCAAAATTACTCAGTCCGCAAATCCGGCAGAGGGCATACAGTCCGTTCAGCCGCAACAGTATTGAACAAGAAATTCTAAGCTTGACGGCGTCGTGGAGTTTGCTTATGGTCCAGTCGTTCAGGTTCCCGCCGATCGATATCCGAAGGTGTTCATGACCCCGCCTCCAACGTTGCCGAAGTCCAGGCAGCAGTTGATTCTTGCCGTTCTTATGCTGTGTTCACTGCTGATTTGGATAGAAAATACCGTCCTGAGTACTACGCTGGAGACCCTTGCAGACCCGGTCCGTGGACTGGGGGCCAATCCCGGTCAGCTGCAATGGGCGACCGGTTCGTACACTCTGGCCTTCGCCACATTGATGTTCACTGCAGGCGCATTGGGCGATCGGTTCGGTCACCGGACTGTGTTCTCCAGTGGGTTGGTGATCTTCGCCGGGTCCTCGCTGTGGGCGGCGTACGCAAGCGATGCGGGCCAGCTGATTGCAGCTCGAGCTGCGATGGGGGTGGGCAGCGCGCTGATCACGCCCGCCATGATGGCCATCCTTATATGGACCTTTACCGGCCCCGCGCGGGCTGCCGCGATCGGCATTTTCTCGACGTCGGCCGGTGTCGGAATGGCTGCCGGCCCGGTGCTGGCGGGGTTCCTGCTCGATCATTTCTGGTGGGGCTCGGTCTTTCTGATCAATGTTCCGGTCGCGGCATTGGCGCTGGTCGGGCTTGCCGTGCTGGTTCCGAATTTCCGCAGCCCCACTCCGCGACCACTGGACCCCGCTGGAATGTTGCTGTCGATCAGTGGGCTCGTGGCGTTGGCCTACGGGCTGATCCGGGCGGGCCAGGTGGCGGTGTGGAGTCGTACCGACGTCTGGGCGCCGATTGTTGTCGGTCTAATTCTGCTGGCCGTTTTCGTACTCGTCGAACTGCGTGTCAAGGTGCCCAGCTTTGATCCGCGAATGTTCACGCAACGCACATTCGGTGGCGGAAATATGGCGCTCGGATTGCTGCTCTTCGGTGTGGCCACCATCACCTTTTATAACGCGTTCTACCTGCAAGGCGCGCTCGGATTTTCGCCGATGAAGGCGGGTTTGGCCAATATCCCGACCGCATTCGGCGCGCTCGCGGGGGCGCCCCTTGCCTCGCGCCTGGTTCGCCACCTGCCGCTACGCCTTGTCACCGTGCCGGCGCTAACCGTGGCTGCGCTGACCATGGGCGGGTACGGGTTCCTCGGACTGCAAACTCCACTCGTCTGGATCGAGATTCTGTTGTTGATACAGGGTCTCTCGATCGGCATGGTGATCGGCCCCGTTACGGCCGCATTGATCAGCGACCTGCCGTTGGAACAGGCAGGTGCAGGATCGGCCGTCACCAACACCGTGCGACAAACCGGCAGTGTGATCGGAATCGCAGTAGGCGGCACGATCATGTCGATCACGTACCGACGTGCGATCGAACCTTCGCTGGAGGGTGCACCCGGTCCGGTGCAGGATCAGGCGCGAGTTTCCGCCGAACAGGCCCGCCACGTCGCCACCACTGTCCACCGGCCCACTCTTGCTCAGGCTGCTGATAATGCGTTTATCCATGCTATGCACGTCGGCGCGGGCTGGATCGCGGTCATCGCGCTCCTCGGAGCAGCTGTGCTGCTGACGACCTTGCCTGCTGCCGGAAAGAAGAAGGGTCCGACACCGGAGCCGGACTACGAAGAGGCCCGCAGCTCCGTCTGAGAGTGTGATGGCGGAACCCAGGCTCAGGCTCGCCGCAGGGCAGCATCAAATACCAGCTTCCGCAGCTCAGCGGGCGCATTGGGTGCATCTCGCCAAGCGTCTGCGATCGCGAGAAGCGCCTCCCACGCGAGCTCGGCAGCGACGCCGGGCTGACCGGTGTCGATGTCGGCGAACAGCCGCTTGCAGAGGACGTTGGTGACGTTATACAGGGCGCCCGAGGCACGGGCCACATCGGCCACACCCGAGTCCGCAGCATGACACGGTTCACCGGGAAGCCGAATGGCAACCGAACCCGCGGAGTAACTCCGCCCATGAACGAAGTCGCGCAGAGCGCAGAGTTGATCTCGGGTCGGCAGGGACGGCTGGACAATGCGCTCGGTCACCAGCCGACTCCATCGGTGCCGCCCCCGCCTGCCGCCCCGACGCCGGCTCCAACTCCCGTGGCCAGGTTCCAACTACCGTGTCCCGGCTCAACATCACCAGAGGTTCTCGCACAGGCTCTCACCCACCGGGCCAGGCTCGGTGCCAACCATCCCTCTTATGTGCCAACTAAGAATCCTCGTCACACCGAGCTAACGCCGTACCCGGGGCATCCCCAAGCCGATCCACGAGATGATCTCGCGCTGGATCTCGTTGTTTCCGCCGCCGAAGGTGAAGATGACGGCCGAGCGGTAACCGCGTTCCAGTTCGCCGTGGAGCACCGTGCCCGCCGAGCCCTCCTTGAGAACGCCCGCCGCCGCGACGATCTCCATGAGCCAGGCGTACGCGTCCCGGCGCGCCTCGGAGCCGTACACCTTCACGGCGGAGGCGTCCTGCGGGGTGAGCGTGCCCTCCTGGACGGCGTTCACCATCTGCCAGTTGAGGAGCTTCATCGCGTCGAGCCGGGTGTGGGTCTGGGCGAGGCGGCGGCGTACCCAGGGCAGGTCGACGACGCGGTGGCCGTCGGCGAGCTTGGTCTCCATCGCCCAGCGCTGCACGTCGTGCAGGGCGCGGATGGCCATGGTGCCGTGCGCGGCGAGGGTGACGCGTTCGTGGTTGAGCTGGTTGGTGATCAGCCGCCAGCCCTTGTTCTCCTCCCCTACCCGGCGCGAGGCGGGGACCCGGATGTTCTCGTAGTAGCTCGCGGTGGTGTCGTGCGAGGCGAGCGTGTTGATCAGGGTGCAGGAGTAGCCGGGGTCGGAGGTCGGCACGAGGAGCATGGTGATGCCCTTGTGCGGTGGGGCATCCGGGTCGGTGCGTACGGCGAGCCAGACCCAGTCGGCGGTGTCCCCGTTGGTCGTCCAGATCTTCTGCCCGTTGACCGTGTAGTGGCCGGTGGCCTCGTCGCCTTCCCGTACGGCCCGCGTCTTGAGCGATGCCAGGTCCGTGCCCGCGTCGGGCTCGCTGTAGCCGATCGCGAAGTCGATCTCGCCGGAGAGGATCTTCGGCAGGAAGTACGCCTTCTGTTCGTCCGTGCCGAACTGCATGATCGTCGGGCCGACCGTGTTCAGCGCCATCAGCGGCAGGGGTACGCCCGCCTGGGCGGCTTCGTCGAAGAAGATGAACTGTTCCATCGGGCTCAGCCCGCGCCCGCCGTACTCCTTCGGCCAGCCCACCCCTAGCCAGCCGTCGGTGCCGAGCCGGCGAATGGTCTCGCGGTAGAACCGCTTCTGGGCCGCGGGGTCGCCGTATCGCGTGTGGACGTCGTCCGGCACCAACTCGGCGAAGTAGGCGCGCAGTTCGGTGCGCAGTCGCTGCTGCTCCGGCGTGTATTCGAGATGCACGGCGCCTCCTGGCTCCCACGGGGCTCCGCTGGCCTGCTGCTCCGGCCACCCGGACCCGACCCGGACCTGACGGCGGACACCGTAGAACGTGTTTCAGAAATTGGGAACACACAACAGTGGGGGCGCGCAGAAAGGGCCCCCGGACAACCGGGGGCCCTTATCGGCGCTCAACCTCTCAGTGTGCGACAGGAGTTGCCTGTGCTGCGGCCCCGTTCTGCTGAGCGGCAGCCGTACGCGGTGCCAGCACGCGCTCCGCCAGGAGCCCGAAGACCAGGCCGTACGCGGTCCACAGGGTCACCTGGATGGCGAGTGCCGCCAGCCGGTACTGCCACAGCAAGGTTCCGGAGAAGCCCTCCGGGACCTCGTTGAACGACGGCAGGAACGCGTACGCCAGACCGACGAGCAGGACGAAGAACGCGCCCGCCGCCACGGTGGCGTTCCAGTTGCCCAGGCGCGGCGCGAGGCGCTTGCCCAGGATCACGGTGCCGACGGCCAGTAGGACGCCGAGCACGACCATCAGGAAGTACAGCGTGGTCCGCTGGTTGAGGGTGTCGGGGTTGCCGACGGCCGGCGGGTTGGGCGGGTACTTCAGGAAGGGCACGACGTACACCGCGAGCAGGCCCGCGGTCGCCAGCAGCAGGGCGCTCGCGCGCGGACCGAAGCGGCCGATCCTGCCGAGGGCGAAGCAGTAGGCGAGCGCGGCGATACCGCCGAATGCGACCCCGTAGACGAGGACACCGGTGGACAGGCCCGCGGTGGACTGCATCGTGCGGCTGACGAGTTCGGTGCCGCCGTGCTCGTGGGAGTGGGCCTCCTCGTATGCGATCGCCGCGTCGACGCGCGGTTCACCCAGGAAGTACGCGACGACCAGGGCGAGCAGGCCCGCGGCGAGACCCGCGAGCATGCCACGCACCAGGAGGTTTCTGACGGTGATGGAGTTCATCGAGTTGTCCTGTTCGGTTCCTTGTCGCCGTCAGTGGCAGGGGAAGCCGAGCAGGTGGCGGGCGTCGTGCACCCACTCGTGCACACCCTCACCGGAGACCAGGGAGGTGGCGCCCTGCTCGGCGCCGACGAAGTAGAGCAGGACCAGCATCAGGATGCCGAAGAAGACCGCCCAGGGGGCGATCGCGCCGATCGGCAGCTTGGCCGGCACGGCGGCCGGTGCGGCAGGGGTGGTTGCGCTCGGCTGAGCGACGGAGTGGGCCATGGCAGGACCTCCTGGGGGAACTCGCGTCCCGACTCGGTGGTGCACAGGACGACGGCCACGGGTCTGACTTGCCCGAACTGCACCGCTCCTGGGTGGAGGCGGTCGGTACGGCTTACAGTGGCGCGACCGTGCCGGATTCTCACCGGCTTCCGTCGAACCGTCGTCAATATCGACGAGAACGTACCGCGAAGCGGGGACGCGGCCAAGGGCGCACGGAGTTCGGAAGGTGCGCCGGTGTCCTGGTCACGGCATCAATTCCGGGCGCTGCCAAGGGTGTTGAGCTCTGTTGAGCACGAGAGGGGGACTGATGACGAGCCGAGTGATGTTGATCTCACCAGCGATCAGTGCGGCGCTGCGGGAGGCACGTTTCGACGACGGATGCCCGGTCGACGCCGCCGGGCTGCGGAACGCGGAGGCGGCCGCGGGTTCGCTGCCCGCCCCGGACCGGGCCCTGTTCTCCCCCGGCGTGCGCTGCCGCGACACCGCCGCCGCCCTCGGCCTCGACGCCGCGGCAGAGCCCGAGGTGGCGGGGCTGGACGTGGGCCGCTGGCGTGGCGCCACCCTGGCCGAAGTGAGCACCGACGAACCGGAGGCGGTCGCGCGGTGGCTGACGGACCCGTCCTGTGCCCCGCACGGCGGCGAGTCCCTGCACGGGCTGTGCGACCGGGTGGAGAAGTGGCTGGAATCGGCCGGCCAGTTCTCGGGCCGGATCGTCGCCGTCGTCGAGCCGGAGATCGTACGGGCCGTGATGGTACGGACGCTCGGGGCTCCGGAGTCGGCGTTCTGGCGCATCGACGTGCCGCCGCTGACCGGGACGGAGCTCAGTGGGCGGGACGGGCGCTGGAATGTCCGCGTGGGACGGGCGCTTGGGGACTTTGGGGACTGACGACGGGGTGCCCCGTCCGCCCCATCACCTCACCCCAGTTGCTCCGGTTACTCTTGCAACTCCGATCACACCCTCACACCCTCACACCCTCACACCAGGAGGGCGAGAAACTCCGTGCAGGCGCGTGCGCAGTCGCGGCAGGCCTTCGCACCGTCCTCGGCACCGGGGTTCCGGTCGAAGACATGCGCGGTCTCGAGGCAGACGGCTCGGCACCACTCGACCTGGGCGCGTGTTCCGGTCTCCTCCTGCCAGGTCTGATCGGCCAGGACGCGGCACGTCGCGTCGCAGACCTCCGCGCACAGGATGCCCTTGCGCCGCAGTTGCTGCTGGTTCTCCGGACCGTCGAGATCGGCGAGGCTCGCGCGCAGGGCACACATGCGCGCGCACTCGGTACAGGCCTGCGCGCAGGCGAACCGGTCCTCGAGGAAACGGACGAGTTCCTGCTGATCTGTTGCTGACACGCTGTCCGGGTAGCCGGACAGCGGCGCGCCAAACCCCGCACAAGCGCAGACGCGGTCACCCGTCTGTTCAGTGGACGTCGGTGGAGGAATCGGTGTGGGTGTCGGCGTCCGTGTCGGTCGCTGCCAGCACCGCCACCCGGGTGCGGGTGGGATCGAGCACGGCGAAAGCAGCGTCCGACGTGTCGTGGTGGAACCAGTCCGTGAACGCCATGAAGCGCAGCCACCGGTGGTCGGTGGCGCGCCGCGCCGCCTCCGGGAACGGGATGTCGTCGGGCAGCCCCATCAGTGCGTACAGGCTGTTCCAGGCGTGCAGCCGGGCGTACGCGCCGCTCTGCCCCCGGCCGTTCACCCCGCCGTTGTGTGCTGCCGCGAACAGTTCGTTGATCACGTCGTCGGGTGTGGTGTGGCAGGTGAGGGCACCACCCCGGCGCGTGGCCGCGCCCTCCAGGCACTCCAGGGGGAGTTCCTTGATGAACGCGATGTTGAAGTCGTCCGGATCGAGCGGGCTCGGCAGCGTGAAGAATCGCGCCTCGGGCTCGCGCGACCAGCCGCTGACGGTGAAGGGCTCGGCGGCCGCCCGTGCGCGCCGGCCGTCAGGTGTTTCCCCGGCCGTACGTCCGGCTGCCGCACCGCTGTCGGTGGGTGGAATCTCCGGGAAACGCGACCGTAGCTGATCCGGGGTCTTTACGGAGAGGAAGCCCCGGACCCGGACCCCGAACCGGTGCTCGATGTCCAGCCGCGTCCTGGGCAGCCGGGCCAGCGGGTGCGTCACATGGTTGTCGTCCACGCCCGGGAGCCTACGAGCAGACGTGGCGATCGATAATCGGCCCGTGGCAGCAGATGGGGGCTCCCGCCTGTGGCCCGGGAGCCCCCTGAGAAAGTGACGTCAGCTCAGCGCATGCCCTGGAGGCGCCAGATCTGGTTCCTCTTGTCGTTCAGCGCGCTCGCCGGATCGCAGGTCCACTGGTGGATCTTCGCGCCGGGTGCGGTCGAGATCTGGCTGACGTCGACGCACTTGCCACTGTGGACGGCGACCAGCTGGTAGTCCTTGCTGTTGCCGAGCGCGGTGACGGGGTTGAGGGTGAACATCTGGTTGGTGGCGCCGTTGCAGGTGTACTGGATGACGGCGGCATCGTCGGCCGTGGAAGCACCCGAGATGTCCAGGCACTTGCCGCTGTGCTGGTTGACCACCGTGTAGGTGTTCGACCGGCCCGCGACCGGCTTGAAGTCGAGCATCTGCTGGTAGCCGCCCTCGCAGTAATACTGCTGGGCGGAGGAAGGATGCGAGACGTACGCAGGTGGTCTCCCGAGAAGGTGGGTGTTGCCTGGGCGTGGCGCCCAGGTGGTCGTTCAGCTGCCGGTGTGTGCGGCGGATGTGGGTGCCGTGCGCCGGAGTTCGTGGGCTTCGGCGAGGAGGAGGTAGGCGGCGGCGGTCCAGGTGTAGGCGCGGTCGCGCAGGCCCGTGCCGGTGAGGGCGTCGAAGTTCTCCGCGAAGCCGTGGGTTTCGCACAGGGCCCGGAAGCGGGCGCTGATCTCGTCCGCGAGACGGTGGTGGCCGCTGCGGCGCAGGCCGTCCTCGATGAGGACGGTGGCGGGCGCCCAGATCGGGCCGCGCCAGTAGCCGTCGGGGCGGTAGTGGGGTGAGGCGGTCAGTTCGGTGGCCAGTCCGTACGGGGTGAGGTGGGCCTCGATACGGGCCGCCAGGACACTGCTCACGCTTTCTGGCAGGTGCTCGCCGAGCGCGATCGGCATCAGGTCCAGCAGACTGGACGTGCTCCAGGTCCGAGAGCTTTCGACGCCACGGGCCACGAACCGCTCCCCCGTCCACAGCTCGTCGAGCATCGCCGCCTGGGTCGCCTCGGCGGTGCGGGTCCAGTTGCGGGCCTCGTCGGGGAGGCCCAGTTCGGCGGCCAGGCCCGCGAGTTCACGGAGCTGGAGGGCGAGGAAGGCGGCCAGGTCGGCGCTGACGACCACGCGTTCGGGGTCGAAGGTCGTGGCGTTGTCCCAGCCGCTGTCGTTGCCGTGCTGGTAGTGGGGCAGGGCGGCATCCGGTGCGCGGCGTGCGGTGAGCCAGAAGTCCGTCCAGCGTCGCAACTGGCGGTAGATCTCGGTGAGTTCCGTACGGCCGAGGGGCTCGGGGAGCCGTCGGCGCAGGTGGGCCAGGGTCCATCCGTGGATGGGTGGTTTGACGAAGTTGTAGAGGACTTCCGAGTGGGTCACCGAGTCGGGCAGCGCCCCGCTCTCGTCCTGGTGGTCGAACGGCAGCGAGAACTGGTCCCAGGCCAGCGCGGGTGCTCCGGGCGCCAAGGCGAGGGCGTTGAAGCAGTGGTCCCAGCTCCAGACCTTGTCCATCCAGTGCTTGGACATCAGCACCGCGGGCCGGGTGACCAGGGCTGCCGGGCTGACCGTCGCCGACCACAGGACGTACGCGGCGAGTTCTGCGGCCGGAGTACGGGAGGAGCGCCAGGGAGCCACCGCGTGGGCGAAGGCCGCAAAGGCCCCCTCCGCCGCGTACACGACCTCCCCGAACGACATGCGGGAGGTGTAGGGACGTCGTGCGCTGTCCAGTTCCTCGACCGCCGCTTCCCAGACTCCGCCGGCGTCCGCGCTGATCGTCAGGGCGCGGTCGCCACTGCCCAGAGCCTCGCTGCCGGACGCCTCGCCCACGCCCGACAGTACGGTCACCCGGTAACGGCGACCGGTCTCGTACGACGTGAACATGTACGCGCCGTCCACCGGGTCGCGGTAGAAGTACGTGCCCGTGAAGGGCGTGAGGGTCTCCGCCGCCGCGGTGATGCGGAGGCCCAGCCCTTCACCGCGCAGGCGGACCGTGTCCGGTGACGCGTAGGCGAGGCCGATGCGTCCGCCGTCATGGACCCACCTGAGCAGGCTCGGTGTCGCCTCGACACGGGTCTCGGCCCGGTCGCCCGTCGTCGCTTCGAGGGGCACGAAGCGCAGGACGGCGTGCATGCCGTTCTGGTGGGAGACCAGGTGGAGGTCCTCGGCGTACGTCTTCTCCGCCACCACGGGCGAGATGCCGAACCAGGAGCCGTGTGTGCTGAACGGAATGTCATGGATGGAGAAGGCCGGGCCGAATCGGGCGGCGGTCATGAGGGGTTACTCGTTTCTTCAGCAGGGGTCACCGGCGATTTGGCCATGCGGTGGACAGGAGGGAGTCGGTCCGTCACGTCAGTCCTTGACGGCTCCGGCGGTGACGCCGGCGGCGACGTAGCGCTGGGCGAGGACGAGGATCACCGTGGCGGGCAGCGAGGCGACGACGGCGGTGGCCATGATGGCGTTCCACTCCTGGTTGTTGTTGCCGATGTACTGGTAGATGCCGAGGGTGATCGGCTCGTGAGCCCCGCCGTTCGCGAGGGTGCTGGCGAAGACGAAGTCGGACCACGACCAGAGGAACGCGAACAGCGACACCGTGACGACGGCGTTGCGGCTCATGGGCAGGACGACGGACCAGAAGGTGCGCAAGGCCCCGGCTCCGTCGGTCTTCGCCGCCTGGAGCAGTTCGCCGGGGATGCCGGACATGAACGCGGTGAAGATCAGGACGGCGAACGGGACGGCCAGCGTGGAGTCCGCGACGATCAGGCCGGGCACCGACTGGAGCAGGCCGAGGCTGAGGTAGATGGCATAGAAGCCCATCGCCATGATGATGCCGGGGATCATCTGGGCGACCAGGAAGAGGAAGCCGATCACGCCGCCGCCGCGTGGCCGCAGTTTGGCCAGTGCGTAGCCGGCGGGCGCGGACAGGGCCACGGTCAGCACGACCGTGCCCAGACCGATGACCAGGCTCGTGGCCAGGTAGGGAAGCTGCTGGTCGAGTACGGCGCGGTAGCCGTCCAGGGTGCCGTGGACGGGAAACCAGTCCGGCGGCGACTTGCGCATGTCCTGGTCTCGGGTGAAGGACACGTTGAGCATCCAGTAGACCGGGAAGAGCATGACCGTTGTGAGCAACAGGCCTGTGGCGGTCTTCCACCAGGTGGCCTGCCCGCGGCGCCGGCGGCGTGTGCTGGGCGCTGTCGTGAGGCTGGTCATGAGGCGTACTGCTTTCGCTGGACCCTCAGGTACACCAGGCCGAAGACCACGGCCGCGACGACGAGCAGGTTCCCGACGGCCGCACCGGGGCCGAAGGCGGGGAGCAGGTTGCCGAAGCCGAGCCGGTAGGACCAGGTGGCGAAGGTGGTGGACGAGTCCGCCGGGCCGCCCTTGGTCATGATCCAGATGATGTCGAAGACCTTGAGCGTGTAGACCAGGCCCAGCAGCAGGGTGATGGCGGACACCGGGCGCAGGAGCGGGAAGGTGATGTGCCTGAAGCGCCGCCAGGCGCCGGCGCCGTCGAGGGCGGCCGCTTCGTAGAGGCTGCGGGGGATCGACTGCAGACCGCTGTGGAGCACGACCAGGTTGAACGGCACGCCGATCCAGATGTTGGCGATGATCACCGAGGTCAGCGACCACGAAGGTGAGGTCAGCCAGTTCACCGGATCGATACCGAAGGCGTGCAGGGCGGCGTTGACGACACCGGAGTCGCTGTTGAGCATCCACGACCAGGTGGAGGCCGACACGATGAGCGGCAACAGCCAGGGCACCAGGAACAGGGCCCGCAGGGTCGCGGAGAGCCGGAAGTGCTGGTTGAAGAAGACCGCGAGGGCCAGGCCGATGGCGTACTGGAAGAACAGGCACACGGCGGTGAACACCACGGTGTGCATCAGGGCGGGGCCGAAGGTCGGGTCGTCGAAGACGGTCCGGTAGTTCTGCGAGCCGGTGAACGGCGCGTTGCCCTGGACGAAGGAGCGGACGGTGTAGTTGCGCAGGCTCAGGTCGACGTTGCGGTAGAGCGGATAGGCGTAGAAGAGGGCGAGGTAGACGGTCACCGGGGCGAGGAATGCCCAGGCGGCCCACTGCTGGGATCTGGGACGGCGCCGGGTGGCGGTGCGAGCCCGGGGCGAGGCGGCGGTGGCCGCCGCCCCGTTCCGGTCGCGTACCGGCCGGTGGTCCGGCAGTTGCGTCGTTCGGTTCACAACAAGACCTGGTTTCGGGTTACTTGACGGCGTCCTGGGCCGCGGTGAGAGCGGCCTTCGGCGACTGCGACCCACTGAGGGCGGACTGGACCGCCTTCCACAACTGCTCAGAGATCTTGGGGTACTTGGTGCCGAGGTCGTCGCTCGTGCGTCCCTTGGCCGCCTTGACCGCCTCGACCCAGGGCTTCAGCTTGGCGTCGGACGCCACCTGCTTGTCCTGCACCTCGCCGGTGGGGGCCACGTACGACAGGGTGGTGTCGGTGTCGTACAGGTTCTCGGTGCTGGTCAGGCAGGACAGCAGCTTCCGCGTGGTGGCGTAGCGGCCGGTGTCGCTCTGGACCGGGACGGTGACGAACTCGCCGCCGGTCGGCGCCGCGGCGTTGCCCCCGTCGGCGCCGGGGACTGGCAGGACGCCGTAGTCGAAGCCGGCCTTCTCGGCGTTGGCGAGCTGCCAGGTGCCGTTCTCGGCGAACGCGTAGTCGCCGCTCGCGAACTCCTGCCAGCTGGTGGTCTGGGTGTTGTTGATGACCGAGTTGGGCGCGTAGCCCTTCTTCAGCCAGTCGTTCCACAGGGACAGCGCCGACACACCCTGGGAGGAGTCGAGTTCCGTCAGCTGCGCTCCCGAGCCCCAGAACCACGGCAGGAACTGGAAGCTCCCCTCCTCCGTGCCGATCGCGGAGAAGGTGACGCCCTTCTTCCCCGCCTTCTTGACCTTGGCCAGCGCCGCCGTCAGCGACTTCCAGTCCTTGACCGAGGCGATGTCCACGCCCGCGGCCTTGAGGACGTCCTTGTTGTAGTAGAGGGCGAGGGTGTTGGCGCCGATGGGCGTGCCATAGGTCTTGCCGTCCGCCTGACCGGCCGCGAGCAGGTTGGGGTCCGCCTTCGAGGTGTCCACCTTGTTCTCGTCGGTCGTGGTGAGCGCCCCGGCCTCGGCGAGGGTCGACACCACCGGGTTGTCGAGGATGAGGACGTCCGGGGAGTTGTCCTGCTGGGCTGCCAGCAGCGCCTTGTTCGTGAGGTCGCTGGTGTCGAAGGCCGTCCGCTTGATCTTGACCCCGGCCTTGCTGCCACAACTGTCCAGCAGCTTCGCCCAGTCCGAATCCTTGGCGAACTGCGGATAGGGGTCCCAGATGGTGTAGCTGCCGCCGTCCGCCGCCTTCGCGGACGGGGTGTCGTCGCCGGAGGAGCAGGCGGTGGTGCCGGCGGTGAGGGCGACGACGGTCATGGCGGCGGCGGTGAGACGGCGTCTTGTGGGTCTGTTCATGGGACGTTCCTCTTATTACGGATCAGGTTTGGATGTGGGCATGCCAAACACGCGAAGGACTGCGCGCGATACAGCCGCGCACAATTCAGCCCATCTGGGGGCACCTCCCAGCGGTAGCTGGGGGAGCTTGAGGAGCGGGGGTCCGGGGGCCGGCCCCCGAAGCGGGGTTGAAGGGGCGGAGCCCCTGGGGGATGGGACGGGTAGGGGCGGCGGGGGCGAAGAACGCCTCCGACGCGGACAGTCGCAGCTCCGACAGGGGGCAGCCGGTCAGGCGTTCAAGTCGGAGCCGGGGGGCGTGGGCGCAACGCTGCCGGCGGGCCCGGTGCCGGCGGGCCCAGTGCTCGCGCGGAGCGAGATCGGCGGAGCGAGCAAGTGGTGGCGAGGCGGCGCGTCGGGGTGGTCGAGCCGCTCGACGAGCAGTTCGACGGCCAGACGCCCCATCTGCGCCGCCGGCATGTCGGCCGCCGTGAGCTGCGGTGTCACCGTCTCGGCCCACCGGGCGGCCACGACACCGGTGACGGAGAAGTCGCGCGGTACATGGCGGCCCGCATGGGACAGGCCACGGTAGAGGCCGCCCAGTGCGGCTTCGTTCAGCGTGACGAGGGCCGTGGTGGCGGGGTCGTCGTACAGGATCCGCTCCAGGCAGGCCTGGCCCGAGGGGGCGTCGTCCCCGCAGGTGTACGTGCGGACGGTGAGCCCGCGCTCCGCGGCGGCCTTGGTGAAGCCTTCGAGCCCTCGGTGCGCGGACTCGTACCCGGCGCGCAGGAGCCGCTCGGGCCGGTTGACCAAGGCGACCCTGCGGTGACCCAGGTCCGCGAGGTGGTGGACACAGGCCGCCGCCAGCGCGGTGTGGTCCAGGCCGACCCACCAGTCCCCCTCCGGCCGCGCGGTACGGCCGATGCAGACGGCGGGGAAGTTCTCGGCGAGGAGGTGGTCGACCCGGTCGTCCTGGAGCCTGATCTCCATCAGGATCGCGCCGTCGACGCGTCGCTCGCCCAGAAGCCGCTGGAATGAGCGGTCGCTGTCCACACCACTCGGGGAGAGCAGTACGTCGTAGTCGTAGGTGGCCCCGGCCTCCACCACGCTGCCGATGAAATCGAGCTGCATTCCGGTGTAGTGGTCGCCGGCCGGAGGGAAGACCAGGCCGATGGTGTTGGTCCGGCCGTTGGCCAGGGCGCGTGCGCTCGCGTTGGGCCGGTAGCCCAGCTCGTCGATGACCCGCTGGATCTTCTCTCGGGTGTGGTCCGACACGGCACGCTTGCCGCTCAACGCGTACGACACGGTGCTCCGCGAGACACCGGCCCGCTTGGCAATCTCACCGATGTTCACGGAACTCCTTCATCGAACCGGTTCGCTGATCCCTGAGAGGGAGGATCGTACCGGTCGGGGTGCTGAGGGACAGAAGGGGCGGTCATCCGGTTGTCGAACCGGTTCGCATGAAAGGGAAGGTAGGAAGCCGACCCGGCAGGTGTCAATGCCTTGCGCACACTTTCCGAAACACTCCGGAACAGCCCGGAAGCCCGACGCACCACGTGCGGCAACCACCGCCCGCACCCCGTGCAATCGCTCTGACCACGAACTTTGATGTCTCCTGCGGTCCACGCCGCACCGTGCATCCGCCCGCACCGGGGCGAAAGAGATTGTGTCGGGAGTATTGCTGGCCCGGTGCGCCGGTGCTAGCTTCCGGCGAACCGGTTCGACAAGTGCGCGGGACACCACTCCGCCGTCGAAACAAACCTCCCCATGACAGCGATCCAGGTGATCGTGGGCATTGTCGAACCGGTTCGAATCGGCGGCGATCGAGGCAGACCCGACCGCCGAACCACCCCCCCCTTCTTTGCGCCCCCAGGGACAACACGGAGACTTCAGTGCGACGCAGAAGAAGAACAGCAGGAGCAGGCGCCGCGGCGGTGGCGGTCCTCGCCACCGTTCTCGCCTCGACCACCGTCGGCACGGCCGGGGCGGCGGAGCCGGAACGGCTCGTCGTGGACCTCGCGACCGACACCGGCCCCTTCCACGGCGGGGCTTCCGGCTCGCTGTACGGCGTCTACGGCGACGGAGTGCCGAGCCGCAATCTCCTCGAGGGCATGCACGTCCGTACGGTGTCGACGAAGGCGCAGGACGGGCCCCAGCACCCGGGGGCCGACGCCCTCGAGGTGCTGCCGCCGTTCGTGGACTCCGGCGGCAAGGACGTCTACATCTACATGACCGACATCTACCGCGGCTTCCCCTACCAGTGGCCGGGCGCGGACGGTCCCGCGCGGCTCGCCGACTTCAAAGCGAAGATCAAAAAGCAGGTCCAGCAGGTCCTGACCATGGGGGACTACAAGGACCACGTCGTCTACGTGCCCTTCAACGAACCCGAAGGGAACATGTTCGGCACCGGTGACTGGAGCTACAACAAGGTCTCCTGGCTCAAGGACCCGCAGCACTACTTCGCGGCGTGGAAGGAGACCTACCAGCTCATCAAGAGCCTCGACCCGCAGGCGCGCATCGCCGGACCCAACACCAGCGTGCTCTACGACCAGGTCAAGGGCTTCCTGCAGTACGCCAAGGCCAACGACGTCGTCCCGGACGTGATGACCTGGCACGAGTTGTCGTCGCCCGCCGCGGTCCGTACGAGTGTCGCCAAGTACCGGCAGTGGGAGAAGGAGGTCGGCATCGACCCGCTGCCCATCAACGTCAACGAGTACGGCCACAACTACCATCTGTCCGTGCCCGGCCAGGTCGTCCAGTGGGTCTCCGCCATCGAGGAGTCCAAGATCGACGCCGACCTGGCGTACTGGAACATCGACGGCAACCTCAACGACTCGGCGGTGGAGGCGAACAAGGGCAACGGCCAATGGTGGCTGTTCAACGCCTACGGCCAGATGACCGGCCACACCGTAAAGGTGACCGCGCCTCACCCCAACGTGCAGTACACCCTCCAGGGTGTCGCCACGCTCGACGAGGACAAGAAGCAGTCCCGGGCCATCTTCGGCGGCAAGAGCGGCGACGCGGACGTCGTCTTCCAGAACATCGACCCCGAACTGTTCGGCACGACGGTGCATGCCACCGTGCAGGAGATCCCGTGGACCGGGCAGGTCGGCGACTCCGCCCAGCCGCTGCGCATCGCGGACCAGGAGATCCAGGTCGGGACCGACGGCACCGCCACACTCCCGATGACCGGTATGAACGAGATGTCGGCGTACCAGGTCATCCTCTCCCCCGGCGGAAACGGCGGAGCACCGGCCGAACCCTCCGTCGGCTGGCGCAAGACCTATGAAGCGGAGAACGCCACCTACACCGGCCGCGGCTACTCCAAGAACGGCCCCGAGGGATCGCCTTCCCAGGTGGGGAAGTTCGCGACCTCCGGCGCCTACAACGTCGGCGGCCTGCGCACCGGTTCCGACGGAGTGCTCGCCTTCGACGTCGAGGTCCCGCAGGACGGCACGTACGATCTCAGCGTCTTCGCCAACTCCTACAACCTGTACGACCTGGTGAAGGAACAAGGCCCCACCAACGTCTTCCTGCGCGTCGACGGCAAGGACCCGCAGGAGTTGCGACTGCCGCTCGGCTACAAGTGGGTGGTCTGGGGACACACCGACACTTCGGTGAAGCTGACTGCCGGAAAGCACCGGATCACGCTCGCCGCGAAGGACCCGGACCTCGGCGTCACCAAGGGCGACGCCATCATCGACAAGATCGACCTCTCGCTGCGCGACGAGCACGTGACCGCACCCGCGATCTACGAGGCCGAGTACGCCACCCTCTCCGGAGCCCGCCCCGACTACACCAGTGCCTCCACGTCCGGGCCGGGCGCGGTGAGGCTGCCCAAGGACGCCTCCGCGACCTTCTGGGTATACGCACCCACCGACGGTGAGGCGACCGTGTCCGTCGACCACCTCGGCGGCGGCCGGGCCGGTCTCTCCCTCAACGGCGAGAAGCTCGACGTGCCCAAAGTCGGCGGCGGCAAGGAGGGTACGGACGACGTCCGGGTGTTCCTGTCCGGCGGCATCAACAAGATCACCGTCACCGGTGCCTCACGCGAACTCGCCCTCGACCGCCTGCGCGTGACACAGTCCCACGGCACTCTGGTGCCGAAGGTCTACCAGGCGGAGGACGGCACAGTCAGCGGCGCCGCCAAGGTGACCGACGCCTACGGCTTCGCCTCCGGCGGGAAGGCGGTCACCGATGTCGGCGACGGCAAGGCCAACGCCCTCACCCTCGACGTCGTCGCCGAGCGCTCCGGCCGGCACGCGCTGACCATCCGCTACTCCAACGCCGAACAGGCCCCGGCCACCCACTACAACCCCGACCCGATCGCCCGTCACGCCGACCTCTCGGTCAACGGCGAACCGGCCCGTCGCGTCCTCTTCCCGACGACCTTCCACTACAACAACTTCTGGGACCTGACCGTCCCGGTCACCCTGAAGAAGGGCACGAACCGGCTCACCTTCACCGCGGACGAACTTCCCGACTTCAACGGCGACACCTACAACCAGTACGACCAGCGATCCCCCTACGCACCCGTCATCGACCGGATCGCCGTCACACCGCTCACACAGGGGTAGCCCGCGAATGTCCCGGGACGTGCCGGTGGATCACCGGCCTTCCCGGGACCTTTGCACCCGGGCCAGGCGGTCCGGGGACACCCGTTGCGCGGCCGCGGACGGTCGCGGAACTGTTCAGGCCTCGGAGCCCTCTCCGCCGCGCTTTCGCTCGGCGATCATCTCGATCAGCTCGTCGGCGCTCGCCCGGGTGTGGCGTTCCACTTCGGCCTGGATGACTGCGGGGTCGCCGCCGAGAATGGCGTCGATCAGCCGTTCGTGGACGTGCAGGGCCCGGTCGGGATCGGACCGCGTGCTCTCGTCGACCGTGATGGCAACGTTGATCTGGGCTTCCACGGTGGGCCAGAGCCTCTTCAGCATGGTGTTGTCGGAGCCGTCCCAAATCGTGCGGTGCAGGGCGACATGGGCCTGATGGAGGCGTGCGGCGTCCTGCGAGCCGTGCGCGTCGCGGTACTCCTGCCAGGCGGCCTCCAGTGTTGCCCTCCGAGAGCCGTCGGGGTCGTCGGCCAACGCCCGCGCCGCGAGTGTCTCCAGGGCGACGCGCACGTCCGCGATGTCGGTGATGAACTTCTCGTCGATCGAGGTGACGACGACTCCGCGATAGGGCTGCTGTTCGAGGAGCCCTTCGTGGATCAGCTGGTAGACGGCTTCGCGCAGGGTCGGGCGGCTGACCCCCAGCTGCTGGGCGATGTGGACCTCGCGCACGCGCTGGCCTGCCTGCAGCTCGCCGGCCATGATCGCGCGGCGGAGCTCGTCCACCACGGCATCGCGGCGCGTCTGGGTGGTGACCGGCCTCGGACCGGCGGCCTGCGCTGCGTGCTCGCTCATACATCCTCCGCAGATTGTCAGACCGCATTCTATGGGGGCGGTGGAGGGACGACGGGCACGCGGCGCGGTTCAGAACCGGTGGCGTCGATGAACGCCCTGAGGCCCGGTGTACGGGGATGGGTGAAAGCCTCGCCGGGCAGGGCGTCCTCCTTGATCACGCCGTCCCCGAAGAAGCAGAGGCGGTCGGCTGCCTTGGAGGCGAACGCCATGTCGTGGATGACGATGACGCTGGCGATGCCTTCCTCCTGCTTCAGCTTGGTGAGCACGCCCAGTACCTCGCGGCCACCGGCGGATCGAGCGCGGAGGTGATCTCGTCGCACAGCGCACAGGCGCCATTAGTTCACCGCGACTTATTGACTGCGCCGGGCGCCGAGCTTAGCGTGACCCTCGGTCCCGCAGATTGTTTGACAATCTGCGGACATCATAGGGGTCGCCGCCCCGCTGCGAGAGGCGCCGGTCGCACCCTGTCAGGAGGTACACGACTCCATGCGGATCATCGTGGTCGGCGCCGGGGCCGTCGGCCTGGCAAGTGCCTACCGGTTGGCCAAGAGCGGCTGCGAAGTGGTGGTACTGGACGCCCGGCGCGCGGGCTCCGCCGCCACGCACGGCAACGCGGCCAAGATCGCACTGGCGGAGAGCGGACCGGTACCGGCCCCCGGAGTCATCCTGCAGTCCCTGAAGTGGATGCTGAAGCCGGACAGCCCGCTGTACGTCAAGCCCTCGCTCGCCCCGGGCTTCGTGAAGTTCATGCTGAGCATGGCCCGGCACTGCACCGCCCGGGACTTCCGCCGCGGGCTGGAGGTCCAACTGCGCCTTGCCGAGGGGACCATGGACCTCCTCGACGACTGGACCCGGGACGGCATCTCCTTCGAAATGCACAAGGCCGGCGTGCTGCTGGCCTTCGAGACCCGGGACCGTTACGAGGAGCAGTGTGCCTCCCTCGATGTCTTCGAGCGGTTCGGCATGGTTCCCGAGCACCTGCACGGGGACGCCGTCCAGGCCCGCGAACCGGCACTCAACAGCCGGATACGCCATGGCCTGTACTTCCCTGACGACCGGCAGGTCGAGCCGGACTCTCTCACCCAGGGCCTGCTCAAGCGATGTCAGGCACTGGGCGTGGAGATCCACGAGCACAGCCCGGTACACCGCTTCCTGCGCCGGGGCGACGCCGTCACCGGCGTACTCACAGACCGGGGCGAGATCACCGGCGACACGCTGCTGCTGGCGGCCGGAGTGTGGACCGGCCGCATGACCCGCGAACTGGGCGTCCCTATGCCCATCCGCCCCGGCAAGGGCTACAGCGTCGACTACTCCCCCGCCCCCTTGCACCTGCGCACCTCTCTCACCTTGGAGGACGCCCGTGTCGCGGTGACCCCGCTGGGCGGCTTCCTGCGTCTGGCAGGCACGATGGAGTTCGGGGGCCTGGAGGAGAACGTCAACCTCCCGCGGGTCGCCGCCATCAAGAAGGCCGCGGCCGACGCCTTCACAGACTGGGACAACCCTCCGGGAGAGGCCGCCCCTTGGGCGGGCATGCGGCCCATGACTCCGGACGGCCTACCCGTCATCGGCCGACTCCATCCGCTACCCAATGTCTACGTCGCTTCAGGCCACGGCATGCTGGGCCTCACCCTGGCTCCCGCGACCGCCGAGATCATCACCGAGGCCATCACCCGGCAGCGCCTCCCCGCCGTCGCCGAGGCGGTCTCCCCGCTCCGCTTCACCCGCCGGTGACCTTCACCCGGCTCCGTTTCCTCCTTCCCTCTCCCCTTCTCGCTTCAGGAGACCCCATGAGCGCCCCGCAGTTCACCGGCATCCTCGCCGCCGCCGTCACCCCGCTGACCGCGGACGGCTCCGCCCTCGACGCCACGGGCGTCCAGCGCCAGGTCGACCACATCATCTCCGGCGGCATCCACGGCCTCGTCCCCGGCGGCAGCACCGGCGAGTTCACGACGCTGACCTCGAACGAGCGCAAGCAGGTCACCGAGCTGTACGTCGAGGCCGCCGCCGGACGCGTCCCGGTGGTCGCCGGAACGGCCGCGCTGAGCACGGCCGAGACCGTGGAACTGAGCGTCCACGCCGAGAAGGCCGGCGCGTCCGCCGTCATGATCGTGCCGCCGTTCTACGACGCCCCGTCTTTCGAGGAACTCCTCGCCTACTTCGGCACGGTCTCGGAGGCGATCGACATCCCGATCATGTACTACAACATCCCCTCCGCAAGCGGCGTGCAGCTCACCCCGGAGGAGCTGGCGCAACTGGCCCGCGAGACCGCGGTGACCTCCTACAAGGACACCGGCGGCGACTTCGCCTGGCTCTCCGCCGTCCAGCAGCAGCACGCACAGGACATCACCACCCTCAACGGCTGGGACACCCTCACCTTCGCCGCCCTGGCGAGCGGAGCCAAGGCCGGCGTGTGGGGCACCGCCAGTGTGATCCCCCGGCTGTGCGCCGATCTGTACGACGCCCTCGCCGTCCGGGCCGATCTGCACGCCGCGCGCGAACTGTGGGCGAAGATCTTCCCGATCTGCCGGTTCCTGGAGTCCCACAACTACTCCTGCGGCATCAAGACCGGGCTCGACCTCGTCGGCGTGAGCGCCGGCCCCACCCGCCGGCCCGTCCTGCCGCTGGCCCCCCAGTACCGCGAGGAGCTGCGCA
Source organism: Streptomyces montanus (assembly GCF_005786655.1). Taxonomy (NCBI): domain Bacteria; kingdom Bacillati; phylum Actinomycetota; class Actinomycetes; order Kitasatosporales; family Streptomycetaceae; genus Streptomyces; species Streptomyces montanus. The sequence goes on from NZ_VBZC01000031.1 coordinate 27,688, forward strand.
CCCTGCTCACCGCCGCCGGCGTCGAGACCGTCGACGCCGGCGTGGCGGCGTAATGGCCGCGCACCGCCGCATCCACACGATCGACGTCCACGCCGAGGGCGAGCCCGGGCGCGTACTGATCGGCAGCCATCTGCACGTCCGGGGCGCCACCATGGCCGAACGGCTGCAGTACTGCGAGAAACACCTCGACGATCTGCGCCAGCTCCTGCTGCGCGAGCCGCGCGGCTACCCGGCCCTGTGCGGCGCCCTGGTACTGCCCCCGGCCGACCCGGCCGCCGACTTCGGCCTGGTCGTGCTGGAACAGGGCGGCTTCCGCCCCATGTCCGGCTCCAACCTGATCTGCGCCGTCACCGCCCTCGTGGAGACGGGCGCGGTCCCCGTCACCGAGCCGGTCACCGAACTCACCGTGGACACCGCGGTCGGTCTCGTCCGGGTCCGCGCCGACGTCGAGGGCGGCAGGGCCACCCGGGTCACCTTCGCCAACGTGCCCGCTTTCGCGATCGCCCTCGACCACGTCCTCGAGCTGCCCGAATACGGCCCCGTGCAGGCCGACATCGTCTTCGGCGGGCAGTTCTACGTCCAGGCGCGCGCGGCGGACCTCGGCATCCGGCTCGATCCGTCCGCCGCCAAGGAGATCGCCCGCGCCGGAGCGGTGCTGCGGACCGCCGCCCAGCAGCAGTTCCCGGTCAGCCACCCGCTCAACCCCGGCATCAACCGGATCTCCCTGACGATGATTCACTGCCCGTCCCCGACGCCGGGTGCTTCCGGCCGCAACGTGGTCGTCCTGCCGAACGGCGAGGTGGACCTTGCGGACCCGGCGACCTGGACCGGCACCCTTGACCGCTCTCCGTGCGGCACCGGCACAAGTGGTCGTATGGCCGCCCTGCACGCCCGCGGCGAACTCCCCCTGGACACACCGTTCGTCCACGAGTCGATCCTCGGCACCACCTTCACCGGCACGCTCCTGGACACCACCCGGATCGGCCCCTACGAGGCCGTGCTGCCGACGATCAGCGGCCGCGGCTGGATCACCGCGTTCAGTCAGTACGTGCTGGACGAGACCGACCCCTTCCCGCAGGGCTACACGCTCGGCGACCTGTGGGGCGAGCAGAGCTCCAACCCCGAGACCCAGTCGGAGAAGTGACTGATGGAGAGCACCGGACAGCAGTTCATCGCGGGCAAGCGCCGCTCCGGCACGTCCGGCGAGCAGTACTCGGTGACCAACCCGAGGTTGCGGGCCGCCCCGGCGAGGGCTCCGGCCACCGCGCCGCGGGCGGCGGCTGCGTTCGTCGAGCGGGTGGCCGCCCTCATGGACGGCGTGCGCCTGGGCCCGGTCGACGATCCCGACACCGACATGGGCTCCCTGATCTCCCTCCGGCAGCGCGACAAGGTCGCCGCCATGGTCGAGGCCGCCCGCGAGGCCGGAGCCACCATCGTGCGCGGCGGGAGGATCCCCGACGGGCCGCTGGGCAAGGCCGCCTACTACGAGCCCACCCTCATCACCGACGCGGCACAGGACTCCCCCGTCGTCCAGCAGGAGATCTTCGGCCCGGTCCTCGTCTGCCTGCCCTTCGACAGCGACGACGAGGCCATCCGCCTGGCCAACGACACCCCGTACGGACTGGCCGCCTCCGCCTGGACCGGCAACGTCTTCCGCGCCGGACGCGCGAGCCGCGAAATCCAGGCCGGCTGCGTCTGGATCAACGGCCACATCCCGATCATCAGCGAGATGCCGCACGGCGGCTACAAGGCCTCCGGCTTCGGCAAGGACATGTCCGCCTACTCCTTCGACGAGTACACCAACATCAAGCACGTCATGTCGGAGATCACCGGCGAGCGGCACAAGTCGTGGCACGACGTGGTCTTCACCAGCCACTGACCGGCGTCATCGGTGCCGTACGAATTGATGATTCTCGGCCGACGGGCCCCTTGTGGCGCGGCGATGCCGCACTCGGCTTACACGCCGACACCTTTCGGCCACCGGTGCCTGCGAAGCCAGTCACGGCCTCCAGAACCAGGAAAACCGACATCGGGAGCAGGACTGCGAAGGATTTCCGACGGGCCCGACATCATGATCCCGGCCGAGGGTGTCACCGCTCACCATGTGGCTTTCGCCAGGTCATGATCTCGGTTGCCGGAAGACGCTCCGCGAAGCGGTTCTCAGGTGCTGCCTGCCGCAGCACCGCGCGCAGGTCCCGCTCGAAATCCTCCAGCCTTTCGCCGAACAGGTGCGGCGCGGAGTCGGATCGGGAGAACACCCACGCAACGATGTCGTCCGTGGTGCGGTTGACCACTTCCCCCGCCGGCACCACATGTCGCTGGAAGTTCTCGAATCCGGCCCGTTCCACCACGAGGTCCTCCCGGTTCGGCGTGCCGTTGACGAGCTTCCCCTGCCCGGCGCGGCGCACCGGGCCCAAGTACCGGCGCACCAGGTCGCTGATCTGGTCGTACGGGGGCGCGGGCAACGGCAGCGGCGTTGCCTCGGCGGGTGGATTCTTGAGGTCGCCCATGTGGACGAACGCGCCTCCCGGCTCCAGCATCTCCAGCACGGTGGCCGCGACACGATCGCGATCCGTCCAGTGGAAGGACTGGGCGAACACCACGACCCGGAACTCACCCAACCCCGCCGGCAGATCCTCGGCGCGGGCGGCTGCCCAACGTGCGTTGGCCACCCCGCGACGACTGGCCTGTCGCTCGGCCTCGGCCAGCATGTCCTCATCCGGGTCGACGCCAACCGCCTCGGTGAAGTACCGCGCCATCGCGAGCAGCACGGTGCCCGGGCCGCAGCCGACGTCGAGGAGTCTGCCCCGGCCGTCCAGACCGAGGGCCGTGGCCAGTGTTTCGGCAAAGCCTGGAGCGTACGGGAGCCGACCACGCTCGTAGTGGGCCGCGCTTCCCTGGAACAGGGTGCTGTCCCACTGCCATCCATCAGGCATCTCAATTCCACCCCACGAGTTGACGAAGCCGCGCCCTGTGTTGATGCCCGCACACGTGACCCGCGCTCACTCAGCATCGATACTTCCGAGAGCAGGCTTCCAGAACCGTCAACCCACATGTCAGACACAGGTCAGAGGCTCATCTCACCAGGAGGCACCCATGAAGATGCTCATCAACGTCGCGGAGACGGTCGTCGCGGACGCGCTGCGGGGACTTGCGGCCGCCCACCCCGAGCTGACCGTTGATGTGGAGAACCGGGTGATCGTACGGCGCGACGCTCCGGTGGCCGGACAAGTGGGACTCGTCTCCGGCGGCGGGTCGGGGCACGAGCCGCTGCACGGCGGATTCGTGGGACCGGGCATGCTGTCCGCGGCCTGCCCGGGCGAGGTGTTCACCAGCCCGGTGCCGGACCAGATGGTGCGGGCGGCGGCCGCCGTGGACAGCGGTGCCGGGGTGTTGTTCATCGTGAAGAACTACACCGGTGACGTGCTCAACTTCGACATGGCCGCGGAACTCGCCGAGGACGAGGGCATCCAGGTGGCCAAGGTGCTCGTCAACGACGACGTGGCCGTGACCGACAGCCTCTACACGGCCGGGCGGCGAGGCACCGGCGCGACGCTGTTCGTGGAGAAGATCGCCGGCGCCGCGGCCCAGGAGGGACAGCCGCTGGAGCGGGTCGAGGCGCTGGCCCGTCAGGTCAACGAGAACTCCCGCACCTTCGGCGTCGCACTGGGCGCGTGTACCACTCCGGCCAAGGGCAGCCCCACCTTCGATCTCCCGGCCGGAGAGCTGGAGTTGGGCATCGGGATCCACGGCGAGCCCGGCCGGGAACGGCGCGCGATGATGACCTCGCGGGAGATCGCCGACTTCTCGGTGAACGCGATCCTGGAGGACCTCAACCCCGATAATCCGGTCCTGGTCCTGGTCAACGGCATGGGTGGGACACCCCTCCTGGAGCTGTACGGCTTCAACGCCGAGGTGCAGCGCGTGCTGATCGAGCGCGGTGTCGCCGTGGCGCGCACGCTCGTCGGCAACTACGTCACCTCGCTCGACATGGCCGGAGCCTCGGTGACCCTGTGTCAGGTCGATGAGGACCTGCTGCGGCTGTGGGACGCACCGGTGCGGACAGCGGGCCTGCGCTGGGGCATGTGAGACTGGTCAACTCCCTTACCACTCAAGGAGATCCTGTGCTCGACGCCGACTTCTTCCGCCGCTGGATGACGGCGACCGCCGTGTCCGTCGACCGTGAGGCGGAACGGCTCACCGCCCTCGACTCACCGATCGGCGACGCCGACCACGGCAGCAATCTTCAGCGCGGCTTCACCGCCGTGGCGGCGGCGCTGGAGAAGGAGGCGCCGGACACGCCCGGCGCCGTCCTCACGCTGGCCGGACGGCAGTTGATCTCGACGGTGGGAGGTGCGTCGGGTCCGTTGTACGGCACGCTGCTGCGCCGCACCGGGAAGGCGCTCGGTGACGCGGCCGAGGTCAGCGAGGAACAGCTCACGCACGCGCTGCGCACCGGCGTGGAGGCGGTGATGCAGCTGGGCGGGGCGGCGCCCGGCGACAAGACCATGATCGACGCCCTCGTTCCCGCGGTCGACGCGCTCGGCGAGTCCTTCGCCGCTGCGCGGGCCGCCGCCGAGGAGGGCGCCCTCGCCACCACGCCCCTGCAGGCCCGCAAGGGCAGGGCGAGCTATCTGGGCGAGCGGAGCATCGGGCATCAGGATCCCGGTGCCACCTCCTCGGCGCTCCTTCTCGCGGCGCTCGCGGAGGCGGCCGATGAGTGACGCGGCGAGCGGCTCGGCGAGCGCGGAGAAGCTGGTGGGGATCGTGCTCGTGTCGCACAGTGCCGCGGTGGCCGCCTCGGTCGCCGAGCTGGCGGCCGGGCTCGCGGGCGGCGGCACGACCGCTCCGGTGGCCCCGGCGGGCGGCATCGAGGGCGGGGGCTTCGGCACCAGCGCCGAGCTGATCTCCGCCGCGGCCGCCTCCGTGGACCGCGGCGCCGGCGTCGCCGTCCTCACCGACCTCGGCAGCGCCGTCCTCACGGTCAAGACCCTCCTCGCCGAAGGGGACGAGCTCCCCGCGCACACCCGCCTCGTGGACGCCCCGTTCGTCGAGGGCGCGGTCGCCGCGGTCGTCACCGCGTCGGCGGGAGCGGACCTGGCGGCGGTGGAGGCGGCGGCTTCGGAGGCGTACTCCTATCGGAAGGTGTGAGTGAGGCGGTCACGGGTGCCGCCACACGCCATCCGTGGTCCGCCGGACGAAGGAATCCGTCACCTGCCCGGTCCCGGCCCGCATGCGGACCCGGGCAAGGACACGTTGGCTCGTTCCGAAGGCAGCACGGGCGTTTCCCAATCCTCGGCGGCGCATGGGATGTACCGCCAACCGTGCCGTCGGAGGGCAGTCATATGCGTACTACTCAGATGCTCGTCCGCTCCGGCCTGACCGTGGCGGCCGCGGCGCTGCCGCTGACCCTGACCGCCGTGCCCGCCGCCGCGGTGAACACGCAGATCACCGTGACCGCCAACGGCTCAACGGTCCAGGTGAACACCACCGTGTGCACCACCGGCGGCAGTGCCTCGCTGCTCTCCAGCGGCCAGGTCAACTTCACCCAGGGCCGCCAGGTGCCGCTGTCCGGCGGCAGCAGCAGCCAGAGCGCCTCCTGGTCGGGGGTCAGCGCGGGCACCTACACCGTCATCGTGGTCTGTGCGAACGGCACGACGGCGGGCACCCAGTCCATCACCGTCTCCCCCACCACCAGCCCCACGATCTCCGCGACGGCCACGCGGTCGCCTTCGCCCTCGCCGACGCGCGGGATCATGGGCGGGGTGGGCGGCTCCTTCAAGGACTTCAGCACGATCACGTATGTGGCCGGCGGGGTCCTGGTCACGACGGGTGTCGTGGCCACGGTCTGGGTCCTGCGCCGCCGGTCCAAGCCTCACCGGCTCTGATCACTCCGGAGGCCCGGCTCCCTGTCGCGGACGGGGAGCCGGGCAACCCGCTGCCTTCAGAGCGGCGGCGTCAGGAAGCCGGACCCTCCGCGGGCAGCCGGCCGAACTCCTCCAGCGCATGGGTCAGCCACTGGGTCCAGAAGGTCTCCAGGTCGATCCCGGCGCGCAGGATGAGGTGCTGGAGGCGATCCTGCGGCGCGTCCCGTCCCGGTGGGAAGTCCCGCCGCTGGATCTCCTCGTACTCCGCCAACTGCCGCTGATGCAGCTCGAGATGACGGCGCAGGTCCGCCTCGATACCCTCCGTGCCGACCACCGCCGCGGCGCGCAGGCGCAGCAGCAGCGTGTCGCGCAGGGGTTTCGGGTCCTGGGACGCGGCGGTCCAGCGGGTGAGTTCGGCGCGGCCCGCGGGCAGGACTTCGTAGCTCTTCTTCTGTCCCCGGGCCGGCTGCTGCGTCGGGAGGGCCCGGATGTAGCCCTCGGCCTCCAGTTTGCCCAGCTCGCGATAGATCTGCTGATGCGTCGCCGACCAGAAGTAGCCGATCGACTTGTCGAAACGCCGGGTCAGGTCAAGGCCTGACGACGGCTTTTCGAGCAGGGCGGTGAGGATCGCGTGCGGGAGTGACATGGAGTCATCCTAGGTACGCCGACGAGGGCACATTCGTGCCGCCGACGAGCGTGCGTTCGTGGACCGAAGGACCACGACGGGGCCGCTACAGGGCCGCCGCCAGCTCCGTGCCCTGCTTGATGGCGCGCTTGGCGTCCAGTTCGGCGGCCACGTCCGCGCCGCCGATGAGGTGCACGCTGCGGCCCGCGGCGCGCAGTTCGTCGTACAGGTCGCGGCGTGGCTCCTGTCCGGTGCAGAGCACGACGGTGTCGACCGGCAGGACGGTGCTCCGCCCGTCGACGGTGACGTGCAGGCCCGCGTCGTCGATCCGGTCGTACTGGACGCCCGGGACCATGGTGACCCCGCGGTGCTTGAGTTCCGCGCGGTGGATCCAGCCGGTGGTCTTGCCGAGCCCGGCGCCGACCTTGGACGGCTTGCGTTGCAGCAGGTGGACAGAGCGCGGCGGGGCCGGCCGCTCGGGCGCGGCGAGGCCGCCGGGCGCACGGTAGTCCATGTCGACGCCCCACTGCCGGAAGTACGTCGCCGGATCCTCGCTCGCCTTGTCGCCGCTGTCGGTCAGGTACTCGGCGACGTCGAAACCGATACCGCCCGCACCGAGGATCGCGACGCGGTCGCCGACAGGGGCCCCGTCGCGCAGCACGTCGAGGTAGCCGACGACGCTCGGGTGGTCGGCACCGGGGATTTCGGGGACGCGCGGGGTGACACCGGTGGCGACGACGATCTCGTCGTGGCCGGCGACGTCGTCGGCCGTGACCCGCGTGTTCAACCGCACATCCACACCGTGCAGTTCGAGCTGCGTACGGAAGTAGCGCAGCGTCTCGTCGAACTCCTGCTTGCCGGGGACCTTGCGGGCCACGTTCAGCTGGCCGCCGATCTCGCTCGCGGCGTCGTAGAGCGTGACGTCGTGGCCGCGCTCGGCGGCGGAGACGGCACAGGCGAGTCCGGCCGGGCCCGCGCCGACGACGGCGACGCTCAGACGCCGCCGCGTCGGCGCGAGGACCAGTTCGGTCTCGTGGCAGGCGCGCGGGTTGACCAGACAGGAGGTGATCTTGCCGCTGAAGGTGTGATCGAGGCAGGCCTGGTTGCAGCCGATGCAGGTGTTGATGGCCTCGGGCCGCCCGTCCCGCGCCTTGCTGACGAAGTCGGGGTCGGCGAGCATCGGGCGGGCCAGCGACACCATGTCGGCGTACCCCTCGGCGAGCAACTGCTCAGCCAGTTCAGGGGTGTTGATGCGGTTGGTCGTCACCAGCGGGATCGAGACGGCCCCCATGACCTTCTTGGTCACCCAGGCGTACGCGCCGCGCGGCACGGAGGTCGCGATGGTGGGGATCCGCGCCTCGTGCCACCCGATTCCAGTGTTGATGATCGTCGCCCCGGCGGCCTCGACGGCCTTGGCGAGTGTGATCACCTCGTCGAACGAGGAGCCACCGGGCACCAGGTCCAGCATGGACAGCCGGTAGATGATGACGAAGTCCTCGCCGAGCGCTTCCCGTACGCGCCGGACGATCTCGACGGGGAAACGCATGCGGTTCTCGTACGAGCCGCCCCAGCGGTCCTCGCGGTGGTTGGTCCTGGCCGCGATGAACTCGTTGATCAGGTAGCCCTCGGAGCCCATGATCTCGACACCGTCGTAGCCCGCCTGCCGGGCGAGGCGGGCGGCTCGGGCGTAGTCGTCGATCGTCCGCTCGACCTCGTCGTCGGTGAGGGCGTGCGGGACGTGGGGGCTGATCGGGGCCTGGAGGGCACTGGGTGCGACGAGGTCGGCGTGGTAGGCGTACCGCCCGAAATGCAGGATCTGCATCGCGATCCGGCCGCCTTCGCGATGTACGGCGTCCGTGATGGCGGTGTGCTGCTCGGCCTCCGCCTCGGTGGTGAGCTTGGCGCCGCCCTCGTAGGGCCGTCCCGCCTCGTTGGGCGCGATGCCGCCGGTGACGATGAGCCCCACACCGCCACGCGCCCGGGCGGCGTAGAACTCCGCCATGCGCTCGAAGCCGTGTTCGGCCTCTTCGAGGCCTACGTGCATGGAACCCATGAGCACGCGGTTGGGCAGCGTGGTGAAGCCCAGGTCGAGCGGGTTCATCAGGTGCGGGTAACGGCTCATGGGCCCCTCCGTGCGCGGTGTCGTCACGTCTGTTGTAGACGAGGGCTCGGGCTTTATGCAACTAGTTGCACAATGGCGGAGGGGTCGATGTGACCAGGGCCTCCCTCTCTGCCTCGTTCTGTGACCAGGGCCTCGTTCCGATGACGACCGTGCTGTACAGCTCCTCGGACACGGCGAGGCGCGGGACCAGGCCGCCGTCGGCGAAGGCCTGGCGGGCGGCCGGCGCCTGGCGTTCGCTCGTCTCGGCCAGGAGGCAGCCGCCGGGGGTCAGCCACTGCGCGGCTTCGGCCGTCACCCGGCGCAGGATGTCGAGGCCGTCCCCTCCCCCGTCGAGCGCGCCGAGGGGCTCGTGGTCGCGGGCTTCCGGAGGCAGGAGGCCGACCTCCTCGGTGGGGACGTACGGCACGTTGGCGGCCAGCACGTCGACGCGGCCGCGGAGGACGCTCGGCAGCGGCGCGAAGAGGTCGCCCTCATAGACGTGGGCCTCGCCGACGTTCCGGCGTGCGCAGCGCACCGCGGCCGGGTCGATGTCCGCGGCGTGCAGTTCGGCGCCGGGGAGGGACGCGGCGAGCGCGGCGCCCACAGCACCCGAACCGCAGCAGAGGTCCACGACGAGCGGGGCCTCGCGGGCGAGTGCGACGGCTTGCTGAACGAGGAACTCGGTACGACGACGGGGCACGAAGACGCCGGGTTCCACGGCGATGCGCAGACCGCAGAACTCGGCCCAGCCCAGGACGTGTTCGAGGGGCAGGCCCGCGGCGCGGCGGTCCACCATGGCGGTGAGTTCGGCGGGGGTGCGGGCGGTGGAGACGATCAGCCGCGCCTCGTCCTCGGCGAAGACACAGCCCGCGGACCGGAGCGCGGCGACGACAACATCTGGAATGTCTGGAACGTCTGGAACATCAGAAGAGAGCATGGAAGCTGAGAGCCTTTCGGAACCCGAAGGGCACTCTCCGGGTCACCTGGCGACGGCGACGCCTCGAGGCGAGAGCACCCGAACTGACACAGCGGTAATGGGGCTCACCTCCTCGTTCCATGCGGGGCTGGGGCGGTCCGCGCCAGCCGGACGGCAACATTACACGGTGGCAGGCACCGTCGCTCAGGGCCTGTCCGACCCTGATCCGCCGGACAGGGACTGGGGCCTGTCGTCGACAACAGGCCCTAAGTCCCACCGGATGCCCGCGGACCGCCCCACCACAGCCTCAGCCGGCGACCTCGAGCACGATCTTCCCGCGTGCGTGGCCGTCCTCCACGGTCCGCAGCGCCTCCGCGGCCCGGGCCAAGGGGAAGGTCTGGGTGACCAACGGGTTCAACTTGCCGTCGACCACGAGTCGTGCCACCTCGTCGAGGACCGCGGCGGTACGGGCCCGGACGACCGCGGCGCCACCGAGTCGGCCCACGATGTCCTTGCCGCCCGCGGTGATCAACTTCGTGCGGTCGGTGAGGAGTTCCGCCGCGGCTTCGAGCACCTCGCCGCCGATCAGGTCGTAGACCGCGTCCACGCCGTCCGGTGCCGCGGCTCGTACGCCCGTAACGAAGTCCGGGCCCGAGGGCACGTGCACGGCTCCGAGCGACTCGACGAAGTCCTTCTTGCCCGCGCTCGCCGTGCCCACGACCTTCAGCCCGAAGGCGCGCGCGATCTGGGTGGCCGCCACCCCCACGCCGCCGCCCGCGCCCGTGATCAGCAGGGTCGCGCCGGCCGGCAGGTCGAGCTGGCGGATGCCGTCGTACGCGGTCGCCGCCGCGACCGGCAGGGCGGCCGCGTCCGTGAAGGAGATCTCCTCGGGCTTGTGGGCGGTCACCGCGACGGGCAGCAGCGCGTACTCGGCGTATCCGCCCGCGACCGGGCTGCCGAAGACCTCGTCGCCGACCGCGAACCCGGTGACGCCCTCGCCGACCTCCTCGACCACCCCGGCCGCCTCGCTGCCGAACACCGCGGGCAGCTCGCGCGCGGCCTGGCCCGGGCGGGCGTAGCCGCTGCGCTGCTTCCAGTCGACCGGGTTCACGCCCGCCGCCCGTACGGCGACCAGCAGTTCGCCGGGCCCGGGACTCGGCCGTTCCTGGTCGACAAGGGCCTCGGCCTCCGGGCCGCCGAACCGCGTGAAGACGTACGCCTTGGGCATCTGCTGCCTCACTCTCCTGAACTGTCGCCGGCCGTGGGGCCGTCCGGGCACACCCGATACTGCGTGCAAGGAAGATCGCAGGGCGGCTATTCCCCGAACCGGGCCAGGTACCGTGGAACGCGTACGCAGCGATCAAGGGCCGCCGCCCGCGGCCTGGAGGCACCGACCCGTATGCATGTCACCCGAGGCTTCACAGGACGCCCGCGCGTCTCCAACGCGGGGCTGCCGCCCGGCCAGTACGACGCGGGCGACGACTGGCCGGTCCTGTCCGCCGAGGTCACGCCCGAACTGGCGCCCGCGGACTGGACGTTCACCGTCGACGGGTTGGTGGCCGAACCGCGCACCTGGTCCTGGGACGAGGCGCACGCGCTGCCCGCTTCCGCCTACGAGGGCGACATCCACTGTGTGACGAGCTGGTCGAAGTTCGGGGTGCGCTTCGGGGGTGTCTCGGTGGACGCGTTCCTCGATCTCGTACGCCCTGCCCCGGAGGCGACGCACGCCGTCGCCTACGCGCACACCGGCTACACGACGAACCTGCCGCTGGCCGATCTGACCGGCGGGCGGTCCTGGATCGTCTGGGAGTACGGCGACGAGCCACTGGCCGCCGAGCACGGGGGCCCTGCGCGGCTGCTCGTGCCGCACCTGTACTTCTGGAAGAGCGCCAAGTGGATCGCGGGCCTGAGGATCCTCGACCACGACGAGCCGGGCTTCTGGGAGCAGAACGGCTACCACCACCGCGGCAACCCCTGGGAAGAGCAGCGGTACTCCGGTGACTGAGACCGAGCCGGCCAAGACCTTCACGCCCCCGACCCGGTTCGCCGTGCCCGGCCGGATCGCCGTGAACACGGACACGGCGACCACCTGGCAGCGCGCCACGCTCACCGAGATCCGCCGCGAGACTCCTCGTGCGGCCACCTTCCGGTTCGCCGTGCCCGACTGGCGCGGTCATGTGCCCGGCCAGCACCTGATGCTGCGGCTCACCGCGGAGGACGGCTACGTCGCCCAGCGGCACTACTCGATCGCGTCGCCGCCCGACGACGCCGGGCACATCGAGCTCACTCTGGACCATGTCGAGGGCGGCGAGGTCTCCGGCTGGTTCCACACGGTCGCGAAGCCGGGCGACACGGTCGAGGTGCGCGGGCCGCACAGCGGTTTCTTCGCCTGGACCGGGGACCGGCCCGCCCTGCTCGTCGGCGCGGGCTCCGGCGTCGTACCGCTGATGTCGATGCTCCGCCATCATCGCGCGCGCGAGCTGTCCGTGCCGCTGCGTCTGCTCGTCTCGGCGCGTGGCCCCGAGGACTTGATCTACGCGTCGGAGTACGGCGCCGAGACCACCCCCGTGTTCACGCGCAGCGCCCCCCGGGGCGTGTCCGTGGGGCGCCTGTCGGCCGCGCAGGTCGCCACGCTCCTGGCCGACCGGCCGGAAGGCGGCTGGGAGGCCTATGTGTGCGGCTCCAACGGGTTCGCCGAGCACGCCTCACGACTGCTGGTCGCCGCGGGTCAGCCGGTGGACCGTATCCGGATCGAACGCTTCGGCTGACCAGCAGCCCCGCCCGGGAGGACACCGCCCCCGGGAATCGGACCGCATCTCACCCGAGTCCCTCCGCCCCTGCGGGGAACCCGGTCGGCGTTCGACGGCTGACAGCCCGGTCCGGCGCGGCACGACGAACGACGCCGACCGGGCACGAGCGATGAGGAGGCAGGGGCATGGTCACGCGGGTCCGCGGCCTGCGCCGGCGACGCAATCCACTGCGCCGCCACTGCGACGTGGTGAAGGCGTGGACGACCCTTGTCGTCGTCGTGCTGCTGTGCGTAGGTGCCCCACTGGCGGGGCTCGCCACGGGGCGGCACGTGTACGACGAGGCAAGGGTCGCGGCCGAGGAGCAGCGGGCCGAACGCCACCGGGTGCCGGCCGAGGTCACCGAGCACGCGTCGACCGCGGTGCCCACTTCTGAGGGCGACAAGCAGCCCACCTCCCAGGTCACCGTGCGCTGGGCCGAACCCGGCGAGCGGCCGCGCACCGGCGAGGCGCTGGTCCCGGTCGGCACACGCGCCGGCGAGCGGACCGATGTCTGGCTGGACGGCCGGGGCCGGATCGTCGCGGCCCCGGTGGACAACACCGTGATCTGGCAGCGCACGGTGGCGGCGGGTGCGTGCGCGGCGGGCGGCATCGCGGCCGTCGTCCTGGCCGCGCACTTCGTGGTCCGCCGGGTGGCCCTCCGGCGCCGCATGGCCGAGTGGGAAGCCGAGTGGGCGCGTACGGGACCCGAGTGGCAGCGGCGCTGGGCCTGAGCGGCCCACCTGCCCGGATAAGGCCTGGCCGCCCGCCCACACCACCCGTACCGTGTGATCATCCGCATCCTTGACCTTGATCCGTAAAGGCGGTCATCCATGGCCTTGTTCGACCTGCCCCTGGACCAACTCCGGAGCTACCGCAGCGCGTCCGTCGAGCCCGAGGACTTCGACGCCTTCTGGGCCAAGACCCTGCAGGGGGCGCGCGAGCACGAGCTGGACGCACGGTTCGAGCCGGTCGAGACACATCTGACGTCCGTGAAGGTGTACGACGTCACGTTCGCCGGGTTCGGCGGTCACCCGGTGAAGGGGTGGCTGACGCTGCCTGCCGGCGCGGACACGCCACGCCCCGCCGTCGTCGAGTTCATAGGGTACGGAGGTGGACGCGGGCTGCCGCACACGCATCTGCTGTGGGCCTCGGCAGGCTTCGCGCACTTCGTGATGGACACCCGCGGTCAGGGCAGTGCATGGGGTGGTGGGGGCGGGACACCGGATCCGGTGGGCAGTTCGCCCGCGTATCCCGGGTTCATGACCCGTGGTGTCGACGAGCCCGAGGGCTACTACTACCGGCGTGTGTTCACCGACGGGGTACGGGCCGTGGAGGCGGCGCGCTCGCATCCGCTGGTCGACGCCTCGCGCACCGCGGCGGTCGGCTCGAGCCAGGGCGGCGGCATCGCGATCGCCGTCGGTGGTCTCGTACCCGACCTGGCGGCGATCGCCCCGGACGTGCCGTTCCTGTGCGACTTCCCGCGCGCGACGACGTTGACGGACCGGGACCCGTATCGGGAGATCGGCAACTACCTCAAGACACACCGGGGCCGCACCGAGCAGGTACGGCGCACACTCTCCTACTTCGACGGCGTGCACTTCGCGGCGCGCGGCCGGGCGCCCGCCCTGTTCTCGGCGGCCCTGGAGGACCAGACCTGCCCGCCGTCGACGGTGTTCGCCGCGTTCAACGCGTGGCCGCACGACGACAAGGAGATCGAGGTCTACGAGTTCAACGACCATGAGGGCGGGGGCCCGTACCAGGAGGCGGCCAAGCTCAGCTGGCTGCCCTCGCGTCTTTGACGGAACGGTCACCCCGGGTCCGCGACGCATGGCACGGCACCTCGCCGCGTTGTCGCATCACCCGAGTACGCCCTACCTGCGCTGGTCCTTCGCGGACGAGCGGGGCGTCGAGGTGCGGTTCGGTAAGCGTTTGTTGCTCTGGCCCGCCCGGAGAGCCAGTCCAAGCGCATGCTCGCCCCGTCCGGCGGTACGTCAGCCCGCCGCCATCCGCTGGGGCCACAAGGCCGTAGCCGTCCGCGCGAGCAACCACTCGCACGAGGTGACCTTCTCCAACGGCAGCGCGCGGTCACCGCCGATCTCGTCATCGGCGCGGACGGCGCGTGGTCGCGAGTGCGCCCGCTGCTGACCGACGCGACGCCGCAATACACCGGGGTGAGCTTCGTCGAGCTGCGCTTCGACGAGGTCGACACCCGGCATCCGACGATCGCTCACCTCGTCGGTTCCGGCCACATGTGGGCCAACGGCGACGGTCGCAACATCATCCTGCAGCGCAACAGCGGCGGCCACGTGCGCGGCTACCTCGGCATGCGCATTGAACTCGACTGGCTTGCCAGGGCCGGCCTCGGCGCACACGACGGCCGGAGCGGCGCGGTCGACGCCAACGGCGTCCAGGCGGTTCGCTCTGCCCTCGCCCCTGGCCTGGGAACACTGCCAAGGCATCACCCTGCTCGGCGACGCGGCACACCTGATGGCCCCGTTCGGTGGCCAGGGTGTCAACCTCGCCATGCTCGACGGCGCCGAACTCGGCCGGGAGATCGCCGCCGCGGTAGGGGCCGGCCATCCACAAGGCGACGGTCTGACCGCCGAACGGCAGTAGTTTCGCGAGCAGTTGCGGCTTCAGGCAGCTGAACGGTTCGAACCCGGTGATGCGAGCGCGTTGATCGCGAAGGACAGAGGGGTCCCTCAGCGGGAAGCGCGCAGGGAATCATCCAAGGTGGTCATCAGTTGTGCAATGCGGTTCTTGCCGGCTGGCGCGAGGGGATACCGTTCAAGAATATCGATCAAGACCGGTGTGGCGCGCTGCCGAGCCTGCTCGATCATCTTGTTCCCGACTTCGGGATCGTCGCCTGCGTTGATTTCAGCTATGCGCGCTGCACTTGCAGCGGCGCGCAGAATGTGGCCTACCTGGTGAGCTTTCGCGATCGGGTGGAGGTACGCGGCAGATGCGGCATCGCCGGCAGCGCGCGCAGCGAGACGTGAGGCTTCGGTGGAAGCTTCCTTCGCTGCTCGGTGTGCGTCCAACGAGGTGACACGCTGCAGCTTGGTCCTTCTCGCACCGTTGACGAACTCCCATGCGGCATCAAGGGCTGCGCGAGGTCGAGAATCACCGGGGTTGGCGTCCTCGAACACAGGGAGGACTTCCTGAGCGGTCTCTGCTACATAGCGTGCTACGACTCGCAACTCGTCCATGGTCAGCTCGAAGTCACCGGACACGGTCGTCGTCATGAAATCAAGCATCTCACTGGCGTCCCATCTGATGGCCAGTCGCCAAGCAAACGTCGATGCGGCCTGCACGATTTTGCGCCTCATCCGCCCCCATGAGGCGCCGCACGAGAATTCGGGATACGGTGGCCGGAGGATGAAAAGATCCGAGGCGTGCGCCGTCACCGCCGAAACCACATACGAGCGGTAGACCGACTTGAAGCCGCAGCCTTTCTGCTCCAAGAACCGCGCGTCTCTACCTTGTGGTCTTGCAGCCTCAAACGCAGCGGACATCCAGATCATTGAAATGCTCTTCTTGCTCAGCTATTCGTCTTTTCGGGTGTCAGTCCACATAAGTGGAGCTTGATGACAAAGAGAGGAAGGGCATCGTGAACAGACGGAGCAGGCGCAAAGCGTTCAATTTCAAAGCCGTGGCAGTAGCAGGAGCAGCAGCCATCGCCCTGGCCGTCGGCGGAGCCATCGCCGGTGCGATTGGCAGCAACGGAGGACAGCAGAGCACGACCACTACTCAGGCGAAGAAAGCAACTGCGAAGAAAGCAACGGCTAAGAAGGCCCCACCGCGGCCGCCTTCTCCGCCCGGCCAGTCCCGGTAGGGCTGCTGACGAGCCCTGACCTGCTGGAGACGGGAAGAAAGAAGACACTGTGTGGCCACTGGCTTGGGCTCCATACACCTGGAAGGAGCCCAAGCCTCCGGCCTGTGTTGCAGCGGCTACCAGGAGCCCACCGGTTCGCTGTTCCTCGAATGAGCCGTATCCGGCGGCTTCCACCCGGCCCGACCAGTCGGTACGTTCGGGGAGGCCGGGCCGATCTTCCGCGGACCCGGTCTTTCCGGCGACGACGGAGGGTCCATGTCCCAGGTTCAAGGCCACTGCGAGGCACACTTCGAGGCGGTGCGGAACGCGTTCGAGGAGAACTTCCGCGACCGCGGTGAGCTGGGCGCGGCGGTGACCGTCACTCTCGGCGGCGAGACGGTGGTGGACCTGTGGGGCGGCTGGGCGGACGCGGCCCGCACCCGCGCCTGGGAGCGGGACACGCTGGCCAACGTGTGGTCGACGTCGAAGGGGCCCACGGCGTTGTGCGCGCACATTCTGGCCGACCGCGGGCTGTTGGACCTCGACGCGCCCGTTGCCGTGTACTGGCCGGAGTTCGCGGCCGCCGGCAAGGAATCCGTCCTCGTACGGCATCTGCTGTCGCATCGGGCGGGCCTGTGCGGACTGCGGGAACCGCACTCGATCGAGCAGCTCTACGACTGGGAGCTGACGACGAAGCGGCTTGCGCAGACGGAGCCGTGGTGGGAGCCAGGGACGGTGTCCGGGTATCACGTGCTGACGTACGGCTTCCTCGTCGGTGAAGTGGTGCGGCGCGTCTCGGGGTTGCTGCCGGGCGCGTTCCTGGAGCGGGAGGTGACCGGGCCGCTCGGCATCGACTTCCGACTGGGGCTGCCGGAGAAGGAGACCGGTCGGGCGGCCGAGCTGGTGCATCCGCCGGCCACGGACAGCAGCGAACAGGCCGCGATCTTCGCCCAGTTGACGCCCGCGGCACTGGCCGCCCTGGCCAATCCTCCCATCGGTGTGGACGAGGCCCACACCGCGGAGTGGCGTGCCGCCGAGATCCCGGCCGCCAATGGGCACGGCACGGCACGTGCGGTCGCCGCGCTGTACGGGATCTTCGCCGGGCGGGGGTCGTACGGCTCGCACCGCGTCCTCGCGCCGGAGGCCGCCGAGCGGGTCCGCGAAGGGCAGGGCGTTTGCCGGGATCTGGTCCTCGGTGCCGGCTTCCAGCACGACACGGAGATCGGGCTCGGCCTCTGGCTCAGCGGCCCGGGCGGCTCGTACGGACCCAACCCGAGAGCTTTCGGGCACGACGGCTACGGCGGTTCCTGCGGACTCGCCGACCCGGAAGCGGGCGTCTCTCTGGGCTACGTCCCCAACCGCATGGGCTCACACATCGCCGACGACCCGCGGAAGATGGAACTCATAGACGCCCTGTACAGCGCCCTGTGACGCCGCCGCCCGGCCGCGCCCTCAGGCCGCCTGACCTGGACGTCACCCTCAACCGGCCGCCGCCACCTGCCGAACCGTGGCCAAGCGTCAACTGGCTAGAATACGCAGCCTCGTGCACGTGATCGCGCCACGCCGAGCACGCCCGTTCCCGAAGGGTTACGACGCTTGATAGCCATCGAAGAGGTCAGCAAGCGATACGCCGACGGCACGGTGGCCGTCGATCGCCTTTCCCTCCAGATACCGAACCACTCCATCACCGTGCTCGTCGGACCTTCGGGATGCGGCAAGACCACCACCCTGCGCATGATCAACCGCATGATCGAACCCAGCAGCGGCACGATCCGGGTCGATGGCGAGGACATCCAGCAGAAGCCGGTCAACGCCCTGCGCCGTTCCATGGGTTACGTCATCCAGAACGCCGGGCTCTTCCAGCACCGGACCATCCTCGACAACATCGCCACGGTGCCGCGGCTGCTCGGCTGGTCCAAGCAGCGCGCCCGGGACCGGGCAGCCGAGCTCATGGAGCGGGTCGGCCTCGACCCGGTCATGGCCCGCCGCTATCCGTACCAGCTCTCCGGAGGCCAGCAGCAGCGCGTCGGGGTGGCCCGCGCGCTGGCGGCGGACCCGCCGATCCTGCTGATGGACGAACCGTTCTCCGCGGTGGACCCCGTCGTCCGCCGCGGCCTCCAGGAGGAGTTGCTGCGCATTCAGGGCGAACTCGGCAAGGCGATCGTGTTCGTCACCCACGACATGGACGAGGCCATCACGGTCGGCGACCGTATCGCGGTGATGCGCACCGGCGGGAAGCTCGCACAGTTCGCCGCCCCCGACGAACTGCTGTCGTCGCCCGCCGATCCGTTCGTGGAGGAGTTCCTGGGCGGCGACCGAGGCATCCGCGGTCTGTCGTTCCTGTCCACCCGCGACCTCGAACTCGACCGCTCCCGGGTCTTCCCGGTGGGCACCGACCCGAAGCAGCTCGCCCGGAGCACCGGCGCGCAGCCTCAGGTCCTGATCACCGACGCCGACGGCAAGCCGCTGGGCTGGGCCGACCCCACGGTGTGGGACGGTGACATCGAGGCTCTGACGCCGTACGGGCAGAGCTTCGAGGTGGGCCGGGACTCACTGCGTATCGCCCTGGACCGGGCGGTCCTGTCGCCCACCGGTCATGCGGTCGCCGTGGACGGTGCAGGGCGGGTGCTGGGCACCGCCGGCCAGGAGACGGTCGGCGCGGCGATACGCGCGGCGAGGCAGCGGCAGGCCTCGGACTCCCCTGACGACCCGTCCGAGGGCTCCGCGCCGGTGAAGGCCGTCCGATGAACGGGTTCTTCGACATCCCCAGCGACCTGCAGAGCAGCTATCTCGGCCTGGTCTCCACGCACCTGCAGGAGGCCCTGATCCCGGTGCTCGTCGGTTTCGCGCTGGCGCTGCCGATCGGTCTGCTGTGCGTGCGCGTCAGGTGGCTCTACCCGCCGGTGCTGTGGATCACCACGGTGCTGTACGCCGTCCCGTCGCTGGCCTTCTTCGTGGTGCTCATCGACTACACCGGGCTGAGCCGGCTCACCGTGATGATCCCGCTGACCCTGTACAGCCTGGTGATCCTCGTCCCGTCGGTCGTCGACGGCGTCCGGTCGGTTTCCGAGGAGACGAACGCCGCCGCCGCGGCGATGGGCATCGGCCTCGTACGCCGCTACGTCCAGGTCCAACTGCCCATCGCCGTACCCGCGATCATCGCCGGGCTGCGGGTGGCCGCCGCCTCCAGCATCAGCCTGGTCAGCGTCGGCGCGCTGATCGGCAACCAGGGCGCGCTCGGCAATCTGCTGACCACCGCGATGCTCTACCAGCGCCCCGCCCTCGCCGTGAACTCGGTGGTCACCACCGCCGTACTCGCCGTGCTGGTCGACGCCCTGCTCGTGCTGTTGCGCAAGCTGCTCACCCCCTGGCAGCCGCCCTCCGACCGCAAGGTCCGGCGCACGGCCACGCGTGCGGCCGAGGGCACCGGGGCGACCCGCACCTCCCCTACGGCGGGCGGCGCCCGCGCACCGGAGCGCGTCTCGTGAACGTACTGAACTTCATCGAGTCCTTCTTCACCAACAGCGCACACTGGCGCGGCTACGACGGAATCCCGCAGCGCGTGTGGGAGCACATTCAGTACTCCGCAGCGGCACTCTCGATCGCCGCGGCCGTCGGACTGCCCATCGGGCTGGTGACCGGGCACACCGGCCGCGGCGGCAACGCGCTGGCCTTCGTGTCGGCGGCGGCCCGGGCCCTGCCGACCTTCGGGCTGCTGGTGCTGATGTTCGTCTGGCTCGGGCTGGGCGTGCTGCCCGTGATGGTCCCGCTCGTGGTGCTGGCGATCCCGCCGATCCTCATCACCACCTACGAGGCGGTGCGCACCGTGGACCCCTCCCCCGTCGACGCCGCCCGCGGTATGGGCATGTCCGAGGGGAAGATCCTGCTCCAGGTCGAGGTTCCGGCGGCGCTGCAGCTGATCCTCAGCGGTCTGCGCTCGGCGGCGATCCAGATCGTGTCCACGGCGACGATCGCCGCCTATGTGAGCCTGGGCGGGGTCGGCCGCTACATCGTCGACGGCCTGTACCAGCGGAACTACGAGAAGGTGGTCGGCGGAGCCACCCTCACAGCCGTCCTCGCGCTGCTCGTCCTCGTGGTGTTCTGGGCCGTGGGCCGCGGGGCCGTGTCGCCGGGTGTGCGCAGGCGCCGGGCGGCGTGACGTGGGATTTCAGGCATGTCGCGCACACGTGGCACTGCCGCACCGGTCTCAACAGGTGATCTATTGTGCTTGACGGCTTGTTCCCGGGCTCGCTTGGATCGATGTCCGTGCCCACCGGGCACTCTCCGCCGAACCGAGTCTGGATGAGCAACGTGACCATTGCCAGCAGCAGCACCCGAACGTCCGCAACGTACGCTGTATCCCTGCTCGTTGTAGCCGCGGTCGCCCTCACGGGCTGTGGTTCCTCCGACAGCTCCGACAAGGACGACCCCTTGCAGGGCAACGCCGCAGGCGGCGGCAAGGTCGTGGTCGGTTCCAACAACTTCCCCGAGAGCATCCTGCTCGCCGACATCTACGGTGAAGCCCTGAAGTCCAAGGGCGTCAAGGTGAGTTACAAGCTGAACATCGGCAGCCGAGAGACGACCTACGGTCTGATCAAGAACGGCACGCTCACCGTCCTGCCCGAGTACAACGGTGCGCTGCTGGCCTACCTGAACTCCAAGGCGGCCCCGAAGACGGCCGAGGAGACGACCAAGGGCATCGAGGCGGAACTCGACTCGAAACTCACCCTGTTGGAGTCGTCGGAGGCTCAGGACAAGGACGCGGTCGCCGTCAACGCGGCCACGGCCAAGAAGTACAAGCTCACGGAGAAGTCGACGATCGCCGACCTCGCCGGCATCGCGCCGAAGCTGGTCATCGGCGGATCGCCCGAGTTCCAGACCCGGCACCACGGGATCCCGGGACTCAAGGACGACTACGGCCTCGAGTTCAAGTCGTTCAAGGCGCTGGACGCGGGCGGTCCGCTGACGGTGTCGGCCCTCAAGAGCAACAACATCCAGGCCGGCAACATCTTCACCACGGACCCCGGCATCGAGAAGAACCAGTTCGTCGTCCTTCAGGACCCCAAGAACCTCTTCGGCTTCGAGAACGTGACGCCGTTGGTGTACCAGAGCGATCTCCCGGCCAAGGGGGTTTCCGCGCTCAACGCCGTATCGGCGAAGCTCGACACGGAGACCCTGATCGAACTCAACAGTGAGGTGCAGAACAAGAAAAAGGACCCGCTGGACGTGGCCAAGACCTGGCTGTCCTCCGAGGGACTGACCTGACGGGCAGCTCAACGCCCGTCCGGCCCAGGCCCCGTGAGTGCACGCGTACGCCGGAAGTACATGCGCACGACGGAGCCCTCGGGACCTAGTTCCTCGGTCACCAGATCGCTCAACTGCCGTACGGCCCACATCCCGTGGCCGTTCACGCCGCGGGGTTCGGGAGGCAGGTGCCCGGGGAACGGCGCGGGCGGGACGGTCGTGCCTGTGTCGGAGACCTCGCAGGTCACGTAGTCGGGGTCGCTGCGCAGACGCACCACGCCGCGCCCGCCCCCGTACCGTACGGCGTTGACCACGGCCTCGTGCACGGCTGCCACCAAGTCGTACGTCCGCTGCTCGGGCAGCCCCAGACCGTGGGCGTATGCGGTGAGGGCGCGGCGGACGGCCGCCGAACGGCCGCGCGCGAAGGGGATGTCGTCGTCTTGGTTCGCGGGTGTGGCCGCGGGCTTGCCGGACGGCCGGGCCGCATCGCACTCGGCGTAGAACTCGGCCGGGTCGGCGTAGTGTCCGCTGGGTGCCGACTCCCTTGCGCCGAGGGCGAGTTCGGGGTGGGTGCGGATCGCCGTGCCGACGATGCCGGCCGGGAGGTCACCGGCGTCGTAGGGGCAGAGGATCCAGTGACCTGTGTCGGCGAAGGCCACGTTGAGCAGCGATTCGTAGCGCATCCACTCGCGGGCCTCGAAGTCCGTACGGCCCGACCAGACCGGTTCGCCGATGATGCGGACCCGGCGTGAGGCGCCCGAGGGACCGGTGCCGTGGTCGGCGCAGTAGGCGCTGTACCGGCCCATGGTGCGGGAGGGCCAGCCGTACCAGTCGTCCGCGTCGATGAACTCGACATCGCGGGAGCGGCGGCCGAGCGCCTCGTCGAGGAGGGTGATGTTGCGGGACTTCACGACGGCGAGAACGGCGTCACCGGCGTCCAGGCCGTCGTGGACGAAGGTGAGGGTCCCCTCCAGGAACTCGTCGTCCGAGCCGTAGCACAGCGCCTGATGAACGAACCCGGTGCGGGTCACGGACCTTCCTCTCCCCCGTTGGCCCGCTGCTCCCCCAGTTCCTCCTTCTCGCCCCGCTTCCCTTTCTCCACGCGCAGACCGGGGACGCGGTCCCACCCCGTGACCCGCATCAGCCGCTGCACATGCGGGGCGACGCCGTGCAGCACGAGGGTGCCGCCGGATTCGTTCAGGCCGAGTGCCGAGAAGACCAGCAAGCGCAGCGCGCCGACGTCGACGAAGCGCAGCTCGTGCAGGTCGAGCCGGGTACGGACGCCGTTGGCGGGGCGGGCGAGGGCTCGGGTCGTCTCGGCGTGCAGGGCGCGGGCCACAGCGGTGACGTTCGTGTCGTCGATCTCGCCGGCCAGAGCGAGGCCGGGCGGGGCGAAGGTGCGGGTGATGGACAGGAGGTCGTCCTGCCAGACGAGGTCGGCGGCGACCCGGCCGTGGTGGAGCCCGTCGAGCGGGGCCAGTTCGCCCTCGTCGAAGACGCGGCGGTCGTACTGGCAGATGCCGAGGACCGGCAGTGACGCGAAGACGGGGTCGAGGAGGAGTTCGCTGTCGTGCAGCGTCTTGAGGCCCTTGCCCGCGTGGCGTCGCAGGATTTCCATGCTGACGCGCAGCCCGAGGTAACCCTCGGCAACCGCGCGGCGCGCCTCGCGACGGATCATCTCGTCCAGGTCCCACAGGCCCTCGGGTGTCGCGAGGTGCGGGTCCACGGCCAGCCGCCCGGCGGCGAGTTCGTCGTCGACGGCGCAGCCGTGCGCCTCCAGGAAGGTGAGAGCGAGACTCGCCGGCAGGTCGGCCGGCGGCAGGACCAGCCCGCGGTGCCCGCTGGCCAGCCCGTCGAGGAGGAACGCGGCGAGTACGGTCTCCCGCTCCTCGTCCGTGTCATAGCCGAGGAACAGATGGTCTCCGGCGCGCATCTGTCCCACTGCTCTCAGGGCGGGCACGGCTTCCATTCCCCCGCACCTCCCAAGATCGCCGCTCGGCGTGCCGGGTTGTTTCCACGCTACGCCCTCGGCGGGCTCGGTGTGAGGGGATGTGTCCGATTCAGGGTCACCCGACCGGGGGTCGGACACGGGCCCGTAACGGAGTTAAGGTGACCGCCATCGGTCGGTTGAGGGGGAGCGATGGCGTCCTCAGTGCGCAACGGCAGCACCGGCAATCTTCCAGCCGAGGCCAACGCATTCATCGGACGCGCATCCGAACTCACCCGAATCTCCGGCCTGCTGGGCACGGCACGGCTCGTCACCCTCACCGGCCCCGGGGGTGTCGGCAAGTCACGGCTCGCGCTGCGCGCCGCGCATGACGAGAGCGCCGCGTTCCGAGGCGGGGTGTGGCTGGTGGAGCTGTCGGAGCTGAAGAACCCCGACCTGCTCACGAACGCCGTGGCCGAGGCGGTCCGGCTGACCGAGCAGACACTGCGCCCGCTGCTGGACGCGGTCTGCGAGCATCTCACCGTGGGGCCGCTGCTGCTCGTCCTGGACACCTGCGAGCACGTCCTCGACGAGTGTGCGCGCGTGGTGCAGGAGCTCCTGGCGAACGTACCGGAGTTGAGGATTCTGGCCACCAGCCGGCAGCCGCTGGGCGTGCCCGGCGAGCATCTGCTGTCCGTGGCGCCGCTGCCGCTCGGGGAACGCGACGACGCCGTGGCGCTGTTCGCGGCGCGCGCCATGGCCGCCGTGCCGTCGTTCGCACTCACCGACGCCAACCGGACGAACGTGGCGGCGGTCTGTGCCCGCCTCGACGGGATTCCGCTGGCCCTGGAACTGGCGGCGGTACGGCTGCGCGGTTTTCCGCTCGACCGGCTCCTGGAGGGTCTCGACTCCCGTTTCGACCTGCTTGTCTCGCCAGCCCGGCCACGGCTTGCCCGGCACCAGACACTGCGTACGGCGATCGGCTGGAGCCACGAACTGTGCACTCCGCTGGAGCGGCTGCTGTGGGCCCGCCTCTCCGTGTTCGCGGGCGGGTGGGACGTGGAAGCGGCCGAATTCGTCTGCCACGGCGGCCCATTGGACGCCGAGGAGATCCTGGCGCTGCTCGCCTCCCTCACCGAGAAGTCGATCGTGACACGCGAGGGTGACGGCGTGGCCGGACGCTACCGCATGCTCGACACCGTGCGCACCTTCGGCGCCGAGTGGCTCGACGGCCTGGGCGAACGGGACGCCGTGCGCCGCCGTCATCGTGACTACTTCCGCTGGATCGCCCGTCAGGGAGAGGCCGAGTGGCTGGGCCCGGGGCAGCGGATGTGGGCCGAGCGGCTGACCGTGGAGCACGCGAACCTGCGGCTCGCCCTGGAGGAGTGCCTGGTGGCGCAGGCACCCGAGACGGCGCTCGAACTGGCGGGGACGCTCTGGTACTTCTGGTTCGCCTGTGGTTTCGCCGAGGAGGGGCGAGGCTATCTGGAGCGGGCGCTGCGCCGGGCGCACGACCCGGGCCCCGAGCACGCCCTGGCGATCTGGGCACACCGCCTGGTCACCGTCGTCCCGGACGATCTGGACGCGGCCGAGTCCGTCAGCGCCGCGTATGTGTGGCTCGCCCAGGAGCGCCAACTGCCCGTGCCTGCCCTGCCCTTGACGGGCGCGAGTCTCGCCGTGCGCGGTGAGTCCGCGCGCTCCGCCGTGCTGTACGGCAGCAGTCCGCAGGGGCCGGGCGGCGGGGGCGGAGCGGAGTTCTTCCAGCTGCTGACGCTCGCGTTGCAGGCGTATCTCCTGGCCGGGCAGGGCGCGTTCGAGCGGTGCGCGACCGTGGCCGAGCGGCTGCGCGCCGACTGCGCGAAGCGCGGCGAGGTGTGGATGCGGGCCTGGGCCGACTTTTTCGTCTCCCTGGCCGGGATCGGCCTGGGGCTGCCGGACGAGGGGCTGCGCTCCGCGCGGGAGGCGCTGGCCGCCAAGTGGCGCGTCCACGACCGCCTCGGTGTCGCGGCCGTCGCCGACCTCCTGGTCGCCGCGCAGGCCTCCCGCGACGAACCCGAGACCGCCGCGCGGCTCCTGGGCATCGGCACACGCCTCTGGTACGCGGCCGGGCTGCCACAGCTCGGCGACTGCGAAACAACTGTCTTCCGCAGGGAGTACGCCCGACATCTGCGCACCGTGCTCGGCGAGACCGCGTTCGCCGAGGCGGTGCGCGCGGGCCAGGAGCTGGGGCCGGACGAGGCGATGCGGCTCGCGCTGGGCGGCGCCCTGGAGGACCAGGCGGACCCCTGACCGGCCGGACGGGTTCTAGTGTCCGGGCGGGGTCTGGTGTCCGGGCAGGGTCTGGTGTTGGTGTCCGGACGGGTTCTGGTGTCCGGGCGCGTCCTGGACCACGCGGGCCTGGCGGGCGAGGGCCAGGAGCCGTCCTTCGGCGGAGCGGACCTCGCTCTCGTCGAGCGCCCAGCCGTTGCCCGCCTGTTCGGTGCGTATCCGGACCAGCGCCCAGCCCTCCGCCGGACCCGCGTCCAGCGCGTCGGTGAAGTGAACGGTCAGCTCAGCGGTCGGTATGGGACACGCGGTGCGCCAGCGGGCGTACAGCCCGGGCGGCAGGACGTCGGTGAGGATCGCGACCGCCTCCGCGTCCAGCGCCCGGCCGTCGACGAACCGTACCCAGGCGACGAGTTCTGCCTTCTCACCGCCGCCGAGCGGCTGGGCGTCGGTGGCGGGGCGTATCTCCAGGTTCTGGGCGAACGGCGACAACTCCAGGGGTGAGTCGAGGAGCCCGCAGTCCTGCGGTCCGGGGACGGCGAGCGACGGGCGGCCGTCATACGCGGGCCCTGGGCGGCCGGGGCCGAACACCGCGGACCCGACGAGGACACGGGCACCGTCCTGCCGGCCGGTGACCGCGCAGGTGGAGGCGCGGCGCCGGGCCGACGGTACGGCGACGGACAGGTGCAGGGATCCGGCCACGGCGGGCGCGAGGAAGTGCGCGGTCAGGGCCCGCACCGGGCGGGCTCCCCGGCTGCCGGGTTCGCGCATCGCTATCATCCTCATGCGTGCCCCCCAGTGAGTTTGAAAAGTAGACTCACTATGTCCATGTGGGTTGGGAAAGCAAACTCACAAGCGGCTCACCATGCCGGGCGCGTGGCCACCACCATCCGGCAGCGTGGGCTGCCGTCGCTCCTGTGGCCGAACTCGGGAAGCGTGTGCAGGTCCACCTCGAACCCGGCCCGCATCAGTTCGCGTCGTACGTCGCCGAGCCGGAACGCGCGGTAGTACATGACGAACGGAGGACGCCACACCGCGTTGCGTACGCGCATCGCCGTGTCGAAGGCGAGCAGAGCCCAGTAACCGGGGGAGCCGGGCCGGGCGGGGGCCACGACGGGAAAGGCGAACCGCCCGCCGGGGCGCAGCACCGAGTACACCTGGGCGAACAGCCCCGGCACCTCCCGCGGCAGGAAGTGCCCGAACGCCCCGAAACTGACCACCAGGTCGAAGGCGGGCCCGAAGGGCAGGGCGCGGGCGTCGCCGCGCACCCACGCGACCGGAGGCCCGCCTGGGCGCCCACGTTCCCGTGCCCCTCCCCTTGCGTTTTCCCGTGCGCTTTCCCGTGCCACGGCGAGCATGCCCGAGCTGATGTCGACGCCGGTGACATGCTCGCGGCACACCGCGCGCAGCACATCGATGCCGGCACCGGTGCCGCAGCACAGGTCGAGCCCGCGGTCGAACGGGCCGATCCGGTCCAGCGCCCGCGCGACGGAGCGCAGGATCGAGTCCGGCGTACGGAACGGGGTGTGGTCGAACTTCGGCGCGAGCAGGTCGTAACCATGCTCGACGGACGAAAGCGCCTGGACGGCGAGCTCGCGGAAGGTGGGGCCCTGAGGGGTGAACATCATGGTCAGCTTAGCCATGTCGAAGCCCTTGCCATGAGGCGGACTTTTCGGACGTACCCCGGGGCTGTCACCCTCGACAGTGTCGGCGTGGATCCCCAGGTCTCGTCGGCCGCGCCGCTCCATGTCGAAGTGCTCCTCAGGAAAGGCCGTAGTCAACCTCATGACCTCTTTCCGTCCCGCACCCGCCTGGCTGGCCGACGCCGTGTTCTACCAGATCTATCCGCAGTCGTTCGCGGACTCGAACGGCGACGGCATCGGCGACTTCAACGGGATCACCGAGCGCCTCGACCACCTCGCGTGGCTGGGCGTCAACACCGTGTGGATCAACCCCTGCTTCGTCTCACCGTTCCGTGACGCCGGATACGACGTCTCCGACTACCTGAGCGTCGCGCCCCGCTACGGCACCGGCGAAGACCTCGCCAAGCTCGTCGATCTCGCGGGCCGGCGCGGCATCCGCGTACTGCTGGACCTCGTCGCCGGCCACACCTCCGACGAGCACCCCTGGTTCACCGCCTCGGCGAACGATCCCGACGACCAGCGCTACATCTGGACGTCCCAGGGCTGCCCCGACGGCTTCGTCCCCTCCCCCGGCAGCCGCCCGGGCGCGTATCTGCCGAACTTCTTCGACTCTCAGCCGGCCCTCAACTTCGGCTACGCGCGCGAGAACCCGGCCGAGCCGTGGCGCCTGCCCGTGGACGCCGAAGGCCCGCGCGCCAACCGCGAGGCACTGCGCACGATCATGGACCACTGGCTGCGGCTCGGTGTGTCGGGCTTCCGCGTCGACATGGCCGCGTCACTGGTCAAGGACGACCCGGGCAAGGTCGAAACGAGCGCGCTGTGGACGGAGCTGCGCCTCTGGCTGGACCGTACGCACCCGGAGGCGGTGCTCCTCGCGGAGTGGGGCGAACCGGATGTCTCCGTACCGGCGGGCTTCCACGCGGACTTCTTCCTCCACTTCGGCGGCCCCGCCGACGGGCTCGCCCTGCGCTCGCTGTGGAGCAACCGCGAAGGCACGGTCAACGAAGACTGGGACCCGCTCGACTGCTTCTTCGACGCGATCGGCAGGGGTTCGCCGCGCCCCTTCGTCGAGGCGTATCACCGGGCATCCACCTCCCTCGGCACCAGCGGCTTCATCTCCCTGCCCACCGCCAACCACGACTTCTCCCGCCTCAACTGTGGCCCGCGCACGGCCGAACAGCTCCCCGTCGCCTTCGCCTTCCAGCTGACCTGGCCCACACTTCCGGCGATCTACTACGGCGACGAGATCGGCATGCGCTACGTCCCGGGGCTCCCCGACAAGGAGGGCAGCGTGATCGGCCCCCACTACAACCGCGCGGGCTCACGCACTCCCATGCAGTGGGACGACGGCCCGAACGCCGGTTTCTCCACGGCCCCTGCGGACGCCCTCTACCTCCCGCTCGACCCGTCCCCCGACCGCCCCACCGTCGCCGCCCAGCGCGCCGACGAGACCTCCCTCCTCCATCGCGTACGCCGCCTCATCGCGCTGCGCGCCCGCACACCGGAGCTGGGCTCGGGCGCAGCGGTGGAGGTACTGCACTCCGGATATCCCTTCGTGTACGTACGCGGCGGGCGCTGTCTCGTCGTCGTCAACCCACAGCGGAACGAGGTGAGGCACGCATACGACGGCCCCGGTGTCGGCCGGCCGCTGGAAGCGTCGGGAGTGACGGTCGACGGCGGCACCATCACGGCGGACGGGTTCGGATTCGGGATCTTCGAGCTCGCCGATGACCGCGAAGTCACGCTCTCGTAGCCCGTCACGAACGCACCGGACGTGAGGCGACCGCCGCTTCGCGCCCCGCCGCCGTGCGCCGCTTCGACGGGCGGCCGGACCCGCGCAGCAGGAGCAGCGCGCAGGCCAGCCCGACCGCCGCGAGGACGACGCACGCGGTGAACGCCGCCTGGTAGCCCTCCGTCAGGGCAGCGAGCCGGTCGGCGCCGCCGGTGTACGAGAGGGCGACCGACGCGACGACGGCGACTCCGAAGGCACCGCCGACCTGGAAGGCCGCGGTGTTGATGCCGGAGGCCACGCCCGACTCCCGCTCCCCCACCCCGGTCAGGGCGGCGATGGATCCGGCGACCGCGCAGGCGCCGAGCCCGGGGCCGAAGATGAGGAGTCCCGGGAGGAGGTCACGGACGAAGCCGCCGTCCACCGGTACTCCGGCCAGCAGCAGGCTGCCCGCGCCGACCAGCGCGAGGCCGCCGGCCGCCACCGGACGTGGCCCGATACGGGTGACCAGGGCCTGACCGGCGTACGAGCCGATCACGGCCGTCGCGGGCATCACGACGTTGTAGAGGCCGAACCGCAGCGGCGAGTAGCCAAGGACGCCCTGTCCGTACTGGGAGAGGGTGTACGACATGCCGAAGGCGGAGCTGCCGAGCAGGAACACCACCAGGTTCGCGCCGCTCACTGACGTGGAGCGCAGCAGCCGCAGCGGAACCAGCGGTGACGCCGAGCGTGCCTCGATGCGCACGAAGAGCAGGGCCAGCGCGGCGGCAGCGATCAGCAGGCCCGCCGTCCGGACCGACAGCCATCCGGCGCGGGGCGCCTCGACCACGGCGTACACGCACGCGACGAGCGCGGAGGTGGCGACGAGGGCGCCACCGGGATCGTACGAGCGGGTGCGCGCTCCGGTGCGGCTCTCGCGCAGGAGCACCGGGCTCAGGGAGAGGAGCAGGAGCGCCACCGGCACGTTCAGGAAGAAGATCCACTCCCAGCCCAGCACATCGGTGAGCGGTCCGCCGATCAGCAGCGCGGCCGTGGCGCCGAAGCCACCGCTGCCCGACCAGATGGCGAGGGCCTTGTTGCGTTCGGGACCCTCTTCGAAGGTGTTGAGGAGGATGGACAGCGCGGTCGGCGCCATGACGGCGGCCGAGACGCCTTGCACGGCGCGCGCCGCCACCAGCACACCCGCCGTCCAGGCGAAGCCGCACAGCAGCGAGGACACACCGAACAGCAGCGTGCCGGTCATGAAGACGCGACGGCGGCCCAGCAGATCTGCGGTGCGGCCGCCGAGGAGCAGCAGTCCGCCGAAGCTGAGCAGATAGGCGCTCATCACCCACTGGGCGCCGCCCGCGGAGAAGCCGAGCCCGTCGGCGATGGACGGCAGCGCGAGGACGACGATCTGGGAGTCGAGGATCACCATGAACCCGGCCAGGCAGAGCAGCGTGAGCGCCTGCCAGCGGCGGGGATCGGGAGCGGTGACGGGCGTGGCTCCGGATGTGGTGGCAGTCATCGTGCTCAGCCCCCGAGCCGGGGGCCGGCCAGCCACACGTCCGGTGTGCCCGGCCCCTGGTCGGCCGGGGCGCCGGGCGCGCTGCACGGCGACGGCGACGGCTGCCGACGCGGGTGCGACAGGCGGAGCAGGCGCGGCAAGCGCAGTAGGCGCGGCAGGCGGAGAACCGTCCGGGTACGGCGCGTGGGAACGATGGCGGTCATGGGCCTCTCCCGTGTCGTAGGGGTACCTTCACCCCACCGACGAAGGGCCTCTAAGCCGATCGACACTCCGCGAGCCGCTTTTCGAGGAAACGCCGCTCGGCGTCGTTCTCCACCAGCTCCAGCGCCCGCGCGTAGGCCCCGGCCGCCTCGTGGGCACGCCCCATGCGGCGCAGCAGGTCCGCGCGGGTGGCGGGCAGCAGGTGGTAGCCCGAGAGGTCGCCCTCCTGCTCCAGCTCCGCCACCAGGGCCAGTCCGGCCTCCTCGCCCTCGGACATGCCGACCGCCACGGCCTGGTTCAGCCGCACCACGGCGGACGGCACGAACCGCGCCAGTGCCCCGTACAGCGCCGCGATATCGGCCCAGTCCGTCTCCTCGGCCGTGGCCGCGGTGGTGTGGCAGGCCGCGATGGCGGCCTGGATCTGGTACGGACCGGGGCGGCCGCGGCGCAGGGCGGTCTCCAGCAGGGCGGCGCCTTCGTCGATCGCGGCGCGGTCCCAGGCGGTACGGTCCTGGTCCTCCAGCGTCACCAGCTCCCCTGCCGCGTCCACACGCGTGTCCCGGCGGGCGTCGTGCAGGAGAAGGAGCGCGAGCAGGCCGAGCACCTCGGGCTCGTCGGGCATGAGCCGGGCCAGGACGCGGGCGAGGCGGATGGCCTCCGCGCACAGGTTCGTCCGCACCAGATCGGCGCCGGACGTGGCGGCGTACCCCTCGTTGAAGAGCAGGTAGACCACGCCCAGCACGCCCGTGGTGCGTTCGGGCAGCAGATGCGCGGGCGGGACGCGGTACGGGATGCCGGCGTTGCGGATCTTCCGCTTGGCCCGCACCAGGCGCTGCGCCATCGTCGCTTCGGGTACGAGGAAGGCGCGGGCGATCTCGGGCGTGGTCAGCCCGGCGAGCGTCCGCAGTGTCAGGGCCACGCGGGCCTCGATGGGCAGCGCGGGGTGGCAGCAGGTGAAGATCAGCCGCAGCCGGTCGTCGCGGAGCCCGCTGTCGTCCTCGTGGTCGGGGTCGTACGGTCCCTCGTCCCGCGCCAGCACGGCCGCCTCCCGCAGCTTCTGGGCCCCCACCGCCTCGCGCCGCAGTACGTCGAGGGCCCGGTTGCGCGCGGTCGTGGTCAGCCAGGCGCCGGGGCGACGTGGCACTCCGTCGCGCCGCCACCGGTCGAGGGCCTGGGCGAAGGCGTCCTGCGCGCACTCCTCGGCGAGGTCCCAGTCGCCGGTCACCCGGATGAGGGTGGCGACGACTTGACCCCATTCGTCACGGAAGGCGGCGGCGACCGCCGCCTCCACGTCGTTCACTCCCAGACCGGCCGCACCTCCACCGAGCCGCCGCCCAGTGCGGCGGGATGCCGCGACGCGATCCCGAGGGCCTCGTCGAGGTCGGCCACCTCGATGATGTCGAAGCCCGCGACGTACTCCTTCGACTCCACGAACGGCCCGTCGCTGAGCAGCACTTCGTCGCCCTGCACGCGCACGGTGGTGGCGTCGGTCGACGGCCGCAGCCGCGCTCCGCCCTTGACCACGCCGCTGCCCCGCATCTCGTCGATGTACGAGGTGAAGCAGGGGTCCTTGGCGATCTCCTCGGGGCTGAGCTCCTCGCCGCCCACGGGGGTACAGATGAACAACACGTACTTCATGACCGATCCTCCTCAGCCTGCGGCGCCGTCGGTGAGTCCGGCGTCGAACGGAACGGACAGGTGTTGGTGGATGATCTGCCAGCGGTCCCCCGCCGCACGGTAGCCGGTGGTCACCCGCACCGTGCTGTCCAGCGGCTCGCCGGTGGTGAGCGTGGCACGCATCCGGACGAGCGCGTGGCTGAACGCGACGCTCTCGTCCACCCGGACGCGGAAGTCGAGCACATCACGGCTCACGGGGCCGGTCACGGTGGAGAACCACCACTCCTGAGCCTTGCGGAAGGCGTCGATCCCGCGCTGCTCCAGACCGCTCATGGGGTGGAACACCTCGACGTCCGGGGCGTAAGCGGCCAGCAATCGGTCGATGTCCCGGTCGCGGGTGGCCCGGGTGATGTCGGCGTCGATGCGGCGGATCTCGGACTCGGCGTCCTCGTCGTACCAGAACGCGCGCACCTCCATGGCACCGATGGTCGCCACGGGATGCTTCGCGGCCGCCTGGATGGCCTCCTCCATGCTGTCGCACTCGAGGATGTCGAACCCGGCGATGTACTCCTTCGTCTCCGCGAACGGTCCGTCGGTGCGCAGCACCTCGCCGTCACGTACCCGTACGGTGACCGCCTCCGCGGGCAGCCGAAGCCGGTGGCCGTGCAGCCGTACGCCCTTCTGGACACCCATCTCCTCGACCCAGGGCTCGACGGGCGCCATGCCGGAGGCGTCGGCGGTGTCGTCGCCGCAGACCAGCAGCATGTACTTCATGGTTCCTCCTGGTGCTCATGGGATCCCTGCACCCCACCGACGAACGGGCCGGCGCCGAATCGACACCCTTCCACCATCTCGTGCGGGAGGCAGCGCACGCAGGCTCAGACCCGCACAGGAAGCGTCCGCACGCTGTTGCCCACGAAGCTGGAGTGACGGGAGAGCTCCGCTTCGGGCCGGGCGAGGTCGAGGCCGGGGAAGCGGGCGAACAACCGCTCCAGGGCGATCGTGGCCTCCAGGCGCGCGAGCGGCGCTCCGAGGCAGTAGTGGGCGCCGTGCCCGAGCGAGAGGTGCCGGACGGCTCCGGGACGGCCGGGCCGCGTGACATCGAACCGGTCGGCGTCCGGTCCGTGCGCGCTGCGGTCGCGTCCGGCGGCCGAGTAACCGGCGAGCACCGGTGTCCCTTTGGGGATGACGGTGCCGTCGACGGTCAGGTCCCGCACGGGATAGCGGAAGGGGAAGTAGCTGACGGGCGCGTCCCAGCGCAGGGTCTCCTCGACGATGTCCGCCCAGCTCGCCTCGCCCTTCCGTACGAGGTCGAGCTGGTCACGGTGGCCGCACAGCGCGCGGACGGCGTTGGTGATGAGGTGCAGCGTGGTCTCGTGACCGGCGATGATCATCAGGACCAGGGTGCCGATGAGTTCCTCCTGGCTGAGCCGGTCGCCGCCCTCGTCACGGGCCTCGATCAACGCGCTGGTGAGGTCGTCGCCCGGCCGCTCGGCCCGTGCGGCGGCGACCGCGCCCAGGACGGCCACCAGTTCGCGATTGGCCGCGACCGCCTTCTCCGCGGAGATGTCTGTGGCGACCACCCGGTTGGAGAGGTGGTGCAGCCGGTCCCGATACTCGACATCGATCCCCAGCAGTTCGCCGATCACCCCCAGGGGCAGCGGCAGCGCGAAGTGCCGCCGCAGATCGGCGACTCCGTTCCCCTCCTCGACCGCGCGGCCGAGGCCGTCGAGCAGTTCGTCGGTCAACTCCTCGACGCGGGGCCGCAGTTCCTCCACCCGCCGGGCCGTGAACGCCTTGCTCACCAGGGACCGCAGCCGCCGGTGGTCGTCACCGTCGGCGGTGGTCATCCCCTGCACAGTCGCGAAGGTCGTCAACGGCCAGCCCTCGGGGATCCGCCCCTCCCGTAGCGCGGTGAAGTGCCGCGCGCCCTTGGCGACATCCGGATGCGCGAGGAACTCCTTCAGCGCCTCGTGCCCGAGCACCGCCATGCCCTCCACCTCACCGGGCAGCACCACCTCCGCGACGGCACCGCGTGCGAGCAGCCGCGCGTTGTCGGCGTGCGGGCAGCCTCCGGTCGGGTTCATCCGATACGGAGTGGCGGGCGTAGTGTCCACCGGGACCTCCTGTCTGCGAGACGAACGACGCCACGAGACGAACGACGCCGCTGCGATCGTACGATCAACCAACCATTCTGGAACGCCAGTTGGGCCACTACTTCGAGCCACCTCATCGCGGCGGTACGGTGCCCTGATCACGCCTCGTTGCGATGGGATGTCCTCATGACCGATGCGAGCATGCGACAGGAGCCGCTGGACCCGGCCGCGGAGCGGATGATGCGGGCCAACCAAGCGAACTGGGACGCCCGGACACCCATCCACCTGGTCAGCCGGTTCTACGGCCTGGACCAGTCCCTCGACCCGGCTCGCTGGTTCGCCGACTGGGAGTGGGACGACCTCGGCGAACTGTCCGGCCGGGACGTGGTGCACCTCCAGTGCCACCTCGGCACCGAGACGATCGCCTTCGCTCAGCGCGGGGCCCGAGCGGTCGGCCTCGACATCTCCGAGGCCTCGGTGACTGCCGCGACCGGCATCGCCCAACGCGCGGGCGCCGAGGTCGAGTACGTACGGGCCAATGTGTACGACGCCGTCGAGGCTCTCGGTGAGCGGCGTTTCGACATCGTCTACACCGGCAAGGGCGCCCTGTGCTACCTGCCCGACCTCGACCGCTGGGCCACGACGGTCGCTCGGCTCCTGCGCCCCGAGGGCCGGCTGTACATCGCCGAGTTCCATCCGCTCCTCAACTCGCTGGGGCCCAAGCCCGCCGAGGGCGAAGGCTCCGAACTCGTGCTGCGCCACGACTGCTTGGGGCGTGGGACAGCGGTGCACCGGGACGCCAGGTACACGTACACGGACGGTCCGGCCGTGGCGGGCGCCACGGACAGTTTCGAGTGGATGCACGGCCTCGGCGAGGTCGTCAACGCCCTGGTGGGGGCGGGTCTGCGGATCGAGCGGCTCCGGGAGAGCGACGAACTGCCGTGGCCCCGCTGGCCCGAGATGCGCCGCACCCCGTCCGGCTGGTGGCGCCTGCCGGACAGCTCCCCACGCATTCCCCTCCTGTACGGGCTCCTGGCCCGCCGCTGAACACCTTCCGGGACTTCTGGGCGGGCACGACCGCCGCTGCCACACGCCGCACGCCACCGCCCGCACTCCACCGGGGCGCGGCGCCCGGGAACAAACCGGGACCGGACAGCGCTGCCCGTAATACCGCCGCAGGTGTCAAAAGGGGCAGAACCTCTCGTCGTAGACCGGCGCAGAGGCCCAGGAAGGGTGTGAGACCGATGACGATGTCAGGGCAAGGGCGAGCTCGTCCGGCAGGAGAGGCGCCGCTGGTGACGTCCTGCGGTCGGCGGATCGCCGTGAAGTGCCTGCGGCTGGAGATCTCGGATCGGCCGATCAACCGGATCGCTCTGGACGTGGGCCCCGACCGGTCCGGTGAGCATGGCCTCTGGGCTTCGCTGACCGCGTCCGAGGCACGCGATCTGGCCCATCGGCTCCTGGCCCAGGCCGCCTTGGCCGAGCCGAGCGCACCTGCTCAGCCCGGGACACCTCCTCCGTCCGCACCGCCCGGCTCCCCCAGCTCGTGAGTTCCGGCCCCGGGTATCTGCCCGCTACGGCCTGGTGGCGGGGCCGACATCCCGGCACCCGGCTCACCCCGGCGCCCGCGGCCCCGGAGGGCCACGTACCGGCGTGAAGCGGCGCGGCGTTCCGGTCAGGCCGCCCTCACCGACACGACATCATGTGGCTGCCCGCCGAGGACGACCTTGATCGCGCCGGTGTCGGCCGCCCGGGAGAAGACGTCGTACGCCTCCTCCATCTGCTCCAGCTGGAAGATGTGGGTGACCAGGGACGACCCGGGAAGCCGGCCGGCGGCCATCATGCGCAGCAGGATGGGCGTGGAGTACGTGTCGACCAGTCCGGTGGTGATCGTAACGTTCTTGATCCACAGCTCTTCGAGGTGGAGTGTCACGGGCTTGCCGTGCACGCCGATGTTGGCCACGCGCCCGCCGGGGCGCACCATGCGCAGGCACGCCTCGAAGCTTTCCGGTACTCCCACCGCTTCGACGACCACGTCGGCGCCAAGCCCTTCCGTGAGATCGGCGACCAGCAGCTCGGGCTCCTCCACCGCGTCGACCA
Source organism: Streptomyces montanus (assembly GCF_005786655.1). Classification (NCBI taxonomy): domain Bacteria; kingdom Bacillati; phylum Actinomycetota; class Actinomycetes; order Kitasatosporales; family Streptomycetaceae; genus Streptomyces; species Streptomyces montanus. The sequence continues at coordinate 64,129 of NZ_VBZC01000031.1, forward strand.
CGGCGTCCGCGCCGAGGCGCTTGGCCGCGTCGAGCCGGTTGGGCGCGAGGTCGACCGCGATGATCCGTTCGGGCGAGTACAGCTGAGCCGCGACGATCGCGGCGAGCCCGATGGGACCGGCCCCGACGACGGCGACGGTGTCCCCCGGCCGTACACACCCGTTCAGCACCCCCACCTCGTAGGCGGTGGGGAAGATGTCGGCCAGCAGTACGGCGTCCTTGCTGTCCACGGCGCCGGGCAGCAGGTGCACGGACAGGTCGGCGTGGGGCACACGGACGTACTCGGCCTGCGCACCGTTGATCAGGTGGCCGAGGATCCATCCCCCGCCGCCGAGGCACTGACCGTACGCGCCGTCCCGGCAGAAGCGGCAGCGGCCGCATGCCGTGATGCACGAGACCAGGACCCGGTCGCCGGGCCGGACGGCGCGTACGTCACTGCCGATCTCGACGACCTCGCCCACGGCTTCGTGCCCGAGGACGGTGCCAGGGGGTACCTCCGGTACGTCGCCCTTGAGGATGTGCAGGTCGGTACCGCAGATCGTGGTGGTGTCGACGCGGACGATCGCGTCCGTGGCGTCCTGGAGACCCGGGTCCGCGACGTCCTCCCAGGCGGACTCTCCGGGGCCATGGAAGACCAGTGCTTTCACGACGATGCCCTTTCCTCGGTTCCTCGGACGGAGCAGCCTCGCCTTCCATCCTGACCCGAACAGACGACATCGGCATGGGCCGATCGGGCCCGTCGCCGGACCGGCGAAGCTGGGGCCGGTCGGCCCCTGGCGGTTGCGGGGGCGGTGTGGTGTGCTGGATGTGACGGGAAGGACTCGAAAAAGACGCGGGGAAGCGGCCCAGAGCCGTGCACCGCGCAATCGGGATCCGCGAGAAGTGGATAGGGCCCTTCCCGTCCTTTCCTGACGTGCCTCCGCCGCACGGAAGTGATCACGATGGAAGCCAAACAGTGGACCGTTCAGATCTTCATCACTGAAGAAGGCGACGAAACCCGCGCACGGGCCGTCCTGACCACCCAGGACACGTCGACGGTCACAGGGAGGGGCGAGGCGCGGCGCAACCCGATCGACCGCCCCATTCCGGAGATCGGCGACGAGCTCGCGGCCAGTCGTGCCCTGGAGGATCTGGCCATCCGGCTGCACGACGTCGCCTCCGACGACATCGTGCAGCTGACCGGCCCCGTAGATCCGCGCACGCCCAGCCGCTAGATCCGCGCACGCCCAGCCGCTGAGCACCCGCTGTCAGTGCGTCGCGGTCGCGCCCGCGATCTCGTCGGCGGTGCGCGCCGCCCACCGCTCGATCTGCTCGAAGTCGCGGAAGTCCCCGCCCTTCCCGGAGGCCACGATCTTGCGGGCGATGAACCCCTTCGCGCCCTCTTCGAGGCAGCCCCCGAAGGTGACGTGTCCCTCGGCCCCGAGCCGGACCATGGCCCGATGGACGCCGTGCACGGGCGGGATGTCCCGCTCCGAGGCGGTGGCATCGAGCGGGCCGCTGCTGAAGAACCACAGCGGACGCTCGGCCAGGGCGGTGTGGTGACGGCGGACGAACCGGCGGGCGTCCTTGTGCCAGCGCCCGGCGTACAGTCCGCCGCCGACGATCACGGCGTCGTACGGCTCCACACTCGTCACGGATTGGGCGGGCAGCGCCTCGGCCGTCAGTCCGTCCTTGCGCAGGACCTCGGCGATGACCTCGGCGATCCGCGCGGTTGATCCGTTTGTCGTTCCGTAGGCGACCAACACGTTGTTCGGCATGGTGGTCCTCCTTCTCTCCCCCCTTCCCCTTTCCTGTTCCCTCCTCAGCGGAGCCGACTCGGACAAGGGGCCGGGGACCTGCGCGGCAGCAAGGCATACGCGCCTGATACGTGCCTGGTCGTCCAGGGTGCGTGCACCGTCGTCGGTCAGTACGGTGCTGTCCAGGTGTTCGACCCCGTGCATGGTGGCTCCGTGCGTCATCGACGTAGGTCATCGAGCGGAGGAGGCGGCATGGCCGACAAGAAGGCGGCAACCCTGCCGCGCAAGGTGTACGAGCAGGAACTGCTGCGCCTGCAGACGGAGTTGGTGAAGCTCCAGGAATGGGTCCGTGTCGAGGGCGCCCGGCTCGTCGTCGTGTTCGAGGGCCGGGACGCGGCCGGCAAGGGCGGCACCATCAAGCGGGTCGCGGAGCACCTCAACCCTCGGGTCGCCCGGATCGCGGCCCTCCCCAAGCCGACGGAACGTGAACGCACGCAGTGGTATTTCCAGCGGTACGTCGAGCATCTGCCGGCCGCCGGGGAGATCGTGCTGTTCGACCGCAGCTGGTACAACCGCGCCGGTGTCGAGCACGTCATGGGTTTCTGTACGAAGGAGGAGTACCAGCTGTTTCTGCGCCAGTGCCCGATCTTCGAGCGGATGCTGGTGGAGGAGGGGATCCTGCTGCGCAAGTACTGGTTCTCGGTGAGCGACGCGGCGCAGCAGGAGCGGTTCCGGCGCCGGATGGAGGATCCGACGAAGCGCTGGAAGCTCTCCCAGATGGACCTGGAGTCGATCACCCGCTGGGAGGCGTACTCCCGGGCGAAGGACGAGATGATGGTGCACACCGATATCCGGGAGGCGCCGTGGTTCGTCGTCGAGAGCGACGACAAACGCCGGGCCAGGCTGAACATGATCGCTCATCTGCTCGACTCCGTGCCCTACCACGAGGTGCCGCCGCCGGTGCTCGAGCTGCCGGACCGGCCGGCGTCGACCGGCTATGAGCGCCCACCGCGTGACCTGCAGACGTACGTGCCCGATCACGCGGCGAGGCTCTGAGCCGCCCTTGGCCAGAGCCTCGGGGACGTGTCACGGCGTCCGCGTCGGCTGGGGTACGACGGCGACGGGGCAGGCGGAGTGGTGCAGGACCGTGTCGGCGACCCGGCCGAGCTGGAGCCCGAAGTGCCCGTGGCGTCGCCGCGCCCCGACGACCAGCAGATCCGCGTGGGCCGAGGCGTCGAGGAGCACCCTGCGGGCGGTTCCTTCGACCGTGCGCCGGTGCAGTTCCACCGACGGGTGGTCGGTGGCGGCGTCGAGCAGCGCCGCCTCCAGGGTCTGTGCGGCCCGCTCCTCGTGGAGACGGGCGGGTTCTCCGGCGAGCAGGGGATGGCCGACATTCTCGTGCGCGGGGCAGCGCCAGGCTCGTACGGCTTCCAACGGGACGCGCCGTTCCTCCGCCTCCCGGAACGCGAAGCGCACGGCCGCCGAGTGGTGCGGTTCCCCGCCGACGCCCAGCGCGATGCGCTGCCGTATCCCGGTCCTGGCCTGGTTGTCGTGGCTGCCGCGCAGCACGATCACCGGGCAGTGGGCCCGGGCGGCGACCGCGAGGCCGACCGAGCCGAGCAGCAAGTCCGCGATGCCGCTGCGGCCGCGCGACCCGACGACCAGCGCGGACGCGTTGCGGCCCGCGCGCAGCAGAGCGGGCACCGGCTCCTCGCGCAGCACCTCGGTGGCGACCTTCAGGTCCGCCTCGCGACGGTGGGCGCGGCCCGCGGCGACCTCGACGATGTCGTCGGGCAGTTTCCGCTCGGAGGACGCGCCCAGTCCTTCGGCGAGCGCCGCGCCCTCGTACCGCGCCCACAAAGAGGCGTACACCAGGCGCAGCGGTATCCCGTGCAGAGCAGCCTCGTCCGCCGCCCAGTCCACGGCACGCATACCGGCCTCGGATCCGTCGACGCCCACGACCAGGGGCAGCTCCATCATCCTCACCGTCCTCTGCTCTTTTTCTACTCCTGCCTGCGCCGGGCTTGCGCGACGACGGCGCCGGGGGGCGGGGGGGCGGGGGCGGTGGATGCGAGGCGCGGACGCTGTGCGCCACCCACACCGGGTGCCGTCAAGGGACGCCAGGAGACGACGGTGGTTGGGTCTGCGTCTGTGTGGCCCGCAGGTCGGCGAGCAATTCCGCCTGCCCGGCCAGGACTCCGGTCAGGATCGCCCGCGCGACCCTGAGCAGCTCCGCCACATGCGGAGTGGCCATCGAGTAGTACACGGTCGAGCCCTCCTTGCGGGTCACGACCAGGTTCGCCCGGCGCAGCACCGCCAGTTGCTGCGACAGATGCGCGGGCTCGATCCCCACCTCGGGCAACATCTCGGCGACGGAATGCTCGCGCTCGCTCAGCAGTTCGAGGACGCGGATACGGGCGGGATGCCCCAGCGTTTTGAAGAACTCGGCCTTCAGTTGGTACAGGGGCGCGGTCACTGTGCCACCCCCTCCCCGGCACAGGACCGCGGCCTCAACGGCTGCCCCTGCCCAACCTCGGCCCGTCGCATCCACCCACCCGTCGAAGACATACGACCCATCTTTGCGTGCGACCCGAGCCAGACGGGCATCGCACAACAGCGGGCCGCCCGGGACCAAGGACGACAACCAGTGACGATGTCAAGAATTGCTAAAATTAGCAAGTCCTTAGGACAGTTGAGCAAGATTTGGCATGCTCCACCGCCCCGCTCGCGGAAGGCGGACCGACGGGGATGGGTCGCTCTGCGCCGCCCGTCCGCTCGCAACCCTTCATCGCTCCTTCGAAGCCACGTCCTACTATTGGGCCTGCGTATCGAGGTGAATAAGGGACCGGGAGCGACCATGCGGCGGCTGGGGGAACTCGAGGCGGAGATCATGGACCGCCTGTGGCGATGGAACCGGCCGGCGACGGTGCGGGAGGTCGTCGACGACATCAACACGCAGCGGCCGCTTGCCTACACCACCGTGATGACGGTGGCGAACATCCTCTACAACAAGGGCTGGCTGCTGCGCGGGAAGCAGGGCCGCGCCTGGGTGTACACACCGGTCCGCACGCGCGAGCAGTACTCGGCCGCGTTGATGGAGGAGGCACTCGGCGCGAGCGAGGACCGGCCCGCTGCCCTCGCCCACTTCGTCGAGCAGATGTCTCCCGAGGAGGTCGGCGCCCTGCGCAAGGCACTGCGCACCGCGGGACGGCACGACCATTCGTAAACGGCACGCACGAACCAGACGACGCAGCGGCCTGCTGCTCCACTGAGCCGCCGTACGCCCCCAATTGACCCCGATCCAGCGGGCTCCCCGATATGTGGGTACCGTCGGAAGGCGGAGATCAGTAGCCGCCGATCCGGAAGGTCGGGCATTGAACGTGAGCCGATGCGTTCGAACAGCAGGCGCCCTGGGGCACCTGCTGCTCGTCGTCGTGCTCGCGCTCGGCGTGTTCATCATGCACACGTTGGGACACCCCGACGACTCTCATGCCGATGAGATGAGCACGGCATCCCATGCACCGGCGAGCGTGCACTCGGCTGCCGGGAGCGATGAACCTGCCGCCGCTCAGGCCCCCATGAGGGCGGAGCACACAACGGCCCCCGCACACTCGTCGTCCGCCGATGTGCCCGTCATGGCGATGGACATGCTGTCGCTGTGCGTGGCCGTCCTGCTCGGCGCCTGGGTGCTCGCCGCGCTCGTGCGCTCGGCTCTCGCCCGCCAACCCGACTGGCTGGCGAACCTTCTCGCCCAGGTCGCCGCATTCCCGCGGCCCAACCCTCCGCCGCGCGGCCCCGATCTCACCCAGTTGTCGGTCCTTCGGCTGTAGGCCGAGACGCCCTCGCGGGCGCGCTTTCACGCGCGATCCCGCGGTCTCGCGTACGCCAAAACAGCCAGAAGAACAGACACATGAGGTGAATCGACCATGACTGCCTTCACGCGTGCCCAGCGCCACGAGCCCGGCCGCCGCCCCGCCCGCCAGTCGTCGCCCCGCAAGCCCGCCCGCCGTATCGCGGCCGTGGGCGCCGTCGCGGTGGGAGCCCTGCTGCTCTCCGCCTGTGGCGGCGACGACATGAGCGGCATGGACCACGGCAGCGGCAAGGCGTCGGCCAAGGAAACGGCCGGCTCGGGGAAGAGCGCTGCCGCCGAGGACTTCAACGACGCGGACGCCATGTTCGCGCAGATGATGATCCCGCACCACGAACAGGCCCTGGACATGGCCGAGCTGGCCGACGGCCGCGCCTCCGACTCGGAGGTCAAGGACGTGGCGGCGAAGATCGAAAAGGCTCAGGACCCCGAGATCAAGACGATGAAGGGATGGCTGACGTCCTGGGGCAAGCCGGCCGGGACGGAGGCCATGCCCGGGATGGACCACGGCGGCGACGGCATGATGTCCGACGGGGACATGAAGGAGCTCAAGTCCATGAAGGGCAAGGAGTTCGACAGGATGTTCGCGGACATGATGATCGACCACCACAACGGCGCGATCAGCATGGCCAAGGACGAGCAGAAGAACGGCAAGAACGCCGACGCCAAGCAGCTGGCCGACGACGTCGTCAAGGGCCAGTCGGCCGAGGTCAAGCAGCTCCAGAGCATCCTCGACCGGCTCTGATCTTCTTCCTCACCCGCTGACCGTTCCGGGCTCCGAGGCGCGCAACCGATGAGCCCGGGCGGCAGCGCCCGTCCCCCATGTGGCCCTGGCGCGGGCGTTACCGTCCCCGATGGGCGGTCACCCTGCGGCGGATGCCATAGGCGGCGGCACCGGCCACCAGCACCACCGCGCCGGAAACCACCGAGGAGAGGGGAAGGGCGAACGCGAGCACCAGGCAGCCGCCCAGTCCGAGCAGCGGAACGGCCCGCGCCGGACGCCCCTCGTCGGGGCTGAGAGTCCAGGCCGAGGCGTTGGCGATGGCGTAGTACGCGAGAACGCCGAAGGAGGAGAAACCGATCGCCCCGCGCACGTCAGCCGTCGCGGCGAGCACGGCCACGGCGGCGCCGACCGCGAGTTCGGCATGGTGCGGCACCTTGAACTTCGGGTGGACGGCGGCCAGTACGTGCGGCAGGTGGCGGTCGCGCGCCATGGCCAGGGTCGTCCGGGAGACACCGAGGATCAGCGCGAGCAACGAGCCGAGTGCGGCCACGGCGGCTCCGACCCGGACCACCGGCACGAGCCAGTCGGCGCCCACGGCCCGTCCGGCGTCCGACAGCGGCGCGGTCGCGTCCGCCAGTCGCTGCGGTCCCAGCACCGCCAGGACTGCGATGGCGACGACGGCGTAGACGGCCAGGGTGATGCCGAGCGCGAGCGGGATGGCGCGGGGGATGGTGCGCGATGGGTCGCGGACCTCCTCCCCGAGGGTGGCGATCCGCGCGTATCCGGCGAAGGCGAAGAAGAGCAGGCCCGCCGCCTGGAGCACCCCGCCCACCGTGGCGTCCGAGCCGATCTCCAGCCGGGCGGCGTCCGCCTCGGCGGAGGTGAGGGAGGCGACGACCACGGCGGCGAGCACGGCCAGGACCACGGCGACGACAGCGCGGGTGAGCCAGGCGGACTTCTGCACCCCGGCATAGTTCACCGCGGTCAGCGCCACCACCGCGGCGACCGCGACCGCGTGGGCCTGACCGGGCCAGACGTACGAGCCGACGGTCAGCGCCATCGCCGCGCACGAGGCGGTCTTGCCGACCACGAAACTCCAGCCCGCCAGGTAGCCCCAGAAGTCACCGAGCCGCTCGCGGCCGTAGACATAGGTACCGCCGGAGGCCGGGTAGCGGGCGGCCAGTCGGGCCGAGGACGTGGCGTTGCAGTAGGCGACCACCGCTGCCAGGGCCAGGCCGACCAAGAGACCGGACCCGGCCGCGCGGGCGGCCGGAGCGAGCGCGGCGAAGATACCCGCGCCGATCATCGACCCGAGACCGATCACGACCGCGTCGAGCACCCCCAGCCGCCGCTGCAACTCCTGTGGCGTCGCGGCGGTCGACGGCTTGCTCATGTCCCACTCCCTCGACTGTGCGAGCCCTCGGCCCACGGGCCTCGATACTTCGGGTGACGATATATGAGCCGCCCGACGCGGCAGACAGTGGTACAGTCACCTCAGCACTTGTGTACGCCCCTTCTCGGGCGCCAGTGCCGGTTTCACCTCACTCAGCTGATCCGCGGTCTTCTCTTGACCGGCGAAGCAGCTTCTCAGCATCACCTTCTGACGTACGGCTTTGGGCGATTTCCGTCCGGCGTGCGCGAGGGTGATGTCTCCGCCGTACCGGGGCGTGACCATGCCGCCTTCCCGGCCCCTCCCCTCCCTCTCTCATGACCTCATGACCTCGTCCCTGAAAGGACTCCCACACATGACCACCACACTCGAACGTCCTCCCGCCTCGCTCACGCAGGAGCGGGCCACCGGCGTACTCGACATCACCTCCAACGGGCAGGGCCACCTGCGGACCGAGAGCTGCCTGCCCGAGCCCACCGACCTCCAGGTCTCCCCCGCGCTGGTGCGCCGATACGGCCTGCGCAAGGGAGATCTCATCGAAGGCGTACGCGGCCGGCAGCGTGCGCTGACCGAGATCGAGCGCGTGGGCGGCCGCACGCCCGAAGAGCTGCGCGGCCGCCCGCACTTCCATGACCTCACCCCGTTGCACCCGCGCGAGCGGCTGCGGCTCGAGCATCCGGCGGGCGGTCTGACCACGCGGGTCATCGATCTGGTCGCACCGATCGGCAAGGGCCAGCGCGGCCTGATCGTCGCCCCGCCGAAGACCGGCAAGACGGTGCTGCTCCAGCAACTGGCCGCCGCGGTCGCCGGCAACCACCCCGAGTGCCATCTGATGGTGGTACTTCTCGACGAGCGCCCGGAGGAAGTGACCGACATGCGGCGCTCCGTGCGCGGTGAGGTGCTCGCCTCGACCTTCGACCGGGGGCCGAAGCAGCACATCGCGCTCGCCGAACTGGCCGTGGAGCGTGCCAAGCGGCTCGTCGAGGCGGGCCAGGACGTCGTGATCCTCCTGGATTCGCTGACCCGGCTGTGCAGGGCGCACAACAACGCGGCCGCCGCGGGCGGCCGTACCCTCAGCGGCGGTGTCGACGCCGCCGCGCTGCACGGTCCCAAGCGGCTCTTCGGTGCCGCGCGCCTCACCGAGGAGGGCGGCTCCCTCACCATCCTCGCCACGGCCCTGGTGGAGACCGGCTCCCGCGCCGACGACTTCTACTTCGAGGAGCTCAAGAGCACGGGCAACATGGAGCTGCGCCTGGACCGCGCGCTCGCGGCCCGGCGGACCTATCCGGCCGTCGACATCACACCGTCCGGCACCCGCCGCGAAGAACTGCTGGTCCCCTCGGGTGAGTTGACAGCCGTACGAGCGCTGCGGCGCGCCCTGCACTCCCGCGGGGACGCGCAGGCCGGACTCGAATCCCTGCTGGACAGGATGCGGCAGACCCCGGACAACGCGGCGTTCCTTCGACAGGTCCAGTCGACGGTGCCCGGCGCCCAGTAGCCGCGCCCAGTGGCCCGGGCGGCCCGCGCCGTCGACAGGGCCGGCCGCTTGCGGCATCCGGGTGCTCGATGCCGCCACTCGGCCCTGACACCCGGCGATGTGACCTGCGCGTTCCTACGTTTGCGATATGACTATCGGATTTTCATCCCGCACGGCCCGCTGTTGCTCCGCCGCTTGTGTGGTCGGTGCGTTGGCCCTCGCGCCGAGCCCTGCCCTGGCCCGCACCGGAGCCGAAGCGGCCGCAGACGCCGAAGCGGCCGTCGCGCACACCGGCGTCGAGTCGGTCCCGCAGGCCTCGCCGCTCCCACCGAGCCCCTCGGACTCCCCGCCGTCGGCGCTGTACCGGCCCGGAACGCACGTCCATCCGCGGGCCGGAGCGCCCAAGGTGCCCAGGAATGTCTCCGCGCGGTCATGGCTGGTCGCCGACGCGGGCACCGGTGACGTGCTGGCCGCGCACAACGCGCACCTCAAGTTGCCGCCCGCCAGCACCTTGAAGACCCTCTTCGCCCTCACCGTGCTGCCGGTGATGCCCGCGGCGGTCCGGCACACCGTCACGGAGCGGGAGTTGGCGGGGGTCGGCGACGGAAGCAGCCGGGTCGGGGTCGCGGCGGGCAACACCTACCGCGCGTCCGATCTGTGGCGGGGCGTCTTCCTGAACTCCGGCAACGACGCCGTGCACGTGCTGGCGGCGATGAACGGTGGCTGGCGTGCGACAGCAGTCCAGATGCAGGCCAAGGCCCGTGCGCTCGGTGCCCGCGACACGCGGGTCGTCTCGCCCGACGGCTACGACGCGCCCGGGCAGGTTTCTTCGGCGTACGACCTGGCGGTGTTCGGGCGGGCCGGGCTGCGCAATCCGGACTTCGCCGGGTACTGCGCCACGGTGGAGGCGAAGTTCCCGGGCGATGGGCGGCCCTTCGCGATCCAGAACACCAATCGCCTGCTCACCGGGGCCGACGGAGTCGAACCCTATCCGGGACTCCTCGGCGTCAAGAACGGCTACACCTCCCACGCGGGCAACACACTGGTCGCCGCCGCGCGCCGCGGCGGACGCACCCTCGTCGTCACGGTGATGAACCCTCAGTCGAACGAGCACTTCGCCGTCTACGAAGAAACGCGCTCGCTGCTCGACTGGGGTTTCCGGGCCGCCGGGCGCGTCGACCCCGTGGCATCGCTCGACCCCCCGCGCGCCATGGCGCAGGCGGGCCCGACCGCGACCGCGCGGCCGGCGACCGCGGCGGTCGGTGCGAGCTATGCCTCGTGGACGGATGCCGGGGCGGTCGCGGGCGCGGCCGGTCTGGGTGCGGGGGCCGTGGCGCTGGTCCTGAGGCTCCTCCGCGGTCGGTTCACCTGGGACTGACCGACGGGCAGCCCGAGCAGCAGACCGAGGGTGATCCACACGTACGTGTTACTCCCGAGGAACCCGTCGACACCGGACGCGTCGTCGAACCACAGCCACACCACGCTGCTGCACAGCAGCACGTACAGCACGCCCACCGCCCAGAGCAGCCGCCGTCGCCGGAGACCTGACTCGGTCAGGATCGCCAGCGACGGCAGCAGCCACACGAGATGGTGCACCCAGGTGATCGGGCTGACGAGGCAGGCGGCGAGTCCGGTGAGGGCGAAGGCGCCCAGCAGGTCGTCGTCGGCGGCTGCGCGGCGCGCGCGCCATGCCCAGATGCCCAGCACGGCGAGAGCGACCAACAGCCAGGCGGCACGGCTCGGTTCGGCGGGTTCGGCGAGCCGGGCCAGCACGCCTTGCAGCGACTGGTTGGAGACATAGGCGAGGCGGCCGATGCGGGTGGTGTCCCAGACCGCCTCGGTCCAGTAGAAGCGGGAGGCGCCCGGCGCGGTCCAGGCCGCGAGGGCGGTGGCGGCCGCGGCGACGGCCGTGGCGATGCCGGCGGCGCGCGGGCGCCGGGCGAGCAGCAGCAGGACGATGAAGATCGCGGGCGTGAGTTTGATCGCGGCGGCGAGCCCGATGCCGACGCCCGCCCACCGGCCACGGCCGGTGGACAGCAGCCAGGCGTCGCCGAGTACCAGGGCCAGCAGCACGAGGTTGACCTGGCCGAAGCTGAAGGTGTCGCGGACCGGTTCCAGCAGGGCGAGCAGACAGACGACCACGGCGCAGCCGAACCAGCCGTGCCGCATGAGCCCGAGCGGGGCCAGGATGCGCAGGACGACGGCGGTCGCCGCGAGGTTGAGCAGCAGCCCGACGGCGATCGCGGTGTGCAGTCCACACAGCGCCATCGGCAGCATGGTGACCGCCGCGAACGGCGGATACGTGAATCCGTACGTCGTCCCCGGCACCCGGTAGTCGTAGATGCGGCCACCGTGGTGGATCCAGGCGTCGACGGCGCCGTAGTACACGCGCAGGTCGAACCAGTTCCGCAGCAGCGGCACCGTGGCGGTGAACAGGGCCACGGCGGTGGCGAGCAGGAGCACGCACAGCAGTCGCCCGCGGTCGGTACGCGGAAGTCTCATGCGGTCTGCTCCAACACCGGTGCGTTCGACGTCTGACGCGTCTGACGGGCCTGCCAGAGCACGATCACCGCGAGCACCCCGCCCGACACGGCCAGCACCAACTGCTCGACGTCCGGCGGGTCTCCGCTGGGCAGGACCGCGAGCGCGAGGACCCCGGTCACGGCTGCGGCCCGGTGCCGTACCGAGGTGCTGGGCGCGGCCGCGGCGATGAGGAACAGTCCCCACAGCGCGTACCAGGGACGGACCGCCGGACCCAGAAAGGCCACCGCGGCCAGGCTGAGTCCCAGTGCGTAGACGGGGCTGGGGGTGGGGCGGCGCAGCCATATGACGAGCAGGGCGACGGCAGTGGCAGCGAGGCCGAGGGCGTGCCAGGCGGGCAGGGCGAGCGGGGCGAGGCCGCTGCCGAGGTCCTGGAGAACGGATGCGGTGGCCCGGCCGAGAACACTCGTGGGCGACCAGTTGTGCGGGGAGACAGGCGTCTTCAGCGCACCGGTCCAGCCATACCCCGTACCGGCGACGGCCGTTGCCGCGACGGTCGTGGCGAGAGCGACCGCCGTGGTCGTCAGGGTCGCCTTCCACACCCCTCTGCCCGCTCGCGCCTGGAGTGCCACGACGGCCGCGAGGCCCAGCACGGCAGGCACTTTGACCAGGGCGGCGAGCGTGACGAGCACGGCGCCCAGGATGGGCCACCGGCCGAGCGCCGCCACCAGGCCGGCCCCGAGCAGCCCGAGCATGATGGCGTCGTTGTGCGCTCCCGCGACGAGGTGCAGCAGCACAAGCGGGTTGAGCGCGCCGAGCCACAGCGCGGCGGCCGGGTCGGCGCCGCTGTGCCGGGCCAGTCTCGGCAGCGCCGCCGCCATCAGCGCCACTCCGAGCAGTGCGACGACCCGCATCCCGAACAGCCCGGCCGGCACCTCGCCCCGCGTGAGAGCGGACAGCGAGGAGGCGACGGCGAGGAAGACGGGACCGTACGGCGTCGCCGTCTGCTGCCACACGGGCGCCACCTCGTCGGCGAGGGGCCCGCCGAGCCGCGCGGGCCCGTACGTGTAGACATCGATGTGTGCGTCGACCATGGCGCCCTGCGCCAGATAGCTGTAGACATCCCGGCTGAACAGCGGCGGGGCGACCAGTAACGGTGTGGCCCACACCGCGAGCACCACGAGCAGCTGCCGCGGACTCGGCGGCTCGGGTCCTCGGAGCACCCGCCCCAACAGAGCCCAGGCGGCTATGAGCAGCACCAGCCCGAAGTACACGCCGACCAGGCCGAGGGCCGCCTGTCCCGACGCCGGGGATGGCAGCTCGCGCACCGGCAGGGCACCGGCCGCCTTGCCTCCCGCCACGAGAAAGCCCGAACCCGCGAGCCCGAGCAACTGGCAACGACGCACATCGACGGAGAAACCCATGGCCAACACTCGGGCAGCCTGTCAACGCCGGGTGGCCGGAAAGCGACGCACTTCCCTCTGAGCGGCAGCCACAGCATGTCCGCCGTGTTACCGGGCGGCGTCCGCCGCGTGGGACGTCGTGGGCCGACCGTCAGAACACCGACACTCCCGTCAGCGTCGTGAAGCGGTCCAGGGCCGCGAGGCCGGCCACCGAGTTACCCCGTTCGTCCAGGCCAGGGCTCCACACGCACAGGGTGCAGCGGCCGGGCACAACGGCGATGATCCCGCCGCCGACGCCGCTCTTGCCGGGCAGACCGACCCGGTACGCGAACTCGCCCGCCGCGTCATAGGTGCCGCAGGTGAGCATGATCGCGTTGATCTGCTTGGCCTGACTGCGGGTCAGCAGGCGTGTGCCGTCGGAGCGGATGCCGTGACGGGCCAGGAAGCTGGTGGCGAGGGCGAGGTCGGCGCAGGAGGCCTCGATGGAGCACTGGTGGAAGTACTGGTCGAGGAGGACCGGGACCGGGTTGTCGATGTTTCCGTACGCCGCCATGAAGTGGCCGAGCGCGGCGTTGCGGTCGCCGTGGGCGGACTCGGAGGCGGCGACGTCCTTGTTGATGGCGAGGTGTGCGTTGCCGCTCTCCGCGCGCAGGAAGCCGAGGAGGGCGCCGGCCGCGTCGCCGGTCTGGGTCTGGAGGCGGTCGGTGACGACGAGCGCGCCCGCGTTGATGAACGGGTTGCGCGGGATGCCGTTCTCGTACTCCAACTGCACCAGCGAATTGAAGGCGTTGCCGGAGGGCTCGCGGCCGACGTGCTCCCACAGGGAGTCGCCCTGGCCCGCCAGAACGAGCGCGAGAGTGAAGACCTTCGTGATGGACTGGGCGGAGAACGGCTGCCGCCAGTCCCCCACCCCGTACACCGTGCCGTCCGGTTCCGCGACGGCCATGCCGAACCGGCGCGGGTCGCGCGCGGCGAGCGCCGGGATGTAGTCGGCGGATCGGCCACGCCCGGGCGTGTTCTCGATCTCGGCCGCGATGCGTTCGAGGACCGGTTGAAAGGTCGGGGACGACGAAACCTCTGCCATGATCACCATTCTGCCGCTCGGCCTCGGGGCCGAGTGCGATCCCAGAGAGCCGATACCGCTCCGAGCCGCCAATCCGGGAAGCGCGGCGCGCGCCTCCGCAGCCGCACCGATACCGGCGGGGTGCGAGAGCGTACGCCCCGCGAAGCCCACGCCTGCCCCGACGCAGCCTGCCACCGGCTCCGTGAAACGCAAAGGCCCGCCGGTGCCGCCGCCGGCAGTGCCGGTGCGGCGCCGCCGCACGGCACCGGGGCGCGAGCATCACGAGGCGCCTGCCGCCATCGAGCCGCACAGGCACCCGGGCCAGACACCTTCCCCCTGGCGCGCGGCCGGCACGCGCCGCAGAGCCACGGCCCACACAACCCGACACCAGCCCCCGCACAGCGCAAGAGCACGAACCCCGCGAAGCGCACCAGGCGCGCAGCCTGTGCCGCAGCCGCCGTTGGCCGACGCGGACTCCCGCCGCCAGGCCGACCGCCGCGGGGCCGCAATCCCCGCGAAGCGCGACACCGGTCCCTCACGCAGACCGATGGGTGAGCACGGGTGCCCGCGCCATCATCGTGCGCCCGACCCTTGCGCACCACGGGCACCCGCGCGACTCAGCCGGCCCGTGAACCCGCCAGCACCTCCGGCCGCAGCAGGGCGGCCAACCGGTCGGCGGGCAACAGGCCCTTCTCGAGGACGAGTTCGGCCACGCCTCGACCGGTGGCGAGGGCCTCCTTCGCGATGCCGGTGGCCGCCTCGTACCCGATGTGCGGGTTGAGCGCGGTCACCAGCCCGATGGAGTTCTCGACGGCTTCGCGCAGCACGTCCTCGTTGGCCGTGATCCCGGCGACGCAGCGCTCGGCGAGCGTCAGGCAGGCGGCGCGCAGATGCGTGAGGCTTTCCGACAGCGCGTGCAGGATGATCGGCTCGAAGGCGTTGAGCTGGAGCTGTCCCGCCTCGGCGGCCATCGTGATGGTGACGTCGTTGCCGATCACCTCGAAGGCGACCTGGTTGACCACCTCCGGAATCACCGGGTTCACCTTGCCGGGCATGATGCTCGAACCCGCCTGGACCGGCGGCAGGTTGATCTCGTTCAGACCCGCGCGCGGCCCGGACGACAGCAGCCGCAGATCGTTGCAGCTCTTCGAGAGCTTCACCGCGATCCGCTTCAGCACCCCGGACATCTGGACGAAGGCCCCGCAGTCCTGCGTGGCCTCGACGAGGTTGACCGCGGTGACCAGCGGCAGCCCGGTGATGTCCGCGAGGTGCCGGCGCGCGGCCTCGGCGTACCCGGCGGGCGCGTTGAGCCCGGTGCCGATCGCCGTCGCGCCCAGGTTGATCTCGTGGATCAGCTCGACGGCTTCGGCGAGCCGGCTGCGGTCCTCCTCCAGCATCACCGCGTACGCCGAGAACTCCTGACCGAGCGTCATCGGCACCGCGTCCTGCAGCTGCGTACGCCCCATCTTCAGCACGTCGCGGAACTCGACGGCCTTGGCGGCGAAGGCGTCCTGCAGTACCGCCATCGCCTGGAGCAGGCCGCGCACGGCGAAGACCGTGGCGACGTTGACGGCGGTCGGGTAGACGTCGTTGGTCGACTGGCCGAGGTTGACGTCCTCGTTCGGGTGCAGGAACTCGTACGCGCCCTTGGGGTGGCCGAGCAGTTCCAACGCCCGGTTGGCCACGACCTCGTTGGCGTTCATGTTCGTCGAGGTCCCCGCGCCGCCCTGGATCACGTCGACGACGAACTGGTCGTGCAGCTTCCCGTCTCGGATCTCCCGGCAGGCCTCGATAATGGCCGCCGCCTTGCGGGGCTCCAGCAGGCCGAGTTCCTCGTTGGCGCGGGCGGCAGCCTCCTTGACGGCGGCCAGGGCGACGATGAGGTGCGGGTAGGCGGAGATGGAGGTGCCCGTGATGGGGAAGTTCTCCTTGGCGCGCAGGGAGTGGATCCCCCAGTACGCCTCGGTGGGCACGTCGCGGTCGCCGAGCAGGTCGTGCTCTCTGCGGAGGGTCATGTGACTGCGACCTCTTCTCTCTGAGGGTGGGGACGATCAGACCTGCGGGAGCGGTTCGAGTGCACGGGCCGGCCGGATGCTCCCGACCACCGCGCCACCCCCGAGCAACGGCGCTTGAACGAACTCGGCGAGCGCGTCCGGGTCGACGCCGCAGCGCGCGAGGGCGGCCGCGACCACGGGCACACGGGCCCGGTCCGCCCCGTCGGCGATCTTCACGGCGATGGCACGGCCGTCAGGGAGCGCCGCGACGTGTACGCCTTCGAAGCCGTCCTTGGTGAGCAGCCCCGGCACGGCCCGCATCAGCGCGGCCACGTCGCGCCCCGTTCCGGACGCCATCTCGGCGTGCTCGCGCATCGCGTCGGCCACGCGCGCTTCGGGGGTGCCGGGCGGGGCGGTGGTTATCCGGGCCGCGGCGCGCGCGAGCCCGTGCAGCGAAACGGAGAACAGGGGCGCCCCGCAGCCGTCGACGGACACATGCGCGACCGCCTGCCCGGTGAGGTCCTCGACGAGCTCCGCGATCGCCTGCTGGAGCGGATGCGCGGGATCGAGGTAGTCGTCGAGCGACCAGCCGTTCAGCAGCGCCGTGTACACCATCGCCGCGTGCTTGCCCGAGCAGTTCTGGGCGAGCCGGGACGGCAGCCGCCCCGCGCGGATCCAGTCGTCCCGGACGACGGGGTCGAAGGGCAGGTCCGGCACGTTGCGCAGGTCGTCCTCGGCGAGCCCGGCCAGCTCCAGGATCCGCCGGGTTCCGGCGAGATGCCGTTCCTCGCCGGAGTGGCTGGCCGCGGTGAGCGCGAGCAGCTCCCCTTCGAGCGGCAGCCCGGCCCGCAGCAGCGCCACGGCCTGTACGGGCTTGAGCGCCGAGCGCGGATAGAAGGCCGCCTCGATGTCGCCGATCTGCAGTTCCACGTCTCCGTCGGCGCCGAGTACGACGACCGAGCCGTAGTGGATGCCCTCGATGACACCGCTGCGCACGAGATGAGCCACGGGCGCGTGCAGCGGTTCGCGTACAGCGGGCGCCTCTGCGAGTGAACTGCCGTACTCGGCAAGCGTGTTGAGGCTCAAGCGTCCACCCCCGACTTTCGTACGGCCGCCACCCGGCCGCGCACCCCGTACCAACCCGCCACCAGCGCCGCCACGATGATCGGCAGACAGAGCACCGTCGTACGTCCCGGTCCCCCGTCGGCGTACATCAGCACGAGCACGGAGGCGAGGAAGAACAGCGTGACGAGCTCCGTCCAGGGCGAGCCCGGCAGCCGGTAGCTCGGCCGCTCCAACTGCCCGTCCTGCGTCTTGCGCCAGAACACCAGGTGACTGATCATGATCATGCCCCAGGTGGCGAGGATGCCGATGGCCGCGAAGTTCAGCACGATCTCGAAGGCGTCCGCGGGGACGACGAAGTTCAGGCCGACACCGAGCACACAGATCCCGCTGGTGAGCAGGATCCCGCCGTACGGGACCTGGCTGCGGCTCATCACGGAGGTGAACTTCGGCGCCGAGCCGGACATCGCCATGGAGCGCAGGATGCGGCCGGTCGAGTAGAGCCCGGAGTTGAGGCTGGACATGGCGGCGGTCATCACGACCAGGTTCATCACACCGCCCGCGGCCGGGATGCCGACGTTGGAGAGCACGGTGACGAACGGGCTTTCCCCGGCGGTGTACTTGTTCCAGGGCAGCAGCATCGACAGCAGCAGTACCGAGCCGACGTAGAAGAGACCGACGCGCCACATGATGGAGTTGATGGCCTTCGGCATGACCTTCTCGGGGTTCTCCGTCTCGCCCGCCGCGACACCGACCAGCTCGACGGAGGCGTACGCGAAGACGACGCCCTGGACGATCAGCAGCATCGGCAGCAGGCCGTTGGGGAAGATGCCGCCGTTGTCGGTGATCAGCGAGGGACCCGGGGTGGTCCCGTCCACGGGCTGCTGAGTGACCAGCAGGAAGATTCCGATGAGCATGAAGGCGACCAGCGCGCCGACCTTGATGATCGCGAACCAGAACTCCAGTTCGCCGAAGATCTTCACCGAGATGAGGTTCACGGTGAGCACCACGGCGAGCGCGATGAGCGCGATCACCCACTGCGGGATGTCGGAGAACATCCCCCAGTAGTGGGTGTAGGTGGCGACCGCGGTGATGTCGGCGATGCCGGTGGTCGCCCAGTTCAGGAAGTACATCCAGCCCGCGGTGTACGCGCCCTTCTCACCGAGGAACTCCCGGGCGTACGACACGAAGGCGCCGGACGACGGCCGGTACAGGACGAGTTCACCGAGGGCTCTGACGACGAGGAAGGCGAAGATGCCGCAGACGGCGTACGCGATGAAGAGCGAAGGACCGGCGTCGGCGAGGCGGCCGCCGGCACCGAGGAAGAGTCCGGTGCCTATCGCGCCGCCAATGGCAATCATGTTGACGTGCCGGGACTTCAGGGACTTGCTGTACCCCTCGTCTCCGGCGTCCACGTGACTGGCCGGCTTACTTAGCTCTTCGTGGAGGGACTGCTCACTCACGCCGGGGTCTCGCCTTCTGTGGGGGTGTTCGTGTTTTCGGGGCTGTCAAGACCCTCGGGGCGCACGATCGCGGTGAGGGTCGTCTCGACACGGTCGAGGTGGTGGGACATGGCCTCGGTGGCGTCATGCGCGCTGCGGTCGATCAACGCCTCGACGATGGCCCGGTGTTCGCGATTGGACTGCTCGCGTCGGCCGCCGAGTTCGTTGAGGAACGCCGACTGGCGGGCCAGCGCGTCGCGAATCTCCTCGATCACGCGCCGGAAGACCGGGTTCTGCGCGGCCTGCGCGACGGCGAGGTGGAAGAGCGTGTCCATGGCCACCCAGGCGGTGGTGTCGGTCTCGCGCTCCATCCGGTCGAGCAGGTGGGCGAGGTGGTCGAGGTCCTCGGGCGTGCGGCGCACGGCGGCGTAGCCCGCGACGGGGATCTCGACATGGCGCCGGACCTCTATGAGGTCGCTGGCCGCGTAGTCACCGAAGGTGGGGTCCACGACCGGCCCGGTGGAGACGACGAACGTGCCCTTGCCGGTACGGGAGACGGTCAGGCCCATCGTCTGCAGGGCCCGCAGAGCCTCCCGCAGCACGGGCCGGCTCACCTCGAGACTCCGGCACAGCTCCGCCTCGGAGGGCAGCTTGTCCCCGACGGCGTACTCGCCACGCTCGATCGCACTGCGCAGATGACTGAGCACCGCTTCCATCGCACTGACGCGACGCGGCATCGAGCCACCTGTCTGGCTGTCTGACAGGTTCACGCAGGTGATCCTGGGGGGAATGGGAGGTGACTGTCAAGGGTTCACGGGCAACCCGCCGGCCCCCGCCTTCTCAGAGCACTCCGGCGACCAGGAGCCCGGACCTGCGGACTACGCCCACAGGGCTTCAGCGATCGAAACCCCGGCAAATGCCGCGCCGAGCCCCGCGACCACGCTCGCGGTCACATTGGCGGCGGCGTAGAGACGGGCCCCGTCCTCGGCCAGCCGTAGGGTCTCGTACGAGAACGTCGAGTAAGTGGTGAGCGCCCCGCACAGGCCGGTGCCGAGCAGCAACTGGAGGTGCGAGGAGGCCGCTCCCGCCGCGGCAGCACCGGTCAGCGCGCCCAGGATCAGACTGCCGACGACGTTCACGGTCAAGGTGCCCCAGGGAAAGACCGTGTCGTGCCGGGACTGCACCGCCCGGTCGGTGAGATAACGCAGGGGTGCGCCGACCATTCCGCCGGCGATCACCAACAGCCAGTTCACGAGGACTTCTTGCCTTCCTCGCGTCCGATGTACCGGATGACCTCACAGTCGTCGAGCATCACCAGCCCCTCCCCCACCAGCTCGTCGAGCTCCGGCAGAAAGGCGCGCACACGTTCCTCCGTGTCCACGATGACGACGGCCACGGGCAGGTCCTCACTCAGCGACAGCAGCCGCGAGGTGTGGATCAGTGAGGACGCGCCGAATCCCTCGATGCCCCGGAACACGCTCGCGCCCGCGAGCCCCGCCTCGCGCGCCCGGTGCACGATCTGCGAGTACAGCGGCTTGCGGTGCCAGGTGTCGTTCTCGCCGATGAAGATCGTCAGGCGCAGTGCCGCGCCGGTGAGCCTGGTCATCGCCGTCTCCATTCCAGTACCCGGCGCGTCGCCGTCACCGCGAGCCATACCGCCGCGAGCGCGCCGACGAGGGTCGCGGCGAGATATCCGAGGCCGGCCCGGGGACGGCCCGCGTCGACCAGCTTCTGGATGTCGACGGCATACGTCGAGAAGGTGGTGAAGCCGCCGAGCACACCGGTGCCGAAGAAGGGGCGGACCAGCCGATGGGCCGCCCACACGTCAGTGATCACGACCATGAAGACACCGATCACGGCACACCCGGAGACGTTGACCCAGAACGTCGCCCAGGGGAACGCGCCCGTCTGCGCGGGCCAGATCAGCGAGGCCGCGTACCGGGCGCTCGCGCCGAGCGCGCCGCCGGCCGCGACCACCGCCACGACCGGACCCTGCCCGCGCCACACCGACGGCCGCGGGGCGGACACGCGAAGTTCCCCGGGTCCGTCCACCTGCTCTGAGTGGGGAGCTGTCATGGGCGTGCCTCTCCTGGTCGCGGCAGGAGATCAGGCTAACTCCGCAGGCTGATCAGGCGCCCGCCGCCTCCTGCGCGATGCGGTCGAACTGGGCCGCCATCGCCTGCTGGAGTGCCTGGGCGGCCGACAGCGGACGGACCATGACCATGAGGTCGTCGATCCGGCCGTCCTCGTCGAAGTGCAGGAGGTCGCAGCCCTGGATCTCCCGGTCCCCGACGCGCGCTTCGAAGACGAGGACCAGGTCGCGGCCGTCAGCGTCGGCGATCTCCCGGACGTACCGGAAGTCCTCGAAGACACGCATGACGGCGCCCAGGATCGCGGCGGTGATGGCCTTTCCGGCGTACGGCTTGAAGACCACCGGGCTGGTGAACACGACGTCCTCGGCGAGCAGGTCGACGACTGCCCCGTGATCGCCGTCCTCGACCGCCTTACGGAAGGGGTTCATTACACTCCTCATAGTCAATTTGTTGATTAGGTGTGTCGGAGAGTACGCTCTCCGCATGGCACTGCGCAACGCCCTGTTGGCCTCACTGCTCGACGGCGAGGCGTCCGGCTACGACCTGGCGAAGAACTTCGACGCGTCTGTGGCCAACTTCTGGATGGCGACGCCCCAGCAGCTCTACCGCGAGCTGGACCGCATGGCATCCGAGGGGCTGGTCGAGGCCAGGGTCGTACGGCAGGAGCGCAGGCCGGACAAGCGGCTCTTCGCACTGACGGAGGCAGGCCGGCGCGCGCTGCGCGACTTCACCGCCGAGCCGCCCCGGCCCACCGCGATCCGCGACGAGCTGCTGGTCAAGCTGCAGGCCGTGGACGAGGGCGACGAAGCGGCCGTACGGGCGTCCGTCGAGGAACGCGTCGAGTGGTCCCGGGCGAAGCTGGCCCGGTACGAGCGCCTGCGGCTCCGGCTGCTGGACGGACGCGGCGAGGAGGAGTTCTTTGCCGAGGCCGAGCGGGTGGGCCCGTATCTCACCCTGCTGGGCGGTATCGCCTTCGAGTCGGAGAACATCCGCTGGGGCGAGCGGGTGCTCACGATCCTGGAGCGACGGGCGGCGGCGCGCGCGTCGCGGTGACGGCGGGGGTACGTACCTCCGGTGACGACTGAGGTACATACGTAGGAACACCGACCCGGAGGTGCTGTCGTGTACTACCCGTTGACCGTCCGTGACTTCCTCGACCGCGCGGCCCATGTGTATCCGGACCGCGTCGCCGTCGTGGACGAACCGGAGCAGCCAGGACCGAGCCTGGGAGAGCTCACCTACCGGGAGCTGGCGGCGCTGGCCCGTGCGCAGGCCGCCCGGCTCGACCATCTCGGCGTCCCCGTGGGCGGCCGGGTCGCGGTGGTCTCGCAGAACTCGGCACGGCTGCTGACCTCGTTCTTCGGTGTCTCCGGGTGGGGGCGCGTCCTGGTGCCGGTCAACTTCCGCCTCACTCAGCCGGAGATCGACTACATCGTCCGGCACTCGGGCGCCTCCGTCGTCTACGCGGACGCGTCCTGCGCGGACATGCTTGACACGCTGGACGTCAAGCACAAGTTCGTGTGGGGCCGGCATGACGACGAGGAGCTGTTCCGCCACGGCACGGCGCCGCGGGAGTGGCCGGAGCCGGCCGAGGACGCCACGGCCAGCATCAACTACACATCCGGAACGACCGCCCGGCCCAAGGGAGTTCAGCTCACGCACCGCAATCTGTGGCTGAACGCGACCGTGTTCGGTCTGCACACCACGATCAGCGACCGTGACGTCTATCTGCACACCCTGCCGATGTTCCACGCCAACGGCTGGGGCATGCCGTACGGCGTCACGGGCGTCGGGGGCCGCCACATCGTGCTCCGTCAGATCGACGGCGCCGAGATCCTGCGCCGCGTCGAACGGCACGGTGTCACCCTGATGTGTGCGGCGCCCGCCGTCCTGAACGCCGTGCTCGACGCGGCGGCCGACTGGGACGGCGAGATTCCCGGACGCGACCGGGTCCGCATCGTCTGCGCCGGCGCGCCGCCGCCGACCCGCACCATCGAGCGCGTGATGGGCGAGCTCGGCTGGGAGTTCATCCAGATCTACGGCCTCACCGAGACCTCCCCGCTCGTCACGGTCAACCGCGGACGTGAGGAGTGGGACGACCTGGAGTCCACCGAACGCGCCCGCCGACTCGGGCGGGCAGGCGTGCCCGCGCTCGGCGTGCGCGTGGACGTGGACGTCGACGGCGAGGTACTCACCGCCTCGAACCACAACCTGGACGGCTACTGGGACCAGCCCGAGGAGACGGCGAAGGCGCAGGCGGGCGGCTGGTTCCACACCGGCGACGGCGGATACGTCGACGACGAGGGCTACTTGGTGATCTCCGACCGCAAGAAGGACGTCATCATCTCCGGCGGCGAGAACGTGTCGTCGATCGAGGTGGAGGACGTGATCACCTCGCATCCGGCGGTGCGCGAGGTGGCCGTCATCGGGATCCCCGACACCCGATGGGGCGAGCTGGTCACCGCGCTCGTCGTGACGGACGGATCGGGTGTCACGGCCGAGGAGTTGATCGCCCACTGCCGTACCCGGCTCGCCGGTTTCAAGACCCCCAAGCGGGTCGATTTCGTCGACTCGCTGCCGCGCACGGCGACGGGGAAACTGCAGAAGTTCAAGCTGCGTCGGCCGTTCTGGACGGACGGCGGGGCCGAGGGCGGGGGCGGGGGCGATGATCGGCGATAGCGGCGGTAGTCGGCGTTAGCCGCGGTACATGACGGAAAGCCCGCCCACGCGGTGCGTGGGCGGACTCCGTATCAGGGTGTCACCGGCGGTTGAACAGCGACATCGCCGGAAGCGCCCGGTCGTCGTAGCCGAACAGTGCCTGGTTCTCCCAGCCGTTGCCGGAGGACGGGTCGGTCGGGTCCCAGCCGTTGCCGCTGACCGCGGTCCAGGTGGACTCCCAGTAGAAGACGCCGAGTCCGCGGCCGTTCGGGACGGCCTCCACGATGTTCATGATGTC
The DNA here is from genome assembly GCF_005786655.1 of Streptomyces montanus. NCBI lineage: Bacteria > Bacillati > Actinomycetota > Actinomycetes > Kitasatosporales > Streptomycetaceae > Streptomyces > Streptomyces montanus. The sequence goes on from NZ_VBZC01000031.1 coordinate 87,817, forward strand.
CCGCAGCCAGGCGGTCTGCCCGGCCGTCGAGGCCGGGTACCCGGACACCAGCTCACCGGTGGTGTTGATGATGTCCTCGTGCGCGTCCTCGCTGCCCAGCCGGAACGGGTAGGCCGTCTCGGCGACGTATACGGGCTTGCCGTACCGGGACGCCGCGTCGTCGAGGGTGGTCTGGAAGTCGTAGAGCGAGCCGTGCCAGTAGCCGTAGTACGACAGCCCGATGACGTCGAACTTCACGCCGTTGTTGACCGCGTTGTCGAACCACCAGCGGGTGCCCGCGAGATCGCCGCCCTTGGCCAGGTGCAGCGCCACGGTCGTGGACGAGTTGACCGCCTTGACCGCGTCGTAGCCCGAGTTGAGCAGCCCGGCGAGCTGGGACCAGTTGTTGGTGGAGCCCTCGTTCCAGAGCATGCCGCCGTTGATCTCGTTGCCGACCTGCACCATGTCGGCCGTGGTGCCCTGCGCCTTCAGCGCGCTCAGAACGTCGTACGTGTGGTTGTAGACGTCCGTCTTCAACTGGCTGTACGAGTGGCCGGCCCAGGCGGACGGCTTGGACTGGGCGCCGGGGTCGGCCCAGGTGTCCGAGTAGTGGAAGTCGACGAGCAGCTTCATTCTCTGCGCTTTGACCCGCTTGGCCATGGCCAGCACGCGCGCCTTGTTGTTGTAGCCGTCGGCCGGGTTCACCCACACCTTGAGGCGGGCGTAGTTCTGCCCGGCGGACTTGAGGATGGCGAGCGCGTCCCCGGTCGATCCGGAGCTGGTCCGGTAGACGCCGCCCCGGGCCTCGCTCTTGGCGAGTGACGAGACGTCAGATCCCTTGACGGCCAGTCCGGGTGTCGTGCCCGAGGTGAACGTCAGATCGTCTACGTTGATCCAGTTACCCGCGTTGGCGTCGGAGTTGATGCTGATCGTGCACTGGTTGTTCGTCACTCTGATGGGGACGACGATCCGTATCCACCCGCTGCTGGAGACCGGCAGGTCGGTGCGCTGCTCGGCGCTTCCGCAGTTCTTGAGCGCCAGGTAGGCGGACTTCTGGCCGCCGCCCGAGCGCACCCAGGCCCGAAGGGTGTAGTTCCCGTTGGTCAGCCCGGAGAGGTACTGGTAGGTCTCCACCTTGTACGCGGAGGAGGAGTAGTGCGTCAGGCGGTAACTGCCACTGCGGCCACCGGACTCCCTGAAGGAGGCGCCGGTGGAACCGTACTCCGACCAACCGCTGGGGGTGGCGGCACCGGCGCCGTCCGCCTCGAAGCCGGTGTTGGTGAGCGTGCTCGCCGCCTGCGCCGACGGTGCGGGCAGAGCGGCGAGGGCGAGCCCGGCCGCGAGCGGTGGCAGCAGGGCTCTGAGGGTGCGTCTGGGATGGAACATCGTCGTCCGTCGTCCCTTCGACATGTGGGGATGGGGGGTGCCCCTCCGCCCGCGGCTCGTGGGCTCGCACGGGCGGAGGGAGTCGGTTCAGCCGTCGAGCCGTACGACCCGGACGGCCCCCGCCGGTACCGCGAGGCGGCCCGCGGCGGGTTCGCCCGTCAGCAGCTCGGTGCCGTGCGCCTCCAGCGGCACCTTGGTGTCCGACGAGGTGTGGTTGATCGCGAAGAGGTAGGTGCCGGACTCGCCGGTGCGGCGCACCACTTCGACGTCGCGCGGCAGCTCGGCGCGCGGTGTGATCCGGGCGTCGTCGGCGGCCCAGCCGAGGAGGGCGTCCAGGCCGTCGGATGCCAGGCGCGTGGCGACGTACCATGCGGAGCCCTCGCCGAGCCGGTGCCGGGTGATGGCGGGACGGCCCGTGGCGAGCCCGTCGGCGAACGTCCACACGGTGTCCGCACCACGCGGCACCACGAACTCGGTCCATACGTCGCCGGTGAGCTCGGAGCCCTCGGGGCCGGTGATGCGGACATGGTCGCCCGGCAGCAGCGGCGAGAACTCCTCGACGGTCAGGCCGAGTACGTCCCGCAGCGGTCCCGGGTACGCGCCGTCGTGCACGGCGTCGTGCTCGTCGACGATGCCGGAGAAGTACGAGACGACGAGGGTTCCGCCGTTCTCCACGTACTCCGTCAGATTCCGCCCGGCGGCTTCCGTCATCAGATACAGCGCGGGCACGACGACAAGGGGATAGGGCGACAAGTCGGCTTCGGGGTGGGCGAAGTCCACCGTGAGGTGACGGTCGTAGAGGGCTTCGTAGAAGGCGTCGGCGCGCTCGCGCGCGTCGTGGTCCTCGCTGGGGCGCCACTGGAGGTTCTGCGCCCACCAGGACTGCCAGTCCCAGAGCACGGCCGCGTCGGCGACGGTTCGGGTGCCGCGAATCTCGCTCAAGGAGTCGACGGACGCGCCGAGTTCGACCACCTCGCGCCACACCCGTGTGTCCGTACCGCCGTGCGGCAGCATCGCCGAGTGGAACTTCTCCGCTCCGCGCCGAGACTGCCGCCACTGGAAGAACAGGGCGCCCTCGGAGCCGCGGGCCACATGGGCGAGGGAGTTGCGGGCCATCTGGCCGGGGGCCTTGGCCGGGTTGCGGGGCTGCCAGTTGATGCCGGACGTGGAGTGTTCGAGCAGCAGCCAGGGCGCGCCGCCCGCCACGGAGCGGGTGAGGTCGGCGGCCATCGCGAGGTTCACATGCGTGCGCCGGCCGTCGGTGATCAGGTAGTGGTCGTTGGTCACCAGGTCGACCTCGCTCCCCCAGGCCCAGTAGTCGATGGAGTCGCACTGGCTGAGAGCGGTCATGAAGTTCGTGGTGACCGGTACGCCGGGTGAGAGGCGGTGCAGGATGTCGCGCTCGGTCACGAAGTTCTCGCGCAGGGTGGCGTCGGCGAAGCGCTTGTAGTCCAGCGCCTGGGCCGGGTTGCCGACCGTGGGAGTCACGCGGGGCGGGTTGATCTGGTCGAAGTCCGCGTACCGCTGGCCCCAGAACGCGGTCCCCCAGGCCTCGTTGACCGCGTCGACCGTCTCGTACGTCGCCCGGAGCCAGCGGCGGAAGTGGGCGGCGCAGCTCTCGCAGTAGCAGGCCGAGACCGGGACACCGTATTCGTTGTGCACATGCCACATCGCCAGCGCGGGATGGCCGGCGTACCGCGTGGCGAGCCGCGT
>NZ_VBZC01000031.1:90904-119248 GCF_005786655.1 Streptomyces montanus
CGAGCCGAACTCGTACCGCGTCCCGTCGGCGGCCACCGGCAGCGCCTTGGGGTGCGCGCGGTAGAACCAGGCCGGCGGCGCCACGGTCGGCGTGCCGAGGTCGGCGCGGATCCCGTGTTCGTGCAGGAGGTCAAGGAGTCGGTCGAGCCAGCCGAACGCGTACACCCGGGGTGAGGGTTCGAGCAGCGCCCAGGAGAAGATCCCGACGCTCACCATGGTGACACCCGCCTCGCGCATCAGCCTGACGTCTTCGTGCCAGACGGATTCCGGCCACTGCTCGGGGTTGTAGTCCCCGCCGAAGGCGAGCCTGGTGAGGCCCTTGGGGGTGGTCTCCGGCATGGATCTCTCCCGTTGAGTCGATCATTTGGGAACGTGCACACACAGCGCGATCGGCGCGAGGCCAACATAACCGCACAGCAACAACCATTGACAAGTGTCCTGGATGTTTCTCTACTGTGAACGCTCACAGAAGCATGGCGCGGTCGCCGCAGCAGAGCGGAGGCCCAGGTCAGGGAGAAAGATCCATGCCAAACACGAAGCTCGGTCGTCTTGTGGCCACCTCGGTGGCCGTCGCGCTCGGTGCCACCGCACTCGCCGCCTGTGGCTCCTCGGACGACGACAGCAAGGCCGACTCGGGACCGGTCTCGCTCACGTACTGGTCCTGGACGCCGGGCATGGACAAGGTCGCCGACCTGTGGAACAAGGGCCCGGGCAAGAAGGACCAGATCACGGTCACCGTGAAGAAGCAGGCGTCCGGTGACACGCTCGTCACCAAGATCCTGACCGCGCACAAGGCCAAGAAGGCCCCGGACCTGGTCCAGGCCGAGTACCAGGCCCTGCCGACCCTGGTCAGCAATGACGCGCTCGCCGACATAGCCGGCGAGGCGGACGGGGTGAAGGACAAGTTCGCCGAGGGCGTCTGGCAGCAGACGACGCTGGGCTCGGACGCGGTGTACGCGATCCCGCAGGACTCCGGGCCGATGATGTTCTACTACCGCCAGGACCTCTTCGAGAAGTACGGCCTCAAGGTCCCGGAGACCTGGGACGAGTTCGCCGAGACCGCCCGCGCGCTGAAGAAGAAGTCCCCGGACACGGACCTCACCACGTTCTCCGCCAACGACTCCGGCCTCTTCGCCGGTCTCGCGCAGCAGGCCGGCGCCAAGTGGTGGACCACCGAGGGCGACAAGTGGAAGGTCGGCATCGACGACGCGGCCTCGCAGAAGGTCGCCGACTTCTGGGGCGGCCTCGTCAAGGAGGGCGCCATCGACAACCAGCCGATGTACACGCCGGCCTGGAACAAGGCGCTCAACACCGGCAAGCAGATCGCCTGGGTGAGCGCGGTCTGGGCGCCCGGCACACTGACGACCGCCGCTCCCGACACCAAGGGCAAGTGGGCCATGGCCCCGCTGCCGCAGTGGACGGACAGCGACACCGTGACCGGCAGCTGGGGCGGCTCCTCCACCGCCGTCACCACGGACTCCCAGCACAAGGCGGCCGCCGCGAAGTTCGCCTCCTGGCTGAACACGGACCCGGAGGCGCTGACCGCGCTCGCGAAGGAGGGCGGCATCTACCCCGCCGCCACGACCGCGCAGACCAGTGACGCGTTCGCCGAGCCGCCGGCCTTCTTCGCCAACCAGCCGGACTTCTACACCAAGGCCGCCGACATCGCGAAGACCACCGCTCCCTCCGCGTGGGGCCCGAACGTGAACGTCGCGTACACCACCTTCAAGGACGCGTTCGGCGCGGCCGCCAAGAACAAGTCGGACTTCGGTGCCGCCCTGAAGACGATGCAGGACGACACGGTCGCCGACCTCAAGAAGCAGGGCTTCGAGGTCGCTCCGTGACCACCGCACGCCGGAAGTCGTACGGGGTCAAGGGGGCCCCGTACGCCTTCCTCCTTCCCGCGACGATCCTCTTCGCCCTCTTCTTCGCTCTCCCCATCGGCTACGCGATCTGGCTCAGCCTCCACAAGGTCCAGGTCAAGGGCCTCGGCCTCGGCTCGGGGGCCCGCAGCGAGGTCTGGGCGGGCCTCGAGAACTACACCGACGCGCTGACCGACTCGGAGCTGCTGCACGGTGCCCTGCGCGTGCTCGGGTACGGCGCCATCGTGATCCCGGTGATGCTCGGCCTCGCCCTGCTCTTCGCGCTGATGCTCGACACCGACCGGGTGCGCCTCGCGCCGTTCACCCGGCTCGCGGTCTTCCTGCCGTACGCCATTCCCGGCGTCGTCGCGGCACTGCTGTGGGGCTTCCTGTACCTGCCGGACGTCAGCCCCTTCTACTTCGTGCTCGACAAGCTGGGCATGCCGCAGCCGGACCTGCTGGACGGCGGACCGCTGTACCTCGCGCTCTCCAACATCGCCGTCTGGGGCGGCACCGGCTTCAACATGATCGTCATCTACACCTCGCTGCGGGCGATCCCGGCCGAGGTGTACGAGGCCGCCAAGCTCGACGGCGCCACCCCGCTGCAGATCGCCCTGCGGATCAAGATCCCGATGGTGGCGCCCTCGCTGGTGCTGACCTTCTTCTTCTCGATCATCGCCACGCTCCAGGTGTTCAGCGAACCGACCACCCTCAAGCCGCTCACCAACTCCGTCTCCACCACCTGGAGTCCCCTGATGAAGGTGTACCAGGACGCCTTCGGCAAGAGCGACATCCACTCGGCGGCCGCCACGGCCGTGATCATCGCCCTCGTCACGCTAGCGCTGTCCTTCGGATTCCTGCGCACCGCGAACTCCCGTACCAGGCAGGAGGAAGCACGATGAGTTCTCTTGCCGTCCGCAAGGCCGCTCCGGCCGCGGACACGACACCCGGCACCGCCCAGGGCCCGCCGCCGCGCCGCCGGATCGCCTTCGTGCCGACGCTCACCCTGCTGCTCGGCGCGCTCTACTGTCTGCTGCCCGTGGCCTGGGTGGCGATCGCGGCCACCAAGTCCGGCCGTGAGCTGTTCTCCACGTTCACGTTCCTGCCGGGCACCGGCTTCGCGGAGAACCTCAAGGACCTCAACGCCTACCGCGACGGCGTCTACTGGAGGTGGATGGGCAATTCCGCCCTCTACGCGGGCCTCGGCGCGCTCCTGTCGACGGCTGTCTCGGCGCTCAGCGGCTACGCTCTCGCGATCTACCGCTTCCGCGGCCGCGAGACCGTGTTCAACATCCTGCTGGCGGGCGTGCTCATGCCGCCGGTGATCCTGGCGATCCCGCAGTACCTGCTTCTGGCGAAGGCCGACCTTACGGATTCGTACGCGTCGGTGCTGCTGCCCCTGGTGCTCTCGCCGTACGGCGTGTATCTCGCGCGGATCTACGCCACGGCGGCCGTCCCCGGCGATGTCGTCGAGGCGGGGCGGATGGACGGGGCGAGTGAGTGGCGGATCTTCACGCGGATCGCGCTGCCGATGATGATCCCCGGTCTGGTGACCGTCTTCCTGTTCCAGTTCGTGGCGGTGTGGAACAACTTCCTGCTGCCCTACATCATGCTCAGCGACGACGAGAAGTTCCCGATCACACTCGGTCTGTTCACGCTCCTCGAGCAGGGCGCCAACACCCCCGCCCTGTACACGCTCGTGATCACCGGCGCCCTGCTGGCGGTCATCCCGCTCATCGCGCTGTTCCTGGTCATCCAGCGGTTCTGGAGTCTCGATCTGCTGTCCGGAGCCGTAAAGTCATGACCATGAACCACTCGGGTGGCCGGCGCAGGCCGCCGACGATCCACGACGTCGCGCGCGAGGCCGGCGTGTCGCGGGGCACGGTCTCACGCGTACTCAACGGCGGGCACTACGTGAGCCCTTCGGCACAGGAGGCGGTCAACGCCGCCATCCGCAAGACGGGTTACGTCGTGAACCGGCACGCCCGCTCACTGATCACCGGGCGCTCGGACTCGATCGGATTCCTGCTCACCGAACCGCAGGAGAGGCTCTTCGAGGACCCCAACTTCAACGTCCTGCTCCGGGGTTGCACCCAGGCTCTGGCGGCGCACGACATTCCGCTGCTGCTGATGGTGGCGGGCACGGAGGACGAACGGCGCCGCATAGCGCGATACATCACCGCGGGCCACGTCGACGGAGTGCTGCTGGTCTCCAGCCACTCCGGCGACCCGGTCGCCGAACGGCTGCGGAAGGCGGGGGTGCCGCTGGTCGCGTGCGGCAAGCCCATCGGCCTGGGGTCCAAGGTCAGTTACGTGGCGGCGGACGACCGGGACGGCGCACGGGACATGGTGCGTCATCTGCTGTCGCTCGGCCGCCGTCGCATCGGCGTGGTGACCGGTCCGCTGGACACACCGGGCGGTGTCGAGCGGCTCGCGGGCTATAGGGAGGTGCTCACCGAGGCGGGCATCGAGGTCGACGAACGGCTCATCGTCTCCGGCGACTACAGCCGCTCCAGCGGTGAGGCGGGCGCCGAACGGCTCCTCGACCGGGCGCCGGACATGGACGCCGTCTTCGTCGCCTCCGACCTGATGGCGCAGGGCGTGCTGACCGTGCTCCAGCGGTCCGGACGCAGAGTCCCCGAGGACGTCGCGGTCGGCGGATTCGACGACTCCCCCGCAGCCACTGCCGCGAGCCCCGAGCTGACCACGATCCGTCAGCCCTGGGACCGCATCAGTGCGGAGATGGTGCGCGTACTCCTCGCCCAGATCAGCGGCGAGGACCCGGCGGCGGTGATACTGCCGACGGAGCTGGTGAAGCGCCGGTCGACATGAGACACGGGGCTTCAAGGGCTTCAAGGGCTTCAAGGGCTTCTAGGGCTTCAAGGGCCTCACTGTTCGCCGAGCAGTAATCGCACGCCGTCCACCGACAGCGTCAGCGTCTCCGGCGAACCGGGGTCGATGGTGAGCGAGAGGCCGCCGTCGGGCCAGTGGGCCGGGAGCAGGCCCAGGGGGACGAGGCGATAGCACTCGACGTCCGGCAGCACCTCGGCCATGCGCGCCTCCGAGGTGAAGACCTGCACGGTGCGGCCCGTCAGCGGAAGGTCCAGTTTCAGCGCGTCCTCCGCGTGCGTGGCGTCGGCGTCCGTTGCGTCCGCGTCCGCGGCCTCGGCGTCCGTGTCGTCGATGGGGTCGGGGGCGGCGGGCAGCAGCACCTGGCTCCCGGCCAGCAGAGCCCGCGCGTCGCTGTCCTGGCCGTTGTGTGCCAGGACGCCCAGGGCGCGCACGATGACGGTGGACGTGTCTTCGTCGGGAGGGTTGATGGTCATGGCGGTGCGTTTTCTTCCGTACCCCACGGGCGAGAGGTTCCGTCTGTCGGGGATGTCTTTCGCCTACCCTTCGATCGCACGCTCATGCGAGGCCCGCGCGGACGACCGGTACCGGGACCGGTAGACTCGGCCCCCGCGAAGGGGAGTAGCTCTGCGAACCGGTCGTCGACACACTGGAACCCACGGGTTCCCGGTGGCCGGGCCCGATGTGAACACACGGGTGGGCGAGACCTTCGGCCAGGCATGATGCGTCGCACGGTGTGCGACGCACCCGTCATGCCGGGCCGATCGGTTCTCCCGTCGCCCCAGCCGAGGGCGTTTCGCGAAGATCCGGAGGCCCGGCCCGTACAGAAAGCCACCCGGATGTCTCTCGACCCCCTGACGGTCATCACCGCCTTCGGGCTGATCTTCCTCGCCGAACTGCCCGACAAGACGATGTTCGCGTCGCTGGCCATGGGCACCCGTATGCGGCCGTTGTACGTGTGGTTGGGCACGTCGGCCGCGTTCGCCGTGCACGTCGCGATCGCCGTCGGTGCCGGCAGTCTCATCGGCCTGCTCCCCGACTGGAGCGTCAAAACCGTCTCGGCCGTGCTCTTCGCGTTCGGCGCTTTCATGCTGCTGCGCGGCGCCGGGGAGGATGCGGAGGAAGACGCGGGCGGCAAGGCCGTCACCGGGTTCTGGCCCGTCTTCACGACGGCTTTCATGGCCGTCTTCATCAGCGAGTGGGGCGACCTCACGCAGATCACCACCGCCAATCTCGCGGCCACGAACGACGTCGCGTCCGTGGCCATCGGCTCCGCGGCCGCCCTCATGTCGGTCTCCGCGCTCGCCCTGCTGGCGGGCCGTTTGATCGCCAAGCGCGTCCCGCTCAAGACCGTCCAGCGGGCCGGCGGACTGTGCATGCTCGGACTCGCCGTCTGGTCGGCCGTCGAGATCTTCACCGGCTGAACTGTCACCTCCGGAGCAACCGGTCAGGATTGGAGAAGCAGACTCCCGCCGACCGGTCATAGCGTGAGATCACCGGCGAGAACCGCCGGTGATCTCACGACCATCGAGGAGACCGTCATGCCCGAAGGCATCGAAACGATCACGTATCCCGTCAAGGACCTCGCCCGGGCCAAAGCGCTGTTCAGCACGCTTCTGGGAGTGGAGCCGTACGCGGACGAGTCGTACTACGTCGGCTTCCGGCCCGGTGGACCGGAAGTGGGCCTCGACCCCAACGGCCATGCCAAGGGTTTGACGGGACCGATCCCCTATTGGCGCGTCACCGACATCAGAACGAGCCTGGCGGAACTCCTCGAGGCGGGCGCGGAACTGCTGAAGGACGTCCAGGACGTCGGCGGCGGCAAACTGATCGCCTCCGTGAAGGACGCGGACGGCAATCTCGTCGGCCTGGTCCAGGCCCCCTGAGCCTCGACACCTTGAGCCGCTCTTACATGCACCTGCACTAGTTGCACGGTAAAGAATTGCCCTGTTTTCTGTTACCGTGCATCTATGGCAGCAGAGCAGCTCGGCGCCCGGCTCGAGGACCGGTGGCGGGACATCCTGGCGGTGCATGCGCGCACGATGTGCGAGATCGACCGCGAACTGCATCCGCACGGCCTGGGCGCCAGCGACTTCGAGGTCCTCGACATCCTCGCGTCGAGCACGCCGGCCGGCTCTACGGAGCAGTGCCGCGTCCAGAACGTCGCCGAACGCGTCCATCTGAGCCAGAGCGCGCTGTCCCGCCTCATCGGCCGCCTCGAGAAGGACGGCCTGGTCGAACGCACCGCCTGCCAGGAGGACCGCCGCGGGGTGTGGGTCGCGCTCACTCAGAAGGGCCGCGACCTGCACAGCGAGGTACGCCCACTGCAGCGCGCCGTACTGGCGCGCATGCTGAACGGCGAGTGAGTCACGACCTTCCGCGCGTCCAGTGCGCTGGGCGCCCGAGACAGGCCGGGCCCGGGACTGCCGGGCCCGGCCTGTCTCGGTGCGTCGGCCTCAGCCGCGCGGACGCGCCAGAAGGGTCCGTACGCCCTCGGAGTTGAGCGTCAGGCCGTGCGGGGAACTGGCGTCGATGGTCAGCGACAGATCCCCGGTGGGCCACTGCGAGGCGAGCGCACCCAGCGGCACGACCCGGTAGCGCGAGACGTACGGCAGTAGTTCGGCCATCCGCAGCTCCGACGTGAACACCGGCACGAGCGGCGTCTCGCCGTCCTGCTCCAGGACGGGCAGTGCCACCGTCGTGGGATCGGCCGCCGTGTCGTCGTCCGCGTCGTCGGGCACCGGTACCAGCACTTCACTGCCGGCCAGTGCGTCCAGGGCCGCGTCGTCCTCGGTGTTCTCGACCAGCACACTCAGTGCGCGCTCGACCTCCGACGTGGCGCTTTCATTCGAAGGAAACTCCATGGCACATCCCGACGTAGTGGCGTTTTTCAGGCCACCCGGGACACGTTCGGCCCGGGCGCTTTGCTCGCGTACCCGCCCCGGGCCATGGCATTCCTGCCCCACACATCACGGAACGCTCACGGAATGGGGGGATGTCGTGAGAGGGCAGCCCGAGTCGGTCACAACCCACCCGCCGCGCCGGCGGCTCCGCCGTGTTGGGGCGGACATGCGTCCAGTACGTGGCCGCGTCCCGGAAGCAGCGCCGCATCCGATGCGGGCCTCTTCTGGCCGACGACGGCCCCAGGGCCGGGCCGACGCAGCGCGAGGGCGCCCCGGATGGTGAAAACGGACCAGTAGTGGGTGACCGGCGCCCACACGTCGGTCAGCCGGCCGTGCATAGCGTGTGCGCATGCCGATGCAACCCTGGTTTCCGGACGCCAAGCTGGGCGTCTTCATCCACTACGGCGTCTACGCCGTGGCCGGAGCGGCCGAGTCCTGGTCGTTCTACACAGGCGAGATGACGCACGAGCAGTACATGAAACAGCTCGACGGCTTCACCGCGTCGCGCTACGACCCGGACGCCTGGGCCGAGTTGTTCGCCCGCGTCGGCGCGAAGTACGCGGTGCTCACCAGCCGTCACCACGACGGCGTCGCCCTGTGGGACACCGACCACCGCAATCTCGACGTGGTCCGGAACACCCCGGCCTCCCGCGACCTCGTCACCGGATTCGTCGACGCGCTGCGCGCGCGGGGCCTCAAGGTCGGCCTCTACTACTCGCACTCCGACTGGAACCACCCCGACTACGCGAGCGAGAGGCACCCCGGGCCGCACATCGTGCCGCCCAACGGCTACTCGCACGCCGAGCCCGGCAAGGAGGACCCGGAGGCCTGGGCGCGCTATCTCGCGTACCGCGACGGCCAGGTCCGCGAGCTCGTCGAGCGCTTCCACCCCGACGTGCTCTGGTTCGACGGCGAGTGGGAGCGCACCGAGGAGCAGTGGCGGATGCGCGATCTCGCCGACCTGATCCACAAGGGCAGTCCGGACACCATCCTGAACGGTCGCATGCTCAGCTACGGCGACTACGCCACGCCGGAGCAGGGCGCCCCGCTCCAGGCCCCGGACGGCCCGTGGGAACTGTGTCTCACGATCAACGACTCGTGGAGCTTCCGGCCGCAGGACCGCGACTTCAAATCGGTGCGCCAGCTGGTGCGGTACTTCACCGAGACGATCGGCATGGGCGGCAATCTGCTGCTCGGCGCCGGCCCCCGGGAGGACGGGACGATCCCCGAGGAGCAGATCGAACGCCTGGAGGGCCTCGGCGCCTGGATCGCGCGGCACTCCGACGCGGTGTACGGGACCGTCGCCGGGCTGCCCGCCGGGCACCACTACGGTCCCAGCACCCTGTCCGCCGACCGGCGCACGCTGTATCTGGTGTGCTTCGACGCGCCGCGTGACTCCGTCTCGGTGCGCGGGCTGCGCAACAGCGTCCGACGGGTCACGGTCCTGGGCACGGGTACCGAACTGGGCCACCACGTCACCGGCGGCCTGGACGCGGTACCAGGTGTGACCTGGATCGATGCCCCCGAAGCGGCCGACCTCGACGACGCGGCCACGGTACTGGCCGTCGAGCTCGAGGGAGAGCTGGACCTGTACCGCGGGGCGGGGCGGAACTGAGAAACGGGACCGCCCCGGCCGGCGGTGTGCCGACCGGGGCGGAAAGGCGAGCGCTCAGGCGAGCGAAGCGAGCGCCTGGTTGAAGGTGGCCGACGGGCGCATGGCCGCTGAGGCCTTGGCGGCGTCCGGCCGGTAGTAGCCGCCGATGTCGGTCGGCGAGCCCTGGACCGCGAGCAGCTCGTCGACGATGGTCTGCTCCTGCGCGGTCAGCGTCTCCGCCAGCGCGGCGAACGCCTTGCCGAGCTCCGCGTCGTCGGTCTGCCGCGCCAGCTCCTGCGCCCAGTAGAGCGCCAGGTAGAAGTGGCTGCCACGGTTGTCGATGCCACCGAGGCGACGGCTCGGCGACTTGTCGTTCTCCAGGAACGTCGCGGTCGCGCGGTCGAGGGTGTCGGCGAGCACCTGGGCGTGCGCGTTGCCGGTGGTCTGCGCGAGGTGCTCGAAGCTGGACGCCAGCGCGAGGAACTCGCCCAGGCTGTCCCAGCGCAGGTAGTTCTCCTTGACCAGCTGCTGGACGTGCTTCGGCGCGGAGCCGCCGGCGCCCGTCTCGAACAGGCCGCCGCCGTTCATCAGCGGGACGACCGACAGCATCTTGGCGCTGGTGCCCAGCTCGAGAATCGGGAACAGGTCGGTCAGGTAGTCACGCAGCACGTTGCCGGTGACCGAGATGGTGTTCTCGCCGCGGCGAATGCGCTCCACCGAGAGCTTGGTCGCCTCGACCGGGGACAGGATCTTGATGTCCAGGCCCTCGGTGTCGTGCTCCGGCAGGTACTGCTGGACCTTCTCGATGAGGACGGCGTCGTGCGCGCGGGTCTCGTCGAGCCAGAACACGGCCGGGTCGCCGGTCGCGCGGGCGCGGGTGACGGCCAGCTTGACCCAGTCCTTGATCGGGGCGTCCTTGGTCTGGCAGGCGCGGAAGATGTCACCGGCCGAGACGGTCTGCTCCAGGACGACGTTGCCTGCCTGGTCGACGAGGCGGACCGTGCCCGTGGCGGGGATCTCGAAGGTCTTGTCGTGGCTCCCGTACTCCTCGGCCTTCTGCGCCATCAGACCGACGTTCGGGACCGAGCCCATCGTCGACGGGTCGAAGGCGCCGTTGGCCCGGCAGTCGTCGATGACGACCTGGTAGACGCCCGAGTAGCTGCTGTCCGGCAGGACGGCGAGGGTGTCGGCCTCCTCGCCGTCCGGCCCCCACATGTGGCCGGAGGTGCGGATCATGGCCGGCATGGAGGCGTCGACGATGACGTCGGACGGGACGTGCAGGTTGGAGATGCCACGGTCGGAGTCGACCATCGCCAGCTCCGGGCCCTCGGCCAGCTCGGCGTCGAAGGAGGCCTTGATCTCGGCGCCCTGGGGCAGCGACTCCAGGCCCTTGTAGATGCCGCCGAGCCCGTCGTTCGGGGTCAGACCGGCCGCCGCAAGTGTCGCGCCGTACTTCGCGAACGTCTTCGGGAAGAAGGCGCGCACCACATGACCGAAGATGATCGGGTCGGAGACCTTCATCATCGTGGCCTTCAGATGCACGGAGAACAGCACGCCGTCGGCCTTGGCCTGGGCGATCTGCGCGGTCAGGAACTCACGCAGCGCGGCGACCCGCATCACGGACGCGTCCACGACCTCGCCCGCCAGCACGGGTACGGACTCGCGCAGGACGGTGGTGGAGCCGTCGTCGCCCTTCAGCTCGATGCGCAGTGCGCCGGCCTCGGAGATCGCCACGGACTTCTCCGTGGAGCGGAAGTCGTCCACACCCATCGTGGCCACGTTGGTCTTCGACTCGGCGGTCCAGGCGCCCATGCGGTGCGGGTGGGCCTTGGCGTAGTTCTTCACCGAGGCGGGGGCGCGGCGGTCGGAGTTGCCCTCGCGCAGGACCGGGTTGACGGCGCTGCCCTTGACCTTGTCGTAGCGGGCGCGGATGTCGCGCTCCTCGTCGGTCTTCGGGTCGTCCGGGTAGTTCGGCAGCGCGTAGCCCTGCTCCTGCAGCTCGGCGACCGCCGCCTTCAGCTGCGGGATCGAGGCCGAGATGTTGGGCAGCTTGATGATGTTCGCCTCGGGCGTCTTGGCCAGCTCGCCCAGCTCGGCCAGGTGGTCGTCGATGCGCTGGCCCTCCTCGAGGTACTCGGGGAAACCGGCGATGATCCGCCCCGCCAGGGAGATGTCCCGCGTCTCCACGGAGACCCCGGCCGTCGAGGCGTACGCCTGGATCACCGGCAGGAACGAATGCGTCGCCAGGGCCGGGGCCTCGTCAGTGTGCGTATAGATGATGGTCGAGTCAGTCACCGGGTGCTCCGCTCCACGTCTGCAACATTGCTCGACATCAAGATATCTCCTGATCGCCCCTCCCCGGACAGGGGTCCGCACAACGAGCGTCTGCCCGGGGACGACGGGCTCACTCAGGTCATGGGGTCGAACCACGTGGGCGCGTCGGAGAGTGCCTGCTTGATCCGGGACAGGGCGAACTCGTCCAGCTCGGGCAGTGCGTCGACGCTGAACCAGCCGACCTCCACCGACTCGTCGTCGTTGACGCGTGCTTCACCGCCGACGGCCCGGCAGCGGAAGGTGATGTCCATGTACTGGCAGGTGTCGCCATTCTCATAGGTGACCGGGCTCAGGGCCTGCACCAGCACGACCCGCTCGGCGACGCAGTGCACCGCCGTCTCCTCGAAGACCTCGCGCACGGCGCAGGCCGCCGGCTGCTCGCCCGGGTCCGGGATGCCGCCGATCACCGACCACTTGAGGGTGTCGGAGCGACGGCCCAGGAGCACTCTGTCCTCGTCGTCCAGGACGATGGCGGTGACTCCGGGGAGCCAGAGCAGTTGCTGGCCGGCGGTGGCCCGGATCGTACGGATGAAGTCAGGAGTAGCCATGGAGCGACCCTAACGGCGCCGCACCGTCACCCCGGTTGATTCCGGGCGCGTCCCACTTGCGTACGACAGGCGTCCGACCCGGGTACGGCTATGCGTCACCGGTGCGTCGGCCGCGCGCCCCGGCGATCACTGCCCAGCCGAGCCCGCCGGCCGCGACCAGCAGGAGCGCCATTTCGGGAAGCACGCCGAGACGCGTGGCCGGAGTCTCGGAGGAACGCAGCGGGACCTCCTGGACCAGTGAGTCGGCCACGAACATGCCGGTCTTCTGTGTGATCTTCCCATCGGGCATGATCACGGCGCTGACGCCGCTGGTCACCGGGACGGTGACGGTCCGGCTGTGCTCCACGGCGCGGACCCGGGACATGGCGAGCTGCTGGTAGGTCATCTCGCTGCGGTCGAATGTGGCGTTGTTGCTCGGTACGGAGATGATCTGTGCGCCGTCGGTGACCGTGTCACGCACGGCCCAGTCGAAGGCGGCCTCGTAGCAGGTCGCGAGCCCGACCCGGGTGCCCGCCATGGTGAACACGCCCGGCTCGGTGCCCCGGCTGAAGTCCTGGCGCACCATGGACGTCCAGTCTTTGTTGATGGCACCGACCAGCGAACGCAGCGGGAGGAATTCGCCGAACGGCTGGATCTGACGCTTGTCGTAGGTGTCGACGGGGCCCTTGTCCGGGTCCCAGAGGATCTGCTCGTTGTAGAGCTTGCCGTCCTTCGCGACGACCCCGCCGATCGAGACGGGCGCACCGATCGCCTTGGCGGCCGTGTCGATCACGGCGCGAGCGTCGGGGTTGGCGAACGGGTCGATGTCGGAGGAGTTCTCCGGCCACAGCACGAAGTCCGGCTGGGGGACGTCACCCGCTTTGATCTTCGCGGCCAGGCGCTCGGTCTCCCGGGCGTGGTAGTCGAGAACCGCGCGCCGCTGGGAATTGAAGTCGAGTCCCAAGCGCGGCACGTTGCCCTGGATGACGGCGACGGTCGCGGTCCCGTCCTCCGCCTTGTCACTGACCAGGGGCCGCGAGGCGAAGGCGCCCAGTACGGGGACGACGACGCTGAGCACAGCCACCACGGCCGCGGAACGTCGTACGGCGTGAGTGCGCCGCGTTTCGACGACCTGACGGACGATCTCGTACAGCCCGAAGCCGCACAGGACGACCGCGAACCCGAGCACGGGAGTGCCGCCCACCGCTGCGAGCGGCAGGAAGACGCCGTCCGCCTGACCGAAGGCGATCTTGCCCCAGGGGAAACCCCCGAACGGCACGCGTGCGCGTGCCGCCTCGCCGGCGGTCCACAGAGCGGCCGCCCACAAGGGCCAGGCCGGCAGCTTCGACACCGCCGCGACACCCGCGCCGACGAGTGCGACGAACACCGCCTCGATGACGACCAGGGCAAGCCACGGCCCCGGTCCGACCTCCACACCGGTCCACACCAGTAGGGGCAGCAGATAGCCGAGGCCGAAGACGTAGCCGAGGCCGAAGCCCGCCTTCCAGGTGCGGCCGCGCAGGCACCAGCCGAGGACCGCGAAGGCCGGCAGGGCGAGCCACCACAGAGTGCGCGGCGGAAAACTGACGTAGAGCAGCACTCCGGAGAGTGCCGCGACGGCGGCCGGAAGGAACCGTCGCACCAGCCGTACCCCGCGCGATGCGGGCCGGGCCTGCGGTTCGAGCTGTTCCGACTCGTCTACGGATGTTGCGGTGGCGGTCACTCCGGGAGTGTACGGCGGATGACCTGAACGCCGACAGCGCGGTCCGTCCGCCGCCGGTCAGGCACCTCACCTGCGCGCCGCATCGTTTCTGCGCAACTCGTCCACAAACCGGCGCAACACCCGTTACCGTGTGCCGAAGCCCCTCACGTACGGCCGAATCCGGCCAACCGTTCGGGGTCCGTCATGGGGGTCGGGGGGCGACGGGTGGGATCCGCGGGGATGACGTCGACGGCCGGTCCGGCATCGCCGTACGACAGACATCACGAAAGACGCACGGTGTCGGACACGACCGGCGTGATCGTGCTCGGCGCCTGCGCGGCCTGGTCCTTGATCACCGCGTCGGCGCACGGCGGCCGGCCAGAAGGAGTGCTGCTCGCGGTGCTCGCCGTGGCCGCCGGTTACGCCTCGGGACGGATCTGCGGATCCCTCCTGCCCGTCGCAGCCCCCTGCGCGGGCGCACTCGCCGGGCTCGGCCTCGCGATCACCGCCCCGCACACCACACCGGGGCCGCAGTTCGCTTCCCCCCTAGGGCATGCCGGCGCCATCGCGGCCCTGCTGGCCCTGGCCACGGGAGCCGCGTGCTGTGCGGCCTGGGCGGCCCGCCCTCCGAAGCTGCGTCTCGCGCTACGCCTCCTGGCCACCGGGATCGCGGTGACCGCCACGGTGCTGGGCTCGACGGCGGGCTTCCTCGCCAGTGCGGGGGTGCTCCTGTGCTCGCTCGCCGCCGACCGGATGCGGCGCGCCCTGGGGCTCGCGGGTCTTGCCCTCGCCGCGGCCCTGGTGACCGGAGGGACCTGGGCGATCGCCGGGAACGTACTGCCGGACGGCCTGGCCTCGTCCCTGGAGGGAAGGCTCACGGCGCAGCGGATCCAGCTGTGGCGCGATGCTCTCGACATGGCCGGCCAGGAACCGGGGCTCGGTGTCGGCCCCGGCCGGTTCCCGGAGCTGAGCTCGACGATCACGCAGTCGTCGTCACCCGATGGCATGCCGCACTCCGCGCCGTTCCAACAGGCGGCCGAGCAGGGGCTCGTCGGCGTGGTGCTGCTCGCCGCGGTGTTCTGCTGGGTTCTGTACGCCCTGTGGCGTGCCCCGCGCCCCACGCCGGTGGCGCTCACCGCGGGCGCCGCCCTGACGGTGCTGGCCGCGATCGCCGCGGTGGGCAACGCGCTGAGCTTCCCCATGGTGACGGCCGGCGCGGGCCTGCTCGCGGGCCTCGCCACCGCCAGTCCGTTGCATGAGGAGACGCCGGGAAACGCGGTGGACCAGGGCAGACGCACCCGAAGTGGTCAACTGGGGCCGTGACGGCGGTGTCAGACAGCGGTGCCAGGAGTGGTCGCCCGGAGCCGGGCCCGGATAACGCGAACAGCCGCCTCGGCGTTGTCCACCGTGACCGTGAACGTATGGCCGTCGCCGAGGCGGAGCACGAGGCCCTCACCGCGCCGGACGATCACGGCGGTTCCCTTCTCGGGCCGCCAGCGGTAACCCCATCCGCCCCACTGGCGCGGGGTGACACGGGGAGCGAAATCAGCATCGGCGATCTGTGAGAACGGGATGCGGCGGCGCGGCAGGCCGATGTGGCCGCAGCGGACTTCGAGGCAGTCCTTGTCGACCTTCACGGCGACATGCACGAACGCCAGCGTGCCGAACAGGACGAGGAGTCCCGCGGCGATGCAGCCGACCACGGACATGGCAAGCGGGGCGACGCCCGACGTCCAGGCCGAGTCGATGGCCAGTTCGATGCCCAGCGCCATGCACGCGGCGCCTCCCAGCGCGAGCAGCCACTGCACGCGGTTGGTCGCCCGGCCGTGCCATACCTCGGGATGCGGGGCGTCGGCAGCGCCCGTTTCACCGTGGGGGTGGTCCCTCATGCCATTGAGAGTACTCAGATTCCTCAGCGCGGGCACCGGGTTGCAGCCTGCTACTGCTCCGGGTGGACGCAGGTGTCCGGTCCGGCGCCAAGGGGTGTCGTTCGGATCAACCCCTCGTGCGGCGGATCCGCACCTTCGGCGCGCGGGGCCATCGCTTCAGCGCGCGGGGCTGACCGCCTGCAGCAGCCTGCCCTCCGCGTACGTCAGCGCGGCCGTGGGCAGCGGCCCCTCGCTTCCGCTGAGCAGCACCGTGAGGGTGCCTTCGGCCGGCGCCTCGGGGGCGGCCTGCTCGCCGATCCGGCGCAGGGCCTGCGCGGCCACGGCGCCGGCGGAGCCATGCATGACGAGCGGGTCGGCGCCGGGGCGCTGCACCGCCTCGCGGATGCGCTCGGCGACGAGTTCGTAATGGGTGCAGCCCAGGACGACGACTCTTACCTCGTCGGGGGTGAGCGCGGCGGCCGCCGCGACCGCGGCGTCGATCGCCGCCTCGTCCGCCTGTTCCACGGCGTCGGCGAGTCCGGGGCACGGCACCTCGGTGACCGCCACACCGTCGGCGAACTCACGGATGAGGTTGCGCTGGTAGGGACTGCCGGTGGTGGCGGGCGTCGCCCAGATCGCGACGGGTCCGCCGCTCGCGACGGCCGGCTTGATCGCCGGGACCGTGCCGATGACCGGCAGGCCGGGTTCGAGGCGGGCTCGCAGGGCTGGCAGGGCGTGCACGGACGCGGTGTTGCAGCCGACGATGAGGGCGTCGGGCCGGTGCGCGGCGGCGGCCTCGGCGACGGCCAGGGCCCGCTCCGTGAGGTCTTCCACCGTGCGCGGTCCCCAGGGCATGCCGTCGGGGTCCGAGGAGAGCACGAGATCCGCGTCGGGACGCAGACGGCGTACCGCGGCGGCAGCGGGAAGCAGACCGATTCCGGAGTCCATGAGCGCGATCTTCACCCGGTCACCATAGACGATCCGCCTCAACGGGCCATGGTGGTGCGGCAGACTGCGGCGGATGGACACCCTTGTGTGGAGCGCCTCCGGATCGCTCGCCGCGTGGCTGTGGCTGCTGCTGGGGCAGGGTTTCTTCTGGCGTACCGACCTGCGGCTGCCACCGCGCCGGGAGCCGGATGAGTGGCCGTCCGTCTGCGTCGTCGTACCGGCCCGGGACGAGGCCGCCGTGCTGCCGCACAGCCTTCCGTCGCTCCTCGCTCAGGACTATCCGGGGAGGGCCGAGGTGTTCCTGATCGACGACGGGAGTTCGGACGGCACCGGGGAGCTCGCCCGGGAGCTGGCCCAGCGGCATGGCGGGCTGCCGCTCACCGTGGACTCGCCCGGGGAGCCGCCCGCGGGCTGGACGGGCAAACTCTGGGCGGTCCGGCACGGAATCGGTCTGGCACGCGCGCGTGCACCCGAGTATCTGCTCCTGACGGACGCGGACATCGCGCATGGGCCGGACAGCCTGCGGGAGTTGGTCTCCGCGGCCCGCACCGGGGGCTTCGATCTCGTCTCGCAGATGGCCCGACTGCGGGCGGAGAGTGTGTGGGAGCGGCTGGTGGTGCCCGCCTTCGTGTACTTCTTCGCGCAGCTGTATCCGTTCCGCTGGATCTCAGTGAAGGGGGGCCGGACGGCGGCCGCGGCGGGCGGCTGCGTCCTGTTGCGCGCGGACGCCGCCGAGAAGGCCCGGATTCCGGACGCCGTCCGACAGGCCGTCATCGACGACGTGGCGCTCGCGAAAGCGGTCAAGGGCTCCGGGGGGCACATCTGGCTGGGGCTCGCCGAACGGGTCGACAGTGTGCGCCCCTACCCGCGGCTGCACGACCTCTGGCGCATGGTCTCGCGCAGCGCGTACGCCCAACTGCGGCACAACCCCCTGCTGCTGGCCGGTACGGTCGCCGGGCTGGCGCTGGTGTACTTGGTGCCGCCCGTGGCGCTCTTCGTGGGGCTCGCCTCGGGGAATGTGGGCGCGGCGACGGCGGGCGGGCTCGCCTGGCTGCTGATGACGGCCACGTACCTGCCGATGCTCCGCTACTACGGGCAGCCGCCCGGGCTCGCTCCGCTGCTCCCGGTCACGGCGTTTCTGTACCTCCTCATGACGGTGGATTCCGCGGTGCAGCACTACAGGGGGCGCGGCGCCGCCTGGAAGGGGCGTACGTACGCACGCCCCGACGCGGCGCCGGAACAGCGGTAGCGGTAGTGGTCAGGAGGAGGTCACTTGCGGCCCGGCGTCCAGTTCATGCCCCACCCATAGGCGTAGTCGACCGTGCGCTGCGGGCTCACGCCGCGCTCGGGGACCAGGTAGCGCGCTTCGCGCTGGACGACGAGGTCGCTTCCGGTGTTGGTGATGAGGGCGAGCGCGCAGACCGTCGAGGGCACGGTGCACTCGTCGAGCGAGAAGTCGACGGGCGCGCCGTGCAACGGTTGAAGGGTCACCGTGGCGTGCAGGTCGGCGAAGGAGCGGGCGCCCTCGTAGATCGTCACGAAGATGAGGATGCGGCGGAAGGCCTTTTGGTGGTCGAGGCTGATGCTGAGGTTCTCGCCACTCGCCACCGCGCCGGTGCGGTCGTCGCCGTCGAGATGGATGTACGGGGGCTGGTGCAGCGCCCCGTAGGCGTTGCCGAGCGCCTGGACGACGCCCTTGCTGCCGTCGGAGAGTTCGTACAGGGCGCACAGGTCGAGGTCGAGGTCCGCGTGCATGGCGACGGCCCGGCCCAGCTTGCTGCCCCACCCGGAGAACTGCTTGCGCACCTGCCAGTTGAGGTTCACGCGCATGGCGCCCGAGGTGCCGCCCTGCTTGGTGAGCGAGACCGACGGGGCTTCCTTGGTGAGCGTGACCTTGGTCAGGCGTACCGGTGCCGTGGGCTGCACCGGTGGTGCGGGCGGCGGAGTCACCGGCGGCGCCACCGTGACCGGCGGGGCCACGGGCGCGGGCGGCGGTGGCGTCATGGGCGGCGCGGTCTGGGACGTTGACGGCGCGGGCGGGGCCGTGGAGGGCGCCGGCGGAGCTGCGGAAGGCGCGGGCTGCGCCGCCTGCTGCGGCTCGTCCACCGTGATCCCGAAGTCCGTGGCCAGCCCTTCCAGACCGCTGCCGTAGCCCTGCCCGACGGCACGGAACTTCCAGGCACCTTGCCGGCGGTAGAACTCCCCGAGTACGAAGGCCGTCTCAACGGTCGCGCCCTCGCTGTCGAAGCGTGCGACCTCCGTGCCCTGTTGTGCGTCGAGGACCCGGATGTACAGGCCCGGCACCTGCCCGAACGTGCCACCGTCCGAAGAGGCGGCGAGCACCACCGTCTCGATCGCGGGCTCCACGCGCGCGAGGTCGACGAGCAGCGTGTCGCTCACCTGGCCGCCGGTGTTCCGCTTGCCCTCGTGCCGCACCGCGCCGGAGGAATGGACCGGCTGGTTGTAGAAGACGAAGTCGTCGTCGGAACGAACCTTTCCGGAGGCCAGCAACAGGGCCGAGGCATCCGCGTCGGGGACGCCTTGGCCGGAACGCCACCCCAACTCGACTCGGAGTCCGGTCGTGGGCACCGGAACATTCGATCCTTTAGGCATTGACATGTCTGCCCCCATCAGGTGTCACCGCGCCGTCCCCGACGACCGCGCCTCAATGCGTTGAGTCGTTGTTCGCCAACCTATTCCCCCGACAGGCGAAGGCCCATGACCTCTATAACGAGTTCACTACGCCAATCCTCGGTAACCCGCCGGGAACTCGGCTTTTACGTGATCTGAACGTGACGCGCTGCCCCTTTTTGCCAAGTTCACCCACATTGGGGACCCCCCGTCACGGCCGACACGGAAAACAACCCTCTTATCGGTCTCCCCAACCAGCACATCGTGGGCTTAACTTATGTGCCATGACCTCCCCCCGCTCCACCTACGGTGGCGGTTACTACTCCGCCTCCTTCCCGGACACCCCGATCTACGACTCGCTCGTCGCCGAGCGGGGTACCCCGCAGATCGCGCCGATCCGGGTCCCCTCGGCGTACGACTCGGGCAGCCATCTGCCCGCGCTTCCGGCAGCGCTGCCCGCCCTGCCGGCCGCTCCGTCGCCGCAGACTCCGTCGTACGGCTACCCGCAGGCCCAGCAGCCGCAGCCACTGCAGCAGGCCGCCGCGCCGTACATCCCCCAACAGACCACCGGACCGCGGGGCTACCCAGGTACCCAGACTCAGCAGCCGCAGCGCCCCGTAGCGGGCAGCACGGGCTACGAGGCGATGCGCCCGGCGGCGCCGCGTCCCGCCCCGGCCCCGTACCAGGATCCCTACAACGGTCAGCAGTACCGCGGGTACTGAGGTCCCGGGCGTGCACTGAGGTCTCTCCGGTACTGACGTCGCTCGGCGGGGGTGGTCGGTACCGGTCTCGGCGGGGTTGTCGGTACCGGCTGGCAGGATGACCCCATGTCGACGCCGGTACTGCACTCCATCCACGTCTATCCGCTCAAGGCGGCCCGGGGCCACGCCCCGCGCGAGGCCGTCGTGGAGCCGTGGGGCCTGGCGGGCGACCGGCGCTGGGTACTGATCGACGAGACGAGCAAGATCGTCACCCAACGCACGCATGCGCGCATGGCGTTGGCCGCCGCCCAGCTGCTGCCCGGCGGTGGAGTGCGGCTGTCCGGGCCCGGCCGTCAACCGCTGACCGTCCCGGTGCCCGATCCTATTGGCACGACGACGGTCCACATATGGCGCGACAAGGTGGAGGGGGTCCTCGCCGACGCCGCGGCGCACGCCTGGTTCAGCGACTACCTCGGTGTCGAAGTGCGCCTTGTGCATCTGGACGACCCGGCCACCCGCCGGCCCATCGATCCGGAGTACGCGCGCCCGGGCGAGACCGTCAGCTTCGCCGACGGCTACCCCCTGCTGCTCACCACGCTCGGCTCCCTCGACGCCCTCAACTCGCTGATCAGGCAGGGCGACCGGCCCGACGAGGGCCCGCTGCCCATGAACCGCTTCCGGCCGAACGTGGTCGTCTCCGGCACGGAGCCCTGGGCGGAGGACGACTGGTCACGGATCGCCATCGGCGAGGCCACCTTCCGGGTCGCCAAGGGATGCGGGCGCTGCGTCGTGACCACCACCGATCAGGACACCGCCGAGCGCGGCGGAGAACCGCTGCGCACCCTCGGCCGCCACCGCCGCGTCGCCGGCAAACTGCTCTTCGGGCAGAACCTGGTGCCCGAGTCCCTCGGCACAGTGCGCCCGGGAGATCCGGTCAGAATCCTCGGCTAGGGGGTGACGCAAACAACACCCCTTGGATCCTCGCGGAGGGAACCACGGCCCCGCCCACGGCCGTTGAACATGATGAGAAATGCATGAAAGGCCGGTAGGAGAGGTGATTTGGCTCTCTCTTGCCAGGCCCCGTGCGTGGACGGCTCCGATCTGGGCTATCACGGACACGGAAGGGGGTGCGGGACATTGCGGGCAATCAGGGGACTCTGGCACTGGCGTCACAACGCGCTGCGCCGCACGACCGATCTCGTCGAGGCATGGATGGCGCTGGCGGCGCTGCTGCTCATCCTGGTCGCTGCGCCCCTCGTCGGCACCCTGATCGGCTCCGTTGCCCAGGATGCCCTGCAGGATTCCGTACGGGAGCAGAGGCAGAGCCGCCATCTGGTGGAGGCGACCGTCGTCAAGAAGGCGGACAACACCCCCTTGGACCCCGATCCCGAGACGTCCTCGGCGCGCGACTCCCGCAGCCGTGTTCTCGCCAACTGGACGGGCCCGGACGGCACCGCCCAGCACGGCACGGTCATGGCCGCCCTCAAGTCCCCCCACGCCGGTGACCGGTTCACGGTGTGGACCGACGACCACGGCCGAATAATGGGCCGCCCCCTGGACACGGCCACCGCGACGACGCACGCCGTTCTGGCCGGATTCGGCGCGGCCGCCCTCTGTGCGGGACTCGTGGAAGGCGGTCGGCGACTGCTCGTCTGGCGCATGGTGCGTCGCCGGTACGCCCGTTGGGACCAGGCATGGTCGCAGGCGGGCCCGGACTGGGGCAGGACCGGTACAGGCAGCTGACAGCTGTCGCTGCGGTCAACTCCCCCTCCCCGCGCACGCTACGGTGGACCGGCCGAACTGTTCGGCACGTCGTGAGAGGCTGTCCTGGATCCCCGTCAGCGGATCCGACGGGTATCGATGACAGCCTCTCAGGACCGCGTACGACGAGGTGGGGGCACAACAGCGCCATGGCACAGGGCACGGTCCAGGTGACGCACACCGGCACGTCACGGTGGCGACGCCGCACGGGTGAGTACGCATCGCTCGCCGCCGCCCTGGAGGCCGCGGGCGACGGTGACGTGCTCACCGTCGCTCCCGGTACCTACCGGGAGAACCTCGTCGTCCAGCGAACGGTGACCCTGCGCGGCCCTGAGGGCTCCCCCGGTTCCGTACGCATCGCGCCCGTTGACGGAGTGCCTCTCACGGTGCGCTCCTCCGCCCTGATCCAGGACCTGCTCGTGGAGGGCCAGGACACGGCCGCGCCCGCGGTGCTCGTCGAGGAGGGCGCGCCGGAGCTCATGGACATCCGGATCGTCACGCGCTCCGCGGCCGGGCTCGAGGTGCGCGGGGGCGCGCGCCCCACCGTACGGCGGTGCGCGGTGGACAATCCGGCGGGCATCGGCATCGCCGTACTGGACGGCGGGGGCGGGGTGTTCGAGGAGTGCGAGGTCGTCGCGGCCGGGCAGTCGGGCATCTCCGTGCGCGGTGGCGCCCACCCGCGCCTGGAGCGCTGCCGGGTGCACCATGCCTCGGGTGCGGGCCTGTCGGCGACGGGAGAGCACTCGGCGTTCGAGGCCGTCGGCTGCGAGGTGTACGAGGTCAGAGGCAGTGGCGTACAGGTCACCGGACGGGCGACGGCTCATCTCACCGACTGCGATGTGCACCGTACGACCGCGGACGGTGTCACGCTCGACACGGACGCCGTGCTGACGCTCGCCGACTGCCGGATCCACGACATCCCGGAGAACGCGGTCGACCTGCGCTCCCGCTCGGTCCTCACGATGACCCGCTCCACGGTGCGGCAGTTCGGGCGCAACGGCCTGTCGGTGTGGGATCCCGGCACCCGTGTGGACGCCAACCAGTGCGAGATCCACGACAGCACGGGCGACTACCCCGCGGTCTGGGTGAGCGACGGCGCGACCGCTGTGCTCGACTCGTGCCGGGTGCACGACGTGCCGGATGCCCTCTTCGTGCTCGACCGCGGCTCGCGCGCCGACGTCGTCGACAGCGACCTGTGGCAGGTGCGCAACACGGCGGTGTCGGTGAGCGACGGCGCCACGGCGCAGCTCGACGACTGCCGGATCAGGGACGCCGCGACGGGCGCCTGGTTCCGGGACCACGGCAGCGGCGGCACCCTGTCGGGCTGCACCGTGGACGGCACACAGACGGGTGTGATCGTGACCAAGGGCGCCGACCCCACCGTCGAGCGGTGCACGGTCACCTCGCCCGCGGAGGCCGGTTTCTATGTGTCGGCCGGCGGGCGCGGCAGCTTCCACGGCTGCCGGGTCACGGGCAGCGGCGGCTACGGCTTCCATGTGATCGACGGCTGCCGTACGACGCTCAAGAAGTGCCGCACGGAGCGATGCGCGCGCGGGGGGTTCGAGTTCGCGGACGCGGGCGGAGAGCAGGCGTCCGGCAGTGGACCCGTCGTCGAGGACTGTACGAGCGACGAGAGTGCCGGCGTGCGGCCTCCGGCGCAGGAGCCCGCCGTGCAGACGGCCGGCCAGTCCCCCGGCCTGCTGGGCGCCATCCCCGGCCAGCGCACCACCGAGCAGGAGCCGCTCGTCGCCGCCCAGGAACCCTCGCCGCCCGCGCGCACGTCGAAGGCGGTGCTCGGTGAACTCGACGCGCTGGTGGGCCTGGACAGCGTCAAGCGCGAAGTGCGTGCCCTCACCGACATGATCGAGGTCGGCCGCCGTCGCCAGGAGGCCGGCCTCAAGGCCGCCTCCGTCCGGCGCCATCTGGTCTTCACGGGCTCCCCCGGCACCGGCAAGACGACGGTCGCCCGGCTGTACGGCGAGATCCTGGCCTCCCTCGGCGTCCTGGAGAAGGGCCATCTCGTCGAGGTCTCCCGGGTCGACCTCGTCGGTGAGCACATCGGTTCCACGGCCATCCGTACGCAGGAGGCCTTCGACAAGGCACGCGGCGGCGTGCTGTTCATCGACGAGGCCTACGCGCTCTCGCCGGAGGACTCGGGACGCGACTTCGGGCGCGAGGCCATCGACACGCTGGTGAAGCTGATGGAGGACCACCGGGAGGCGGTGGTGGTGATCGTCGCGGGGTACACGGCCGAGATGGAGCGCTTCCTCAGGGTCAACCCGGGTGTGGCCTCCCGCTTCTCGCGGACCATCACCTTCAGCGACTACGTTCCCGAGGAACTGCTGCGGATCGTGGAGCAGCAGGCCGAGGAGCACGAGTATCACCTGGCGCCGGGCACAGGCGAGGCGCTGCTCAAGTACTTCACGGCGATCCCGAAGGGGCCCGCGTTCGGCAACGGCCGCACCGCCCGCCAGACGTTCGAGGCGATGGTGGAGAAGCATGCGGGGCGGGTCGCCCAGCTCGCCGAGCCGAGCACGGACGACCTCACCCTGCTCTATGCCGAGGACCTGCCCGAGCTGCCCTGAGGCTCGCCGTCCGCGCCCGGATCGGGCGGGGGCCCGCCTTCCGGGCGCGGTCCCGGTACGTCCGGCCGGAGCCGCGCGAGCAGTCGTCGCCGCTCTTCCGCGAACGCCGGGTCCGCCTGGTAGCCGGAGTGCCCCAGGATCGGCGCGGGCAGTGGGTGCAGCGCGGTGCGGCCGTATGCCAGAGGATCCTTGAGGGCCTCGCGGTCGACCTGGGGGCCACAGTCGCCGGGCAGCCGGACGGGCCCGCCGATGGGGTCGGTGGCCCGGTGGAGGTTGCGCCAGCAGTCGACCTCGCGGCGCAGGCTGCTCAGCGCGGCGGACCCGAAGTGGGCCGGGAACCAGCGCCCGTAGAGCCGTTCCAGGGGCGAACCGTAGGTCAGCAGGGCGACCCGCTTCCGGACCGACGGCGTGAGCTGCCAGACCGCGGCCGCCGCGAGGACGCTGCCCTGGGAGTGCCCGGAGATGACGAGCCGCCCGCCCGTGGTGCCCGTCCACGTGGCCATGCGCCAGGTCAGGTCGGGCACGGCGCGCTCGGCGTAGCAGGGGGGCGCGAAGGGATGCGCCGCGCGCGGCCAGAACGTACCGACGTCCCACAGGATGCCGATCGTGCGGCGGGCCGACGGATCGCGATAGGCGCGGCGGCCCCAGGTCACGAGCAATATGAAGCCGACACCGATCAGCCAGGACCCGAGGGCCTGCGCGGTCTCGGCCGCGCCCTCCACGAAGGCGTACGTGCCTTGTGCGGCATCGCCGGGCACCTCGTCGGTCGTCATCGCGCCCACGAGGGCCACGGCGCCCAGCAGGAGTGTGACGGTCGAGATGATGCCGATGATGCGGGGCGCCCGGTCGGTGAGGGCGGCCATCGCGCGTGTCCTCGCGATGCGCAGGGTGCGCTCGGCGTCCTGTGGCTCCGACGGGTAGTCGAGGCCCACCTTGTCGATCTCGGCGCGGCGGAGCTGCCCCGTGCGCCTGGCCAGCCAGCCGAAGAGCGCCAGGAGGACGACGATGAGGGGCGGGATGACGGACGCCTGCCAGGTCAGGAACACCGGCGGGCCGTCGATCGGTTTCTCGGTGCCGTCGAGCCAGTCGGCGACGCGCTGGGCCACCCCGCCGGACATCACGCCGCCCAGGGCGCAGGCCAGCATCGCGACGGAGGGTCCGGCCAGGCCGCGCATCGCGGTGCGGGTGTCGGGGTGGGTGCGATACAGCAGGTGGGCCACCACGCCCAGGGCGATCACGAGCAGCCCCTGGACGAGGGCGATGCCGCCGAAGGTCCCGCCGCCCGGCAGCCGGTGGCCCGACTGCCAGTCCGGGCGCGACCAGCCGGCGTACAGGAGGGTGAGGGCGAGCAGGGCGAGTGAGCCGAGGGGCAGCCAGCGCACCAAGGTCGCGTCGACCTGCCCGTCGAGACGTCTCTCGCTGCGGCCCCTGTGGCAGACGACCCAGACCACTACGACCGCCCCCACGACGAGCGCTGCGATCAGAAGCAGGCCCAGCGTTTCCAGGGCTGCCGGCCCGCCGTCCTCGCGGTCGTGACGGACGACGGAGACACCGACCCCGGCGGCGACCGTCAGCAGCCCGGCGGCTGTGTGGGCGGCGCGCAGCCTGGCCACCAGCCTGCGCCCGTACCAGAAGCCGGGGCGGCCAAGGGCCGGGCGGCCGGTGTCGTCGGAGTCGTCGCGGGGGGCGCCCCCGTCGGACATCGGCCGCTGCGACTCGTACGCGCTCCAGGTGCGGTGGGAGAGGTACCACAGGAGGCCGGTGAGGGCGGCGGGCGCCAGGGCGGCGAGGGCGAGACGGCGGCCGGGCCGGCTCCACCAGCCGTCGTCGGAGCCGGCAGGTGAGAGGAAGCCCAGCCAGGAGTTTTCCGCGGCGCACTCGGGCGTGCCCGCGCACTGCCAGGCGACCAGGTCGAGGGCCACCTCGCAGGCGGCGGCCACCAGCAGCACCGTGAGCGTGAGGCTCACCAGGCGGACGAGCAGGCCGTGGAGGCGTACCGTCCGCGTACGGCTGTCGCGCACCGTGGGCCGCATCCAGTGGGCGAGGTTGACCACCATGAACGGCAGGAGCAGCAGCCACAGAGCGCGGGCTCCGTTGCCGGAGGTGAGGTTGCACCACACATACGCCTCCGGCACCGGTCTGCCGCGGTAGTCGTCGGGGCGTGCTTCCGCGTCGGCGTCGTCGACGCGGCGGTAGACGGCTGCCGTCTCGTCGCCGGTGATCCGTACGACGCGCGGATCGTTCAGCATTCCCTGGGGCGTGGTGCCACCGACGCCGTGGACCAGGAGTTCCAGAGCGGTGTAGGGCGCCGCGGGCCGCTGCTCGGGCCTGGTCGCCTCCCCCGTCGAGGCAGGTTCCTTTGAAGGCTCCACTGTCTTCGCTTCCCCCGTGATGCGATGTGATGCCATGCGGCATGTGTCATGCGCAGGTACAAGGATGTCGGTTTCGGGGGCTGTGCGCACGTCTCGTCACGGAATCTCCCCGATCCGTGTGACGGTGAGGGCCCCTGTTGCCCGCGTGGCGTGTGCACGTCGGTACAGGGAGTGGCGCGACCTGTGGTCACCCATGCGAGGATGAGACCTCCTTGGGGTCGAAGGCGGGAAAATGTGCTCGTCGGAGGGGGTACGAGGGCGTGTCGGACAGAACGAGGCGAGAGGACCGGAGCGGGCGTGAGTGAGAATCAGAACCTTCTCGCGGAGCAGCGCCGCGCTCTGATCCTCGACGAGGTCCGGCGGCGCGGCGGCGTCCGGGTCAACGAACTCACCAGGAAGCTCGGCGTCTCCGACATGACGGTCCGCCGCGACCTGGACGCGCTCGCCCGGCAGGGCGCGGTGGAGAAGGTGCACGGCGGCGCGGTACCGGTGGTCGAGGCGAGCACCCACGAGCCCGGCTTCGAGGCCAAGTCGGGTCTGGAGCTGACCGCCAAGGAGGACATCGCGCGGGCCGCAGCGGAGCTGGTCACGCCGGGCTCGGCGATCGCCCTGTCGGGCGGCACGACGACGTACGCACTCGCCCATCAGCTCCTGGACGTGCCGGACCTGACCGTGGTGACCAACTCGGTGCGCGTGGCCGACGTCTTCCACGCGGCACAGCGGAACTCGGGACAGCGGCAGGGCGCGGCCACGGTCGTGCTGACCGGGGGCGTGCGCACTCCGTCGGACTCCCTCGTGGGTCCTGTCGCCGACCGGGCGATCGGGGCGCTGCACTTCGACCTGCTGTTCCTGGGGGTGCACGGCATCTCGGTCGAGGCGGGTCTGTCGACGCCGAACCTGGCGGAGGCCGAGACCAACCGGCGGCTCGTCCAGTCCGCGCGGCGCGTGGTCGTGGTCGCCGACCACACCAAGTGGGGAACGGTGGGCCTGAGCTCGTTCGCCGCGCTGGAGCAGGTCGACACCCTGGTCACGGACGCCGGACTGCCCGCCGAGGCGCGCGCGGACATCTCCGAACACCTGCGGAGTCTGGTGGTGGCGGGCGAACCCGTGGACGATACAGACATCTGATGGTCCGCCAGCTATCGTGACCTCGCCCGCGCACCGCCGAAGGGGGTTTCGTCCATGGCTCGCCGACTGCGTCCGGTGGGACTCGACTTCGTCGAGACCGCTCCTTTGCGTCTGGTGTTCGCGAGAGGGGTGACCGCTCCTCCGGAGGCCGTCTTCCGGGCGCTGGCCGAGGACGTGGCGGGCTGGCCGGAGTGGTTCTCGGCGGTGACGCTGGCCCGGCCGACCGAGGGCGGCGCCGGGCGGCAGATCCGGCTCAAGGGCGGGACGCGCTTCCGGGAGACGGTGATCGCGTCCCAGCCCGCCGAGGTGTACGCCTATCGCGTCGACGAGACGAACGCTCCCGGGGTGCGAGCCCTCGTCGAGGAGTGGCGGCTGACACCGGACGGCACGAGCACCCGGGTGCAGTGGACCTGGGCCGGCGACGGGACCGCGGCATTCCGGTTCGCCGTGACGCTGGGGCGGCCGGGGCTGGGGCGCGCGTTCCGCGCCGCGGTCACGAGGTTGGACCGGCGCCTGGCGTCCACGCACGCCTGAGGAGTGAGCGCCCGCCGACACCCGCCGCACCGCACGGCTCCCCC
>NZ_VBZC01000032.1:0-110481 GCF_005786655.1 Streptomyces montanus
GGCGACCACGCGGGCCGCTGCGCCTTCGGCCTGCGGACGGCCGGGCCCACGCCCGGCCTGGCCCGGCCTGGCCCGGCCTGGGCCCGGCCTGGCCTCAGTCCTCGGGCAGTTCCACCGGTGCGATCTCGTCGTAGAGGTCGCCGGGTCCGGGGTTGGCCGGGTCGGTCCCGCCGCCCAGGTGGTGCATGACGCCCCACACGGCGTTCAGCGCGGTCTGTACGGCGCCCTCGGCCCAGCCGGCCGTCCAGGAGATGTCGTCGCCCGCGAGGAAGATGCCCCGCTTGTCCTCGTCCAGCCGGTCCTGCATGAAGTGCGTGAACAGGCGCCGCTGGTAACGGTAGTGGCCGGGCAGGTTGGCCTTGAACGCGCCCATGAAGTAGGGCTCGTTCTCCCAGGACACGGTCACCGGGTTGCCGATGATGTGCTTCCTGATGTCGACCTTCGGGTAGATCTCGCCGAGCGACTTCAGCATGACCTCCATCCGCTCGTTCGCGGACAGCGGCAGCCACTTCAGACTGTCGTCGCACCACGTGTAGGAGAGGCAGATGACGGCGGGCCGGTCCGGACCGTCGTCGAGGAGGTAGGTCCCCCGCGTCATCCGGTCGGTGAGCGTCATCGACATGACGTCCCGGCCGGTCGGATCTCCCTTGTCGTCGACGGCCTTGTCCAGCCAGAACGGCCGGTCGACCGGCACGAAGAGCTTCGACGACTCCATGTAGTGCGTCCGCTCGATCGCCGTCCAGTGGTCGATCGGGAACAGCGCGTCGTCGCAGGCGATCTTGGAGAGCAGCATCCAGGACTGGGCCGTGAAGATCGCCGCCTGGTACGTACGGATGCCGCCGTCCGCGTCGGTGACCGTGATCCGGTTGCCGGACGTGCGGTGGAGCCGGGTCACGGCGGGCTTCGGCGTCCCGTCGTCGTGCAGCTTCGCGAGCGACGTCCCGTACGCCCAGTGCACGATCTTCTCCGGCTCCCGCTCCCAGAGCCGGAGCGGGAGCTGCTGGCTGCCGCCGACGATGCCGCGGTGGTGGTCGTCCGCCTCGGTGTAGACGACGCGCAGGATCTCCAGGATGGAGTTGGGGAAGTCCGTGTCCCAGCCGCCCGTCCCGAAGCCGACCTGTCCGAAGATCTCGCGGTGACGGAAGGACTTGAAGGCCTCGGAGTCGCAGAGGAAGCCGTAGAAGGTCTGGTTGTCGAGCTTCTCGACGAGCCGCGACCAGATCTCACGGATGCGCGGGATGTCGCGCTCGCGCAGGGCCCGGTTCATGTCGGAGAAGTCGGCGCCCTCCTCCAGGCACTTGTTCCAGGCGTTCGCCACGTCCCGGTAGACCTGCGGCAGGTCGTCGACCGTCTCGGCGTAGTGCGACTCGCCCTTGAGGTCGACGACCGTCGAAGGCGTGACCTCCGCAAGCGGGTTGGGGAAGGGCCGGGTCTCGAGTCCCACCAGGTCGATGTAGTGCTGCAGCGCCGTGGAGGAGGGCGGGAAGCGCATCGCGCCCATCTCGGCGGTCAGGGACGGGTCGCAGCCGTCGAAGCCGACGGTCCGCAGGCGGCCGCCGATCCGGTCGGCCTCGTAGACCACGGGCTTGAGGCCCATCTTCATCAGCTCGTATGCGGCCACGATGCCGGACAGTCCGCCGCCGATGACCGCGACCTCGGTGCCGTGCTCGGTCGCCGGTATCTGGCCCAGGCCCGCGGGGTGCGCGAGGAAGTCGTCGTACGCGTACGGGAAGTCCGGACCGAACATGGTGATCGGCAGTCGCTGCTCGCCGGCGTGCTCGACTGCGTTGGGCACGGTGGACGTCATGGGGTACGGACTCCTTGCGCGAAAGAGATTGGGGAGGGGAGGGCTGAGCGGGGTTCAGAGAAGGGACCCGTAGAGGCCGGGGCGACGGTCCTCGAGGTACGGGTTCGCCTCGCGCGAGGCCGCGAGGAGGACGGGGTCGGCGTCGGCGAGGAGGAGCTCCTCGCCGCGGCCGGCGCGGGTGCGGGCGACCCCGTCGGGCCCGGCCAGCGTCGAGAGCCCGACGAACTCGAACTCCCCTTCCCGGCCGACCCGGTTGACGTACGCGACGTACATCTGGTTCTCGAAGGCGCGCACCGGCACGACGGACTCGGCGACGAACTGGAACGGGTGCATCTGGGCCGTCGGCACCACGAGCAGGTCGGAGCCGGCGAGCGCGTGCGCGCGGACGTTCTCCGGGAACTCCACGTCGTAGCAGATCATGAGGCCGACGCGGAGGCCGGCCAGCTCGGCCTGGACGACGGGCAGTTGGCCCGGCGTGAAGTGGTCGCGCTCGAAGCAGCCGAAGAGGTGGGTCTTGCGGTAGTTGGCGAGACGGGTGCCGTCGGCGGCGATCAGCTGGGCGGAGTTGAAGACCTGGTCCGTGTCGCGCTCGGGGTAGCCGTAGGCGATGGCGAGGCCGTGCCGGGAGGCGATCTCCGCGACCGCGTCGGCGGATTCGCCGTCGGCGGACTCGGCGAGCCGGGGCACGTCCCCACCGATCGCGTACCCGGTCAGGAACATCTCCGGCGCCACCAGCAGCCCGGCGCCCGCGGCGGCGGCACGTTCCGCGGCCACGTCGAGAACCTTGAGGTTCGCGGCGACGGAGCCGGGACGTCCGGAGCTCTGGAGCAGGGCGGTGCGCATGCGTGTTCCTCACCGGGGGCGAAGGGGAGTCGGGGGGCCACATAGACGGTACGGTCGGCGGCTTCTGACCGACAAGGCGGACTCATTGCGCGTCCGCGGACGAATCGTTGCGCGCCTCAGCGGCCGGGCGGCGATTCGTTGCGCACCCTCAGTCGCAGGCCGGGTCCTCCTGGAGTCGCAGCTCACGGGTTGGGAGCCGCTTACGGTGAAGCGCGCATGAGCTCCACCTGGGACCGGACCACGGACAGGATCCGTGTCGCCGCCCGGGATGCGAAAGCGGGTGACTTCGCGGTCGTCCCCTGGCGGCCGACTGTTTTCCAGGCCCTGTCGTCAAAAGGCACAGGGGCGGGCCCGGGCCGCGAGTATCAGCGCCGTCACCAGGTACGGCACCGCGAACAGGGCGAAGACGGAGCCGTGTGCGGTGGTCGAGCCGATCACCGCGTACGCGCCGTACACGGTGATGGTGGTCAGGTCGGTGCCCACACCGGCGACCGAGGTGAGCGTGGCCCGGCCGGTTCCGGTGATGCGCTCCTGCAGTCGGGCGTCGGCCAGAACGCTCGCCAGCTGGAAGCCGCCGAAGGCGAGGGCCACCAACGCGATGGCGGCCGGTGTCCCCGCCATCGCGCCCGCGGCCAGGGCGAGCGCGGAGCCCGCGAGCACCCCGGCCAGTCCGGTGGTGCCGAGGCGCTCCCCCGCAGCGGCCAGCAGACCACCGCCAGTGGCTCCCGCCCAGATCAGCAGCAGTAACCAGGGAACGGTGCCGTCGGGCACGCCGGTGTCGCGCACCAGCAGCGGCGTGTACTCGTCGAGGGCGCCCCACACGGCGGTGACGGCCGGGACGAGCAGCAGCGCGCCGCGTACGGACCGGTCGCCGCGGGCCTCGGCGAGTCCGGCGCGCAGTGTCGCGGCCCAGCCGGCACCGGCCGTGGCCGCGTCCGGGTCCCGGTGCTCCGGGAAGCGGGCCGCGACCGCCGCGGTCAACAGGCAGGCCAGCACGCTGGCCAGCCCCACGGCCAGGTACCCGCCGACCGCGAACACCGGTGCGGCCAGCCCCATCGCCGCCATGACGCCCATCAGCCCGGTCGCCTGGGCACGGCCCATGACGCGCGCGTACCGGTCGGCCGCGCCGAGCCGGTCGAGTTCCTCGTACACCAGCGCCTCCAGCGCGCCGGAGCCGAGCGCTCCCCTGAGACCCCAGAGCACGAAGCCGACGGCGAACGCCCAGTACGACGGGACGAGCACCCACAGGGCGAAGCCGACCGAGCTGAGCAGCGGGCCGAGCCACAGCAGCATCCGCCGGGAGACGGCGTCGGCCCAGGCGCCGGATGGGACTTCGACCAGGACGCCGGTCAGTGACCACAGGACGAAGAGGGAGGAGATCTGCCATACCGGGAGACCGGTGTCGGCGAACAGGAGCGCATACACCGGGTAGAGCAGGACGAAGTCGTCGAGGAACGCGTAGCCGTACAGCGTGGCCGTCAGCCGCCGGATACCGTTGGTGGGCACACGCGCGGTTGTGAGAGTCATGAGGCCTTCCCGCAGGGACAGTTCGGACGCCGGAATTACGGGCGTCCGCGGCGGCCCTCGGGAGGCGCGGCTGGTGAATCAATGTCGCCAGGCCATGGCACCGATAGTAACCGGGCCCATCGACGCGGCCCAGGGAAAATATGGGCGGTCGGCAGCCCCGCAAAGGGCGCAGCCCCACAAAGGGCGCGGGGAACTGCGCGACCAGCCACGACGGACCCGCACCTTCGAACCGGCCCAAAAGCGGAGCGCTACGTCGGTGCACCCGACGAGAAGCGGCGCAGCAGCGGGGACAGCACCAGCACGGACTTGGTCCGCTCCACGAACGACTCGCCCGCGATCCGCTCGAGCACTCGCTCGAAGTGCCGCATGTCGGAGGCGAAGACCTGGACGACGGCGTCGGCCTCGCCGGTGACGGTGGAGGCGGCCACGATTTCCTGGTAGCGCTCGAGACCGCGCTGAATGGTCTCGGGTGAGGTGTTGCGACGGCAGTAGATCTCGACGAACCCCTCGGTCTTCCAGCCGAGCGCGGCCGGGTCCACACGGACCGTGAAGCCGGTGATGGCCCCGGTGGCGCGCAGCCTGTCCACGCGCCGCTTCACCGCGGGCGCCGACAGCCCGACCTCCTGGCCGATGTCGGCGTAGGAGCGTCGGGCGTCCTCGGCGAGGGCGTGCACTATGTGTTCGTCGAGATCGTTCAGCACTGCGGGTGGATCACTTTTCTTCAGGTCTTCGAGGACCGCTCACTCGGCCGGTTCGGCCGCGAGACGCGAACGGCGATAGCCGTACAGGAAGTAGAACACGAGCCCGACGGCCATCCAGACGCCGAAGACGACCCAGGTGACGGTGTCCAGGCTGCCCATCATCCAGAGGCAGAAGCCGAAGCCGAGCGCCGGCAGCACCGGCGACAGCGGCACGCGGAACGCACGCGGCATCTCCGGACGCGTACGCCGCAGCACCACGACCGCGACATTGACCAGCGCGAAGGCGAAGAGCGTGCCGATGCTGGTGGCGTCGGCGAGCTGACCGAGAGGGATCGCGGCGGCGAGGACACCGCAGAAGGCGGACACGATGAGGGTGTTGGCGCGAGGCGCACCCGTCTTCGGGTGCACTCGCGAGAAGACCTTGGGCACAAGCCCGTCGCGGGACATGGCGAAGAGGATGCGGGTCTGGCCGTAGAGCACGGTCAGGACGACGCTGGCGATGGCGATCACCGCGCCGAACGCGAGGAGCGTCGCCCAGAAACTCTGCCCGGTGACGTCCTTCATGATCCCGGCGAGCGTGGCCTCCGAACCGGAGAACCGCTGCCAGGGCTTCGCACCGACGGCGACGGCCGCGACGAGGACGTACAGCGCCGTCACGATGATCAGCGAGAGCATGATGGCGCGGGGCAGGTCGCGCTGGGCGTTCTTGGCCTCTTCGCCGGCCGTGGAGGCCGCGTCGAAACCGATGTACGAGAAGAAGAGGGTCGCCCCGGCGGCACTCACTCCGGCCATGCCGAGCGGCATGAAGTTCTCGTAGTTGCCGGAGCGGAAGCCCTGGAGGCCGATCGCACAGAACAGCAGCAGCGCGGCGATCTTCACCACGACCATGATCGTGTTGGCGCGCGCGGATTCCCGCGCGCCACCGAGCAGGAACGCCATCGCGAGCAGCACGACGATCAGCGCGGGCAGGTTGAAGACCCCGCCGTCACCGGGCGGCGCGGAGAGCGCGTCCGGGATGGTGACCCCGATGGTGCCGTCGAGCAGCTCGTTGAGGTACTCGCCCCAGCCGACCGCCACGGCGGCCACCGAGACGCCGTACTCCAGGACGAGACACCAGCCGCAGATCCAGGCGATCAGTTCGCCCATCGTTGCGTACGCATACGAGTACGAGGAGCCGGCGACCGGGATGGTGCCCGCCAGTTCGGCGTAGGAGAGGGCCGAGAACAGCGCGGTGAGGCCGGCGATCACGAAGGAGACGGTGACGGCGGGTCCTGCCTCGGGAACGGCCTCGCCGAGGACGACGAAGATCCCGGTGCCCAGGGTGGCACCGATGCTGATCATGGTGAGCTGCCAGAGCCCGAGGGAGCGCCGAAGCGAACCTCCCTCGCCCTGGCCCCCCTCGTCGACCAGCCGTTCCACGGGCTTGCGGCGCATCAGCCGCGGTCCGGCGCCCTGGGGTGGCCGGCTGGGGTCACGGGGGGACTGTGGGGGTGCGCCGGGGTCGAGCACGCGCTGGCTCCTTCATCGCTGCCGGTCAGGGCGGCGCGGCCCCCACGGCGGCCCGAAGGAAGGGACCGCCGAGCAGGAGGTCCCCGCCACACTATGTACAGCCCACGACCTTACGATCTCGGCCTTCACAGGCGTAATGCGGCAACCTTGCGTACCCCCGCAAGATCGTTGCGTTCCTGGCGGAGCGACGTGTGTTCGTTGCGCGAGCCGTTTCTCAGTTCCAGCTGGCGTGCAGGGGCTTGCCCTCCGCGTAACCCGCGGCGCTCTGGATGCCGACGACACTCTTCTCGGCGAACTCCTCCAGGGAGTGGGCGCCGGCGTAGGTGCAGGCGGAGCGGACGCCCGCGATGATCGAGTCGATCAGGTCCTCGACGCCCGGGCGGGTCGGGTCGAGGAACATGCGGGAGGTGGAGATGCCCTCCTCGAACAGGGCCTTGCGGGCGCGGTCGTACGCCGACTCGTCCGACGTGCGGTTGCGCACCGCACGTGAGGACGCCATGCCGAACGACTCCTTGTAGAAGCGCCCGTCGGCGTCCTGCTGCAGATCGCCGGGCGACTCGTACGTACCGGCGAACCAGGACCCGATCATGACGTTCGACGCGCCCGCGGCCAGCGCCATGGCGACGTCGCGCGGGTGCCGCACTCCACCGTCGGCCCACACGTGCTTGCCGTACTTCTTCGCCTCGGCGGCGCACTCGACGATCGCCGAGAACTGCGGCCGCCCGACGCCGGTCATCATGCGCGTGGTGCACATGGCACCCGGTCCGACACCGACCTTGACGATGTCCGCTCCGGCCTCGATCAGGTCACGTACACCCTCTGCGGCGACGACGTTGCCGGCGACGATCGGCACCCTCGGGTCGAGCGCGCGCACCGTCTTGATCGCGCCGATCATCGACTCCTGGTGGCCGTGCGCCGTGTCGATGACGAGTGTGTCCACGCCCGCGTCGAGCAACTGCTTGGCCTTGCCCGCCACATCGCCGTTGATGCCGACGGCGGCGGCCGTGCGCAGCCTGCCGTGCGCGTCGGTGGCCGGCGTGTAGAGCGTGGCGCGCAGGGCGCCCCTGCGGGTGAGGATGCCCGCGAGGCGGCCGTCCTGGTCGACGGCGGGAGCGTAGCGGCGGTTTGCGGCGTCGAGCGTGTTGAAGGCCTCGCGCGGCTCGATGTCCGCGTCGAGCAGCAGCAGGTCCCGGGACATGACCTCGGTCAGCTGGGTGAACCGGTCGACCCCGCTCAGGTCGGCGTCGGTGACCACGCCCACGGGCTTGCCGTCCTCGTCCACCACGACGCCCGCGTTGTGCGCGCGCTTCGGCAGCAGCGACAGCGCGTCGGCGACGGTCTGATGGGGACCCAGCACGATGGGGGTGTCGAGCACGAGATGGCGGCCCTTGACCCAGGAGACGACCTCGGTGACGACGTCGATCGGGATGTCCTGCGGTATGACGACGAGCCCGCCGCGACGGGCCACGGTCTCGGCCATCCGGCGCCCCGCGATCGCCGTCATGTTGGCGACCACCAGCGGGATGGTCGTGCCGCTGCCGTCGGGGGAAGTCAGGTCGACGTCCTGCCGCGAACCGACCGCGGAGCGGCTCGGCACCATGAAGACGTCGTCGTACGTCAGGTCGTACGCGGGCTGGATGTCATTGAGAAAACGCACGTGCTGCACATCCCAGTCGATCAGAGGTGGCCCCCGGACAGGTCAGCCAGGGGGAAGAGCACGTACTTCATTCTCCCATGTCGACTGGTGGGCGGTGCCCGGGCCGATCATCCAGGCAGGTGGGAGGGGGTCTGGTGGGATCCTCCAAGGGCGAGCGCCACAGAGAGCCGCGGCGTGCGGTCCACGGCCTCGGAGAACACCTCTTGTGCCGTCTCCCACTCGCCCGGCCGTGCCTTCGCGTACGCCTGCCAACCGGTGACGACGACCAGCAGTCCGTGCCCGGCGGCGGCCTCGGGCCAGACGGAGAGATCGGTGAGGCTGTCGGCCAGCGCGTCCCAGTTGCGGCCGAACCAGTCGGGCAGATCGAGGGCCCGTACGCAGCGCTCCATGAAGCCCGCCTTGTCCACGACTCCGGCGAGGTCCAGGGTGACCACCAGTCGGCCCGCCACGTCGTCCGTCATCTCAGCACCGCCTTGAAGGACTCGAAGTGATCATCGCGTGCGTCCGTGCGTCCGTGCGTCCGTGCGTCCAGGCATTCGTGCGAGCGCACGGAGCCGGGGCAGCCTGTCGCCGACGCTGCCACGGCCGTCGCCCGAGGCGCGTTGCCGATCCGCCGACGGGCCCCAGATCCACGAAAGGCTCAGGGCCTTGGCCAGGGCCCAGGTCAGGGCCCGTCGGGGTCGGCCCGGTCCAGTGCCGGACGCGGCGCCGGACCCGCCGCCATCAGGTAGTCCGCGGCCGATGTGTCGGTCACCAGGCTGGTGACCAGGCCGGAGCGGAGCACCGCGTCGATGGCGGCCGCCTTGCGCTGTCCGCCGGCGATCGCGACGACCTCGGGGATACGCCGCAGCCGGTCGGCCTCGACCGTGATGCACCGCTCCCCCAGGTCCCGTCCGACCCGGCGGCCCTCCGCGTCGAAGAGGTGGGCCGACATCTCGGCGGCGACGCCGAGGGACGCGTAGTGGGAGCGCTCCTCCTCGGTGAGCATGTCGTGCACCGTCGAGATGCCCGCCTCCCAGGAGCCGATGGACACACAGGCGACCGTCACCTTGTCGAAGTACTCGAAGGCGCGGGCGATCCCCGTCTGGTTGCGCAGCGCTGCCGCGGTGGCCGCGTCCGGCAGCAGCATCGGCGCGTAGATCGGGTGGGCGTCGCCACCCGAGACCTGGGCGGCCCGGCGCACGGCCTCGACCGAGCCCCGCTCGGCCGTACCGGCGTCGTACACACCCGTCAGCTGCACGACCGTGCACGGCGCCAGCCGGTCGAGCGCCGCCGCCATGTGAATGGTGGACCGGCCCCATGCGAGGCCGAGCACATCGCCCTCGGCGACCAGCTCGCCGAGCAGGTCGGCCGCCACTTCACCGAGGTTCTCCGGATCGGGCGACTCCTCCGCATCGGCCGGGGACTCGACCACGACGGCGTGCCGGAGGCCGTAGCGGGCGCGCAGCGCGTCGGAGCGCTCCGCGTCCAGCTCGGCGGGGACACGGATCTCGATCCTCACCAGATCCCGTTCGAGAGCGGTCTCCAGGACCCGGGCCACCTTGAAGCGGCTGACGCCGAACTCCTCGGCGATCTGGATCTTGGACTTGCCCTCGAGGTAGAAGCGGCGGGCCATGGCCGCCGCCTGCACCAGCTCAGCGGGTCCCATCCGCATGGCTGACCGGCCCGCCGACATACCCGACACGGCCATCTCCTCACTGCTGTTCACACTCTGGATACGCCGTTCATCCTTGCAGATTCGGCGTACTTGATCAGCCCTGATGGGCGGCGTTCACGTTCCCTTGGTCTCGTGGTGGCTCAGTGGCCGCACGCCCAGGCCGCGTCAGCGGTCACCGCCTCCGCCTGGGTGCGCAATGCACGTACCGCCTGGGCCGGGTCCGATGCCCCGTACACCGCAGAACCGGCCACGAAGACGTCGGCCCCGGCCTCGGCGCAGCGCTCGATGGTGGTGGCCGAGACCCCGCCGTCGACCTGGAGCCAGAGTTCGAGGCCGTGCTTGCTGATCAACTCGCGGGTCCGGCGGATCTTCGGAAGCATGATGTCGAGAAAAGCCTGGCCACCGAAGCCGGGCTCGACCGTCATGATCAGCAGCATGTCGAGTTCGCCGAGGAGATCCTCGTACGGCTCGATGGGCGTGGCGGGCTTGAGCGCCATGGAGGCACGGGCGCCCTTGGCCCGGATCTCGCGGGCGAGCCGTACCGGCGCGGCGGCCGCTTCCACATGGAAGGTGACGGAACCGGCACCCGCTTCTACGTACTGGGGCGCCCACCGATCGGCGTCCTCGATCATCAGATGGCAGTCCAGCGGCGTGTCCGTCGCACGCGCCAAGGACTCTACGACCGGCACACCGAGCGTGAGGTTCGGGACGAAATGGTTGTCCATCACGTCCACATGGAGCCAGTCGGCCCCTTCGACCGCCTTCGCCTCGTCGGCGAGGCGTGCGAAGTCGGCGGACAGAATGCTGGGGTTGATCTGCACGGCCATGCCCCAAGACTGCCATGCCATCGGGGGGTGGGCGGCATCGGTCTCGGGTGGGGACGGTTCGAGGGGAGCCGCGGGTCGTCTGTGGCTGGTCGCGCCCGCGCGGCGGAACCGCACGTGTCACGGTCCCGCACCCCTTACGGGGCGCGGGACCGCCTCATCCCTTCTGCGGGTGTTGCTCCCTGTTCGGCCATGCCATGCTGGGCGGCCCACCGGCTCCAGAGGCGGCTACGGGGGTGGCCATGACGGAGGTACAGGAGAGGCAGCGGCGGGGCGTCGCCCACCTTGTCTGCGGGCGCCGGGCCAAGTGGCTCGTGGTGGCGCTGTGGCTGGTGTTGCTGGTTTTCACGGCACCGTTCGCCCAGAAGCTCACCGACGCCCAGGACAACGACGCGGCGTCCTGGCTGCCCGGCTCCGCGGAATCGACTCAAGTCCTGCAGATCTCCGAGGACTTCAGGCCGGAACAGATCCCGGCGGTCGTCGTGTACGCCCGCGAGGGCGGCCTCACGGCACAGGACCGGGCGCAGATCGCCGAGGACGTGCGCCAGGTCAAGGAGCTGCGTGACCACGGCATCCGCGGGGCGGAGACCCGGGGCCCGGTCTTCGACCGGGACGCCGATCCACGGGCGGCCCAGATCCAGGTGCCGATCACCATGGACGAGAAGGGCTGGGAGCGGATCGCGCCCGCGGTCGACTCGATCCGTGCCGACGTCGGCAGGGGCGGCGGCGGGCTCGCCGTGCACATCACGGGTCCGGGCGGTACGTCCGCGGACTTCTCCGAGGCCTTCGAGGGCATCGACTCCACTCTGCTGTTCTCGGCGATGGCCGTCGTCATCGTGATGCTGCTGCTCACCTATCGCAGCCCGACGCTGCTGATCGTCCCGCTGCTCGGGGTGGTCGTCGCGCTGTTCACCGCGCAGGCGCTGATCTACTTCCTCGCGGAGCACGCGGGCCTGACCGTCAACGGACAGAGCGCGGGCATCCTCACGGTCCTGGTGTTCGGCGCCGGGACGGACTACGCCCTGCTCCTGGTCGCCCGCTACCGGGAGGAACTGCGCCGCCACAAGGACCGCCACGAGGCCATGGCACTGGCCCTGCACCGGGCGGGTCCCGCGGTGATCGCGTCCGGCGCCACGGTCGTCCTGAGCATGCTGGTGCTGCTCGCCGCCGAGATGAACTCGACGAGCGGCCTCGGCCCGGTGGCGGCCATCGGGGTCGCGGTGGCGCTGATCGTGATGCTCACCCTCTTCCCGGCCCTGCTCGTGATCTTCGGCCGCTGGATCTT
The DNA here is from genome assembly GCF_005786655.1 of Streptomyces montanus. NCBI lineage: Bacteria > Bacillati > Actinomycetota > Actinomycetes > Kitasatosporales > Streptomycetaceae > Streptomyces > Streptomyces montanus. The sequence goes on from NZ_VBZC01000032.1 coordinate 11,811, forward strand.
CTGGCCGGTGATCCCGCACCTCGGTTCGCCCGACCCGACCGAGCGCGGTGTCTGGGCCCGTATGGGCCGGGGTATCGCCCGCCGCCCGCGCGTGATCTGGGGCGTCACGGCGGCCGTGCTCGCGCTGCTGTCGCTGGGCCTGATCCAGATGCGCGCGGAGGGGATCAGCAACGCCGACGCCTTCACCGACAAGCCGGACTCGGTCGTCGGCCAGGAGGTATCCGCGCGCTACTTCCCCGCGGGCAGCGGCGATCCGCTGGTCATCGTCAGCGACCGGGCGCAGGCCGAGCGAGTGGGCCGGGCGGTCGCGGCCACCCCCGGTGTCGTACCGGAGTCACTGGGCCTGCCGCCCGGCACGAAGCCCGAGCACGAGGGCAGGGTCCTCTTCGAGGCCACCATGACCGCCCCCGCGGACAGCGAGACCGCGAAAGAGACGGTCGAGCGGGTACGGGACGCCGTGCACGCGGTGCCCGAGGCGGACGCGCAGGTCGGCGGCGGCACGGCGGCCCTGCTGGACATGGACAGGGCGACGACCCACGACAACGTACTGATCATCCCGTTGGTGCTCGTGGTCGTGCTGCTGATCCTGGGGGCGCTGTTGCGCGCGCTGATCGCGCCGCTCCTGCTGATCGGCACGGTGGTGCTGTCGTTCGCCGCCGCGCTGGGGATCAGTGCGCTCGCCTTCCGGTACCTCTTCGACTACGCGGGCGAGACGACCGACTTCCCGCTCTTCGTCTTCGTGTTCCTGGTGGCCCTCGGCATCGACTACAACATCTTCCTGACCACCCGCATCCGCGAGGAGGCGGCCCGCCAGGGCACCCGCGCCGGCGTGGTCACGGGCCTGGCCGCGACCGGCGCCGTCATCACCTCGGCGGGCCTGGTCCTCGCGGGCACCTTCGCCGCCCTCGGCACGCTGCCCATGGTGGCCTTCGCGGAGATCGGCTTCGCCGTGGCGCTCGGCGTGCTGCTGGACACGTTCGTCGTCCGCTCGGTGCTCGTGACGGCCCTGTTCCTCGATGTGGGCCCGAAGGTGTGGTGGCCACACCGGCTGGCCCACGAGGACGGCGACACGGCACGCCCGACGGCGGTCACGAGCGCCCCCGAAACGGAACCGCGGCCCAGCGGCCCATCGGAGTAGCACGGGCGGCTGCACAGTCAGCACGCCCAGCGACCCCCTTGTTCAGCCAGGGCCGTCGCGGTGGGTGAGTTGGTGGCGGGCGAGGGCCGTGGCGCGGGTGGCGGGTAGTACGGAAGCCGCTACCGCTCCGCCGACGGCGAGGACCGCGACGATGGTGAGCAGTTGCCAGGAGGGTGGGCCGGCGATGCCCGCGCCGATGCCCCCGTCCGCGCTCTGCTGGTCGATGAGCCACTGGGCGAGGGGGATGCCGAGACCGATGCCCAGGGCCGCGGCGCCGAGGGCGAGCAGGCCGATCTGCGCCACCATGGTCCCGACGGTCTGCTGGGGTGTCATGCCCACCGCACGGTAGGCGCGCAGGTCCCGGGAGTGGTCCCGTACGGAGACGAAGATCGCGGTGGACAGTTCCACCAGCCCGATCAGCGAGAGCACCCCGACCAGAACGACGATCACGCCCCGCACCGGCGACAGATCGGGTACGGAGCTGACGGCGTCGCGGACCTCCAGGGTGCCGTGCGAGGCCGCGGTCAACTCGTACCGGACGGCCGACGGGTCCGCGCCGCCACGCAGTTCGAGGCTGAAGTAGGTCGGCAGGACATGCTCGTCCTGGGCGTGCAGCGTGCTGTACGAGGTGGAGATGACGCGTCCGTCGTCCTCCGTCTCGATGCAGCGCCCCACGATGTGCAGGATGTGCGGGGTACCGCCGACGGTGACGCGCACCCACTGCCCGACGGACACGTCAAGGGCGTTGAGCAGGCCCTGACCGGCGACGGCCTCGCCCGGCGCGGTGGGCGCCCGGCCCTCCGCGACGGCGAACGGGTACGGGCGGGCGGAGGTGCCGACGCCCCGCAGGGTGACGGACTTCGACTGTCCGGGCGCGAGCGCGGCGAGTTCGACGCCGGGGTGGACCGCCGACACGTCCGGAGAGCGGTCGAGTTCGCGCTCCGCCTCGGCGTTGCTCACGCCGTTGGGGCGGGCGATGAGACCTCCGGCCAGGCCGACCCGCGCCGGGTCGTGCTCCAGCCGGTCGACCGTGGCCCAGGTGCCGAACGTGATGGTGACGATCAGCACTGGCAGGGCGAGCCGCAGCACGGTGGCGGCCGACGAGCCGGGCCGGTGCATCACGGCGCGCGCGCCGAGGACGAGAGCCGCCGGCAGGCGCAGTCGCAGGGCGAACCTGGCGGCGCCGGACATCCGGCGCCGGCCGGGGGCGGCCACGCGGGCCGCCGGGATGGCCGGGACCCTTCCGGCCCGCCAGGCGGCGAGGGTGGTGGCGAAGGCGATCACGGCGACGGTGGCCAGACACACGCCGAGGGAGGTCCACGCGTGCATAGGCAGCGCCCGCCATACGTCCATGGCGGAGCCGAGCGAGCCGGGGACGAGGCTGCCGAAGGCCTCGGTGGCCAGGAAGCCGAGGAACACGCCGAGCGAGGCGAGCACGGTGTGCCGCACCAGGAACATGACCGTCACCTGGCCGGGTGTGAAACCCACCGCCTTGAGGACGGAGATGTCCCGGGCGTGCGCGAAGACCCGGGCTCCGATGCCTCCGGTGACGGCGACCGCCGCGGCGGCGAGCGCGCTGAGCGCGAACAGCCCGATCAGCAGGCCGAGCAGGTGGTTGTCGCCCTCGGCCTCGGTGCGGGCGTCCTGCCAGGTGGAGACGTCCACGACGTCCGGTGAGCCGACCGCGGCGACCGCACGCTGCACCAGATAGCCGGTGTCACCCGGGTCGGAGAGACGCAAGCCCAGGGTCTGGGTGTGCCGGCCTCCCTCGGCGAGCAGATCGGCGACGAGAGCGGGCGACGCCCAGGCGATCCCGGGTGAGTCGCCGGGCGCGTAGCCGGCCTCCGCGGTCCGAACGATGCCGACGACCCGCAGGGTACGGCCGTGATCGCCGGGCAGGGTGATGCGGTCGCCCGGCGAGACCCACAGGGCGCTGGCCAGCGAGCGTTCCAGCACGATGCCGTCGGCCGGTCCACCGTTCAGCCAGCGGCCGCTCTCGATCTCGGGCCGGCCCACCTCCGGCCGCGTGGGCCCGGCGGCGCGCAGGTCGAGGACGGCCTGTTCGGGGCCACTGCGCACCGTCTCGGCGACGGTGGAGAAGGGGCCGGAGACAGCGGTGACGCCGGGGATGGAGTTCAGCGCGGAGGTCTGCGCGCCGGGTTCGGTGCGCAGCCAGACGTGGGCGCCGTTGGTGGCGGTGAACAGCCGCTGCCAGGGATCCGCGGCGTAGACGAGCAGGGCGACGGAGATCAGCAGGGAAGCCGTGATCCCGGCGGTGGCCAGGACCAGGGAGGCGGCCTGGCCCCGGTGTGTGCGCAGGTCGGCCAGGGCCCAGCGGAGGAAGGCACGCACGCTTCAGCCCAGCAATCGGACGACGTGCGCGGCGGCCTGCCCGGTGGCGGGCGGGTCGGTGAAGGAGATGTCGTCGGCGATCTCCCCGTCGTGCAGGGTGACGACCCGGTCGGCGGTGCTGGCGACATTGGCGTCGTGGGTGACCAGCACGATGGTCTGGCCACGCTGGTGGTAGCCGGAGAGCATGCGCAGCACCTCGCGGGTGCCCTTGCTGTCGAGGCTGCCGGTGGGTTCGTCGGCGAGCAGCACGGCGGGGCGGTTGATCAGGGCGCGGGCCAGGGCCACGCGCTGCTGTTCGCCGCCGGCGAGCTCGGCGGGGGTGCTGTCCTCCTTGCCCTCCAGGCCGAGTTCGGTGAGGAGGTCGCGGCGCCGTTCGCGGACCCGGCGCGGCGGGTGTCCGGCGAGCAGGCCGGGCAGTTCGATGTTGTCGGCGACGGTGAGGGTGGAGACGAGGTTGAAGAACTGGAAGACGACGCCCACCTCCCGTCGGCGCAGTGCCGCCCAGCGGGCCTCACTGAGGGTGTCGACGCGGCGGCCGCCGAGCCATATTCGGCCGCTGTCGGGGCGTTCGAGGCCGCCGAGGAGGTGCAGCAGGGTCGATTTTCCTGCGCCCGAGGGGCCGGTGACCGCGACGAACTCGCCCGGGCATATCCGCAGGTCCACGCCGCGGACCGCGCGAACCTCGGTGCCGTCGGTGCGGTGGGTCTTGACGAGGCCCTCGACGACGAGCATGTCGCCCGGCGTGCCCTCCCCCGAGGTCTCGTTGCGTCTCATTCCAGTTCCTCCTGGCATCGTTCCAGCCAGTCCAGATCGGCCTGCAGGTGCAGCATGGCGCCCTCGATGAGTAGTTGGGCGACCTTGTTGTCGCGGTCCTCGGCGGCGGCGAGCCGGGTCATGGACCGCATCAGGTTGAGGTAGTGGCGGCGCTGTCGGTTGATCAACCCGACCTGGTCGGCGGCTCCGGTCAGGGGGGCAAGCGCCAGTTTCATGAAGAACTCGTCGCGTACGCGCGGCTCGTCGGAGGTCTCCTCGAACCAGGCCGCCACGGCTTCGTGGCCCGCTTCGGTGAGTGTGTAGGTACGTTTGTTCGGACGGCCGGACTGTGCGACGTCCTCACCCTGGATGAGTCCCGACTTCTCCAGGCGTGTGAGGGTGACGTAGATCTGGCCGATGTTGGGCTGAGGGTAGGCCGAACCGAACAGGCTCTCAAGGGCCTGCTTGAGTTCGTATCCGTGCGCGGGCCCTTTGGCGAGGAGAGCGAGCAGCGCCAGACGCATTCGTGCTCAGCCTCCTATGCTGCCGCCTTGATGTCCGGAGCATGGGACGGAACCGTACCTGCCATGTGTCCGGAAGGCCCCTACCCGGAACTAGTATCCCGCATGCTCAACAGGTATAGATAACACGCAGGGGCGGGGTCGATTTCAAGCCGCGCCCGGAAGAGGAGCTCTCATGCGGTGCCCGCAGGACATGCGACGACGGGGATTCCTCGCCGCCGCCCTGCTGGCCGCAGGGTATGCCGGCGCCGGTTCCGCGGCGCCGCGCCGGGGTTCCGGCAGAGGGCCGCTGACCCTGGCGACCGGGCGTGACCTGACCGGGTACCTGCAGCACGTGCTGGACGGCTGGAACCGCGCACACCCCGCGGAAGCGGTGACGCTGGTGCAGCTGCCCGAGGCGGCGGACGAGGTGCACGCGCAGATGGTGGAAAGTCTGCGGGCGGGCCGCGACCGCTTCGATGTGCTGAACATCGACGTGACATGGACCGCGGAGTTCGCGAGCGCGGGGTGGATCTCCCCGGTGGACCCCGACCGGCTCCCGCTGAACCGGATGCTCCCTTCCGTCCTGGACACCGCGACGTTCCGGGGCCGGCTGTACGCGGCGCCGTACGTGACGAACGCGGGACTGCTGTACTACCGCGAGGATCTCCTGGAGAAGGCCGGCCTCGGACCGCCTCGGACATGGGCCGAACTGGAGCATGCCGCGCGGACGGTCGCGCCGCGGTACGGAGTGGACGGCTACGCGGGACAGTTCCTGCCGTACGAGGGCCTCACCGTGAACGTCGACGAGGCGGTGGAGTCGGCGGGCGGGTCGATACTCGACCCGGACGGACGCTCGGTGACGGTCGGCTCGGCGGCGGCCCGGGAGGGCCTGGGCTTCCTGGTGCGTGGCGTCCGGGACGGCTGGATACCGCAGCGGGCGCTGACGTTCAAGGAGGAGGAGTCCCGGCTGGCGTTCCAGACGGGCACGCTGCTGTTCCTGCGCAACTGGCCGTACGTGTACGACATGGCGTCCGTGGCCGGCTCCGCGGTGGCCGGCCGGTTCGGGGTGACCCTGTTGCCCGGGCCGGACGGTCAGGGCGCGAGTGTGCTCGGCGGCTCGAACCTCGCCGTCACCTCCCGTTGCCGCCACCCGGAGACCGCCGCCGATCTGCTCGCCCACATGACCGGCGAGGAAGTGCAGCGCCAGGTGCTGACCCGGGGCTCGCTGCCGCCGGTGCTGGCGGCCTTGTACACCGACCGGGACCTGACCCGGCGTTATCCGTATCTGCCCGCGCTGGAGCAGAGCGTCCGTGCGGCCAGGGTCCGGCCGAAGAGTGCCGCGTACGAGCAGGTGAGTCTGGCGGTCGCGGCCGTCTCCAGCGACGCCCTGCGCGGTCAGACGACGGTGGCGGGGGCGATTTCCCGGGTGAACCGGGAGTTGCGTGCCATCACCCGGAGCGCCTGACCGGTCCGGTCCCGCACTCTCCAGCCCGCCTACTTACTTGTTAAGTGGGCGGGCTTCGTCGTTCTGTGGGGGTAATTCCCCACATACCCCCACACTCTGTCGCCTATTGAGCAGGGGCCAGGGAGAGAACTGGCGACAGATCGTTGACACCTCGCTGTCGCTGCTACTTAACATGCATGCATAACAGCGAGGTGGCTGTTTCGAGTCGGCCACCGGTGTGCGGTCCGCACGTGTCGCTGTTGTTTCAGCACGTCGTTGTTCAGCACTTCGTCCGCGCGGATTTCGTCGCGCGCCCGTGATCAGGATGGTGTCCGGTGCCTGGAGCTCCCTCTGCGGCCGAGTCGGTCAAGTCCCCCGTACCTGCCGCCGGCCTCGGCCCGTCGCAGCACCACTGGTGGAGCGACGCCGTGCTGTACCAGGTGTACATCCGCAGTTTCCTGGACAGCACCGGCGACGGTGTCGGAGACCTGGCCGGCGTTCGCGCCGGTCTGCCCTACCTCAGCAAACTGGGGGTGGACGGCATCTGGCTGAGCCCCTTCTACCCCTCCCCGCAGCACGACCACGGCTACGACGTCGCCGACTACTGCGCCGTGGACCCCGTCTACGGCGACCTGGAGGAGTTCGACCGGCTGGTGGCCGACGCGCACCGGCTGGGTCTGTGCGTCGTCATCGACATCGTGCCCAACCACACCTCGACGGCGCACGCATGGTTCCGCACCGCCCTGGCGGGCTCGCCCGGCAGCCCCGAGCGGGCGCGCTACCACTTCGCCGACGGCCGCGGCGAGCACGGCGAACTGCCGCCCAACAACTGGCGGGCGATGTTCGGCGGACCGGCCTGGTCCCGGATCACCGAGCCGGACGGCACCCCCGGCCAGTGGTACCTGCACATGTTCACTCCCGAGCAGCCCGACCTGAACTGGCGTGACCCACGCGTCGGTGACGACTTCGAGCGGATCGTCCGCTTCTGGCTCGACCGGGGCGTGGACGGATTCCGCATCGATGTGGCGACGGGCCTGTTCCGCCACCCGGACCTGCCGGACTCCCCAGACCCGGGAGCCGACGAGCGCGCCCGCGACTCCGTCAACCCGCTGGCGTGGAACCAGCCCGACGTGCACGGCGTATGGCGCCGGTGGCGTGCGGTGTGCGAGGAGTACACCGCACAGGACGGCCGGGAGAGGCTGCTGGTGGGCGAGGTGTCCGTACCCACCGCCGCCGACCAGGCCCGCTATGTGCGCCCCGACGAGCTGCACCAGGCCTTCTTCTTCGACCTGCTGAGTGCCCCGTGGGACGCGGACGCCTTCCGCCGGACCATCGACGACGCGCTGCGCGACATCGCCGGCACCGGCTCCACCGTCACCTGGGTGCTCAACAACCATGACCAGGTCAGGTCCGTGACGCGGTACGGCGATGACACGGGCGTGTTCGGCGCCACCCGGGCCCGGGCGGCCGCGCTGCTGATGCTGGCGCTGCCCGGGGCGGCCTACATCTACCAGGGTGAAGAGCTCGGCCTGCCCGAAGTCGTGGACCTGCCGGACGAGGCGCTGACCGACCCGATCTTCCGACGCACTGGCAGCCGCCGTTACGTCCGGGACGGCTGCCGCGTCCCCCTGCCCTGGTCGGGGCACGCCTCACCGTTCGGCTTCACCGCCGGGACCGCGACTTCCCAGCCGTGGCTGCCGCAGCCCGCCTGGTTCGCCGAACACACCACCGACCGGGCGCTGATGGACACCACGTCGTTCTGGCATCTGTACCGGGACGCGCTGAGCCTGCGGTCCCGGCTGCCGCAGCTCGGCACAGGGACCCTGCGCTGGCTGGAGTCGCCGCGGGACGTGCTCACCTTCGTGCGCGGCGACGGCGTGGTGTGCGCGGTGAACTTCGGCGAGCAGACGGTCCCCGCCCCGCTGCCCGGCACCCCGTTGCTGTCCAGCGCCCCCTGCCCACCGGGACTGCTGCCCGGCAACACCGCGGCCTGGTGGATCGACTCCCTGACCTCTTTGTGACCGCGGCCGCCCCCATCTCCCCCACCTCCCTCCCCCCATCTCCCACATCTCCGCCTCGTGGGGCTCGCAGCCCCAGTTCCCGCTCACCCTCAACCGGTTCACCCTCAACGCTAAGGACACCAACATGAAGCGACTCGCAGTCGCCACCGCCCTCGTCTGCGGCATGGCGCTCACCGCCACCGCCTGCGGCGGGGGCGACAGTTCCGACACCTCTTCCAAGAAACTGCCGCTGTCCGGGCAGACCGTCACCGTGGCCGGTGTGTGGACGGGCGAGGAGCAGGCCGGCTTCAAGAAGGTGCTGGACGGCTTCACCGCCGAGACCGGCGCGAAGACCCAGTTCGTCTCCACCGGTGACAACGTCTCGACCGTCATCGGCAGCAAGATCCAGGGCGGTGACGCCCCGGACGTGGTGATGGTCCCTCAGGTGGGCGTGGTGCAGCAGTTCGCCAAGTCCAAGTGGCTGCAGCCGCTGTCCGCCGACGTGAAGAAGGCCATCGACAAGAACTACGCCAAGGTCTGGCAGAACTACGGCAGCGTCGACAACACCCTGTACGCCCTGTACTTCAAGGCGTCCGACAAGTCGACGGTCTGGTACAACCCGACGGCGTTCACCAATGCCGGCGTCACCCCGCCGAAGACGTACGAGCAGATGATGACGAACGCCAAGACGCTCTCGGACTCCGGTCTCGCCGCGTTCGCCATCGGCGGGCAGGACGGCTGGACGCTGACCGACTGGTTCGAGAACATCTACCTCTCCCAGGCCGGTCCGGAGAAGTACGACCAGCTCGCCCAGCACGAGATCAAGTGGACGGACCCGAGCGTGGTCAAGGCCCTCACCACCCTCGGCGACCTGTTCAAGCAGAAAGCACTCATCGCCGGCGGCGCCAAGGGAGCGCTGGAGACGGACTTCCCGACCTCGGTCAGCCAGGTCTTCGGCAAGTCGCCGACCGCGGCGATGACGTACGAAGGTGACTTCGTCAGCGGCAACATCACCAACGACCTGCACAAGAAGGTCGGTACGGACGCCAAGTTCTTCCCCTTCCCGTCGGTCGACGGCGGCAAGGCACCGGTGGTCGGCGGCGGTGACGCCGCGGTCGTGCTCAAGGACGGCAAGAACAAGACCGCGGGGATGAAGCTGCTGAAGTATCTGGCGAGCCCGCAGGCCGCGCAGATCTGGGCCAAGCAGGGCGGTTTCGTCTCCCCCAACAAGGCACTCGCGATGTCCGCGTACCCCGACACCACGAGCCGGCAGACCGCGCAGTCGCTCATCGACGCGGGCAACGGCCTCCGCTTCGACATGTCGGACCAGGCGCCCGCCGCGTTCGGCGGCACGGCCGGCACCGGTGAGTTGAAGATCCTCCAGGACTTCCTCGCCGACCCGTCCAACCCGAAGGCGACCGCGCGGACCCTGGAGTCCGCGGCCGCCAAGGCCTACGGGCACTGACCGGACGTCCACCATGTCCACGACGCTCTCTCCCACGCCCGCGTCGCAGACGCCGGCGCCGGCGGCCCAACGGGCCGCCGGCGCCCGCCGAAAGCGGCGCTCCATGGTCACCGCCGTCCTCTTCGCCCTCCCGGCACTCGTGCTGCTGGGAGCGCTGGTGGGCTACCCCATCCTCTACTCCGTCGTCCGCTCGACCTTCGACGCCCAGGGCAGCCATTTCGTCGGCCTGTCCAACTACGCCGAGCTGTTCCAGGACCACAACACCCTCATCGCCCTGCGCAACACCGCCACCTGGGTGCTGGTCGTTCCCGCGCTGCTGACCGGCATCGGGCTCGTACTGGCGGTGCTGACCGAGAAGATCCGCTGGGCCACCGCCTTCAAGTTGATCATCTTCATGCCGATGGCGGTGTCCTTCCTGGCCGCCGGCATCACGTTCCGGCTCGTGTACGACGAGGACCCCAATCAGGGCATCCTCAACGCCGCCACCGTCGGCGTCCACGATGCCTTCACCGGCACCCCCGCCTACCCCGGGGCCCGGCCGCGGGACGGCAAGACACTGAGCACCGGAAAGAACGGCGACTACACAGCGGTGCACCGGGCCGAGCCGGGATCCCCGGTCACGCTGGGCCTGGTGGGTATCACGCCGGCCAAGCTGCCCACGGACGCCGAGCAGGCGGTCGCGGCGCCCACCACCCGCACGCCGGACGCCGTGTCAGGGGTGGTGTACCTGGACTTCGCGCTGGGCGGCGGCGGCAAGCCGGACCAGGTCGACAAGGGCGAGAAGGGCCTGCCGGGCGTCACCGTCCAGCTCACCCGCGAAGGACGTACGGTCGCCACGGCCACCACCGGACCCGACGGCACGTTCCGCTTCCCGGACAAGGGCAGTGGCCCGTTCGGGGTGACCGTGCCCGCCAAGAACTTCGCCCAGCCGTACGCGGGAGTGAGCTGGCTCGGCGAGGCTCTCATCACCCCCGCGATCATGGCCGCCTATCTGTGGGTGTGGGCCGGCTTCTCGATGGTCCTGATCGGCGCCGGTCTGGCGGCACTCCCGAGGGAGACCCTGGAGGCCGCCCGGATGGACGGGGCCAACGAGTGGCAGGTGTTCCGCAAGATCACCGTCCCGCTGCTCGCCCCGGTGCTGAGCGTGGTCTTCGTCACCCTGATCATCAATGTGATGAAGGTCTTCGACCTCGTCTACATCATCGCGCCGGGCCCGGTGCAGCAGGACGCCAACGTGCTGGCACTGCAGATGTGGCTGGTGTCCTTCGGCGGCGGCAACAACCAGGGGCTCGGCAGCGCCATCGGCGTCGTCCTGCTGCTGCTCGTCATCCCCGCGATGGCAATCAACATCCGACGCTTCCGCAGGAGTCGCTGATGGCCGCCGAAAGCTTTGTCGAGAGGCCGTCTGCCCCCGTCGGCGGCGGCCCCGGGACCGCCGTTCCCCAGAGTTCGCCGAAGCCTCGCGAGTCGGTGGCCCACCGGGTCATCGGCCTGCTCCGCAACGGCGCCGTGCAGACCGTACTGGCGATCGTCGCACTCATCTGGCTGACGCCGACGGTGGGCCTGTTCGTCTCGTCGCTGCGCGCCTCCGGCGAGCAGGAGAGCAGCGGTTGGTGGGCGGCGCTCCTCCACCCGGGCCAGTTGTCGTTCGACAACTACACCAAGTTGCTCGGCGACAGCGGGCTGAGCCAGGCGTTCCTGAACACCGTGCTGATCTCGGTGCCGGCCACGGCCTTGGTGGTGGTGATCGCCGCGCTCGCGGGATACGCCTTCGCCTGGCTGAAGTTCCCCGGCCGCGACTGGGTGTTCCTGCTGGTCGTCGGCATGCTGGTGGTGCCCGTGCAGATCGGCCTGCTGCCGGTCGCCAAGCTCTTCGGCACCCTCGGCCTCTTCGGATCGATCCCCGGCGTGATTCTCTTCCACGTCGCCTACGGCCTGCCGTTCGCGGTGTTCCTGCTGCGCAACTACTTCGCGGAGATCCCCGCGGAGATGCTCGAGGCCGCCCGGATGGACGGCGGCGGCGACTGGCTGATCTTCTGGCGGCTGATCCTGCCCATGGGCCGCCCCGCCATCGCGAGCCTCGCCGTCTTCCAGTTCCTGTGGGTGTGGAACGACATGCTGGTGTCGCTGATCTTCGCCGACAGCGCCTCCCAGCCGCTGACGGTGGCGCTCCAGTCCCAGGTCCGCCAGTTCGGCTCGAACATCGATGTGCTCGCGCCGGGGGCCTTCCTGTCACTGACCGTGCCGCTCGTGGTGTTCTTCGTGTTCCAGCGCCACTTGGTGGAGGGGGTGATGGCCGGCTCGGTGAAGTGAGCCTCGGCGCCCGGCACTTATGGCTTGACCGCGATGCGGCCCTCATCCATCCGGAGCAGCAGGAGTCGGGCGCCCGTCTTCTCCAGGAACTCGTCCACCGCGGCCCTCGACCCCTGCCACCAGCCGTAGTCGTCGATGAGGAGGACGCCGCCGCTGACCAGTCGCGGGTAGAGGTGCTCCAGTTCGTGGCGGGTGGAGGCGTACCAGTCGGTGTCGAGCCGCAGAATCGAAATCCGCTCGGGGGCCTCGGCGGGGATGGTGTCCTCCACAAGCCCTGGGACGAAATGGACGCGATCCGCGGGGTACGGAACCCGCTGAAAGCCCTCTTTGACGTCTTCCAGCGTGGCGACCGCCCAGATGGGGCGGCTCCTGTCCTGTCTGGCGAGCAGATCCGCGGCCAATTCGCCGTCCCGGCGAAGGTCCTTGTCGGTCGGCTCCGGCATGCCCTCGAACGTGTCGAAGAGGTACAGGTTCCGCTCCGTGTCATGCAGGCTGAGCAACGTTCGGGCGGCTGCCTGCATACTGCCGCCCCGCCACACTCCGCACTCGACGATGTCACCGGCGATGTTGTGCCGACTGACGTAACGGGTGGCCAGAATGAGGGCATTGAGCCGTTCGGGTGAGGTCATCGTGTAGGGCGACACCGCCCGGATGACGTCCTTGGCCGTGTCGTCGTAGTCGGCGGGAAACGCGGGGCGGCCAGGACTCCCCTGTGACCTCGGTGGGGACGTGGCGGGCCTCAAGCGACGGAGTTCGTAGCCCGTGAGCCGCCTCAAGGTGTCATTGACGTTCTTGCGCCATGCCATAAGGGCAACGTACGTCCCGAACCGGGCCCCGGCGAACGCGGAAGCCGCACCCGCCCGTCACTGTAGGCGCCTATCCGGAATGACTTATTCGGGGTACGGATGACCAGCGCTTAGTCCCCTGCCGCCGCCGCACAGTCCGACACTGACCGACTCCAGGACGCCGAGGGCCACGCCGGCGAGATCACGGCTCGCCGGAGTGAACTGGACGCGCTCGCCGAGGAGTTGGCCAAACAGCTGCAGGAGGTCCAGGCCGAGCGGGAGGAATTGTGATCGCCGAGCGGGTCTTGATCCGGCTGGCTGAGCAGGACCGGGCCGCGACGGAGGCCGCTGCGGCCGTCGCCCGGCTCCCGCCCGGGTGGCGGGGCCGGCGGTACTGCCGATCCCGCACCGCAGCGAGAATCCCGACGAGGCCGCCCTGCCCGGCGACTACCGCAAGATCCTGGCGATCGTGCGGGCAGCCGACGGCCCGGTGCAGGTCAGGGGCGTCGGCGAGGAGCTGGGCCTGGAGGTGACGGCGCGCGGCAAGCTGGAGCCCTTGCGCGCGAAGCTGACCAAACTCGCCGACCGCGGCTGGCTGCACAAACGACCCGACGGGCGGTTCACCGCACGCCCGTAGCGGCGCCAAAGGGACGAGGACGACCTATCCCTCACACAGCCCTCGGACGCTGTCACGCGTGCTCCAGAGTCCGGGTGCCGGCGTCGGAGCCGGTGTCCGCCGCGGCGGGCGGGACCCGGCGGCGGGCGGCCGGGAGCCGTACGGCGCGGCAGATGAGGGGCCAGGCTCCTTGGGGGGCGAAGCGCACGATCAGGATCAGCAGGATTCCTTCGATGACCAGGGACAGTGTCTGCTGGTCCTGAAGCAAGCGGGTCAGTCCGTAGTAGACGATGCCCACGCCGACGACGGGTCCGAGCACCGTGCCGAAAGAGCGCTTCGGTCGCCGATCCTGCTCGAAGACGGGGTGGATCAGTGCATGTCTGCCGCATCGAGCAGGGTGGTCACAGTGGGCGCGATGAGCCCGGTCAGATTGTCGGCGCCGATCCCCGCGCGGGCGCTGGCGCCGTCGAAGACCAGGATGAGCTGCCGGGCCAGCAGGTCGGGGTTACTCGCGCCGCCCTGTTCGGCCTCGGAACGGAAAAAGGCCGTCAGGTTCGCTTTGATCTGGTGGGCCACCCGGCTCGCGGGGTGGGTCTGATCCTTGAGCTCGATCTGCACAGCCAGGTACCGGCAGCCTTGGAAGTCGGGCGCACCCGTCTGCGACTCCACCCGCTCGAAGACGTACAGAATCCGCTCGCGGGGGGGGGAACGGCCATCGTCCGCCGGGGGCAGGGCCCTCGCCACGAAGGCAGCGGCACGCTCCTTCAGGCTCGCCGCCAGCAGTTCGCCCTTGCTCTCGAACAGCTGGTACAGGGAGCGCTTCGACACCCCCGCCGCCTTGCACAGCGCCTCGACGCCGATGCCGACACCGTCCCGGTAGGTGAGCGTGGCCGCAGCCTCCAGCAGCCGCTCCCGGGGGCTTTGCTTCACTTTGGCCGTCATACCGCGAGGTTAACTCGAAGCGGACGAAATAGAAACCGATCGGTTTCCATGGAGTGTCGGGGAGACTCCCGCCGCCGTGCGGACGCCTGAAGGTCACTCAGAGACTCGGTGACGGCCTTGGGGAGAGACCGTCGCCGAGCCCTGATGGTGCGCGCGCCTCTCGTCCCCACGGGGGCGATGCACACCGGGGCCACTCCGAGTAATGGCCCCATCTTGGGTGAGCCGCCTTCCGCTACGCCGCGGCAGCGGTCTTCTCGGGCTCCGTCTCGGCGGGGATGCGGTGCAGCCCCTTGCGGTCGTACCAGCTGGCCATGCCGAAGCCGAAGAGGGCGGCCGCCGCGAGGCCGACGGCCATCATGACCCAGCCCCGGGTCAGGCCGGCGTCGGCCTGGGCGTCGTAGTAGAGGATCGAGCGGATGCCGCCGGTGATCTGCCGCAGGGGTTCGAACTCCGCGAGGAAGCGGTAGAAGCCGGGCAGTGCCTGGATCGGCGTGGTGGCGTTGGCCGTCGGCACCGCCATCCCGATGAAGACCAGCGTGACCACCAGCATGCCGGGCGTACCGAAGACGGCGAGCAGGGTGAGCGCACCGATCCCGGAGACCGCGATGGCGCACACCGAGAACAGCCACAGCAGCGGCAGATGGGCGGCGTGCATCCCCATGAGTCCGACCGCGCCCACCATGACCAGGCTCCCCATCAGCAGGGACAGCCCGGCCATGAGGGTGCTGCTGATGGCGAGGGTCTGCACCCGGGTCGCCCGGATGAGCGGGCGGTGCAGGCGCAGCGGGCCCATGTCGTTGTGGGTGTAGCCGAGGGCGTGGTCCACCTGGCCGCTGATGACGTTGGCGGAGAGCATGCCGCAGACCACGAGGACGAGGGCGTAGTAGAACGCCGTCAGGCCCAGGCCGCTGTGCGAGTCGAGGGGATGGCCGTCCTCGACGGTGACGGCGGCCGGGTCGGCCAGCAGGACGCGTGCCGCGGTGGGCAGCTTCGCCTGCCCGGTCCCGCCCTGGGACATGAGCTCCTTGCCCACCTGGAGCGAGGCGCCTTCGGCCGCTTGCGTCGTCGCAGTCCGGGCCAGACTGGAGCCCACACTGCCGGCGGACTGGTTGGTCAGCACCGTCAGCGTCGGACGGGTCGGGGCCCCGGTGGTCGCGGCGCCGGTGAGTGCGGTGGTGGCGGAGGTGAAGTCGGCGGGGACGACGAGCGCGCCGTACAGCTCGCCCTTGCCGAGTTCCTCCTTCATCTCCTTCTCGTCCATCACCTTCCAGTCGATCTTGTCCCCGCTCGCGGTGGACTTCTTGATCGACTCGGTGATCCGAGCCCCCAGGTTGACCTGCTCGCCGCCGACAGCGGCCCCCTTGTCGGCGTTGACCAGGCCGACGGGCAGATTCTTCATGTGATCGACGGGATCGATGTTGGCCCCGACGTAGAACACGGTGAACAGCAGCGCGAGGACGCCCGTGATGACGCCGTTGGCGATCCACAGGGGTTTGGCACGCAGGACGCGGAACGGGTGAATCCCACTCATGACTTACTCCGGTCTCGGACAACACACTCATATCCGGAGAAGAGCGGACAGCTTCATTGCGGTCCGGCGACCCTCGGAACGTTCAATCTCGGCACACACGGCCGTCGACGCGGAACCGGGGATACAGCACCCCGCCGAGACTCCGACGATGAAACCGGTCGGTTTCAGGCCCATCGTAAACCGATCAGTTTTCACATTCCAAGTCGAGGCGCTGGCCCATATCCCAGCAGCGCCAGGAAGCCGCATGCCGGCGCCGTCATAGCATCGCGGTGCGCTCGCGGCCGTGGGGTGGCGTCCTCGCCCAGGCACCGGCCTCACTGGAGGACAACAGCGGTTGAACCCAGGCCGGTCTGATCCGGAGGCACCGGACGGACTCGGGGACTGCGGGCGGTCACGTACCGCTGTGCCGCAGACTGGCACCGATCGCTTGACCGACCAGGGGATGGATTTCATGGCTGACCGGCCTTTGACACTGATGGCAGTGCACGCCCACCCGGACGACGAGGCTACGGGAACAGGGGGTGTCCTGAGGCGTTATGCGGCGGAGGGCATCCGCACGGTGCTCGTCACGTGCACCGACGGTAGCTGCGGTGACGGTCCGGGGGGCGCCAAGCCGGGCGACCCCGGGCATGATCCAGGTGCCGTTGCCGTGATGCGTCGAGGCGAGCTCGAAGCGAGCTGTGACGTCCTGAGGGTCGGTCATCTTGAGCTGCTCGGGTACGCCGACTCCGGGATGATGGGCTGGCCCACCAACAGCGCGCCCGGATCGTTCTGGAGTACGCCCGTGGATGAGGCAGCCGCTCGGCTGGCCGAACTGATGCTGCGTTACCAGCCTGATGTCGTCGTGACCTACGACGAGAACGGGTTCTACGGCCATCCCGATCACATCCAGGCGAACCGGATCACAATGGCAGCGCTGTCGCTGACCGGGATGGCGTCGAAGGTGTACTGGACGACGGCGCCGCGCTCGATGATGAAGCAGTTCGGGCAGATCATGCGCGAGTTCGGCACGGACTGGGAGGAGCCGGATCCGTCCGACGCCGGAGAAGGGCCCGAAATCGGCCTGCCCGACGAGGAGATCACCACGTGGGTGGACACGACTGAGTTCGGCAGCCAGAAGTTCGACGCGCTGGCCGCGCATGCCAGCCAGGGTGAGAACATCTTCTTCCTGCGGATGGGCAAGGAGAGGTTCACACAGCTCATGGGAGTGGAGACGTTCGTCCGGGTCCACGACACCACCGGCGCGCCCCTGCCCGAGACCGACCTCTTCGCCGGCCTACGCTGAGCTCCAACCGGCGACCGTCCCTCGGACACACGGAGAACCGCAGCCTGCACACGCCGCGCCCCGAGCCGGGTCGCCCAGGAGGACAGCTCCTGGGCGCACCCCGGCAAGGTCACCGACTGTTTCGAGCGGTCCCCCGCCGCCTCCGGGTCTCCAGCCCATCCTGCTGCACGACCTCCGGCGCGGCACGGCCACCTTGGAGACACCCCCCATCACACACGGGGCTGACCAGGCATTAATAAGGCGCCGCGTCAGCGCATGCCTGCCGCATCGAGCAGGGTGGTCACAGTGGGCGCGATGAGCCCGGCCAGGTTGTCGGCCTGGATTCCCGCACGGGCACTGGCGCCATCGAAGACGAGGATGAGCTGCCGGGCCAGCAGGTCGGGATCGCTCGCCCCGCCCTGTTCGGCCTCGGAACGGAAGAACGCCGTCAGGTTCGCTTTGATCTGATGGGCCACCCGGCTCGCGGGGTGGCTCTGATCCTTGAGCTCGACCTGAACAGCCAGGTACCGACAGCCTCGGAATTCGGGCGCAGCCGCCTGCGACTCCATCCGCCCGAAGACGTACAGGATCCGCTCGCGGGACGATCGGCCATCGTCCGCCGCGGGCAGAAGGGTCGCCACGAAGGCAGAGGAGCGCTCCTCCAGGCTCGCCGCCAGCAGTTCGTCCTTGCTCTCGAACAGCTGGTACAGGGAGCGCTTCGACACCCCCGCCGCCTTGCACAGCGCCTCGACGCCGATGCCGACACCGTCCCGGTAGGTGAGCGTGGCCGCAGCCTCCAGCAGCCGCTCTCTGGTACTTGGCTTCACTTCGGTGGTCATACTGCGAGGTTAACTCGATGCGGACGAAATAAAAACCGATCGGTTTTCAGGGGGTGTCGAGGCGGTTGCGGCGCAGCGCACAGTCGAGCACGCGAGCTCCGGCGGCTACACAGTGCCGCACTGGCTCTACGACACGGTCGGGAAACTCGGAGAGCACGACGTCGCGGCTCAGGCACGCGACCGCGGCGTCGACGTCACCGCGTTCCTCGGCGGAGCGCCAGCTCGCGACGGTAGCGGCGGCGGAGTGCAGGGTCTCGGACATGGGTCTCTTCCGGTATCAGCGGCGCGATGGGATGTGCGGGTGCCGACGTGCTTGGTGGACGGGGTGCGCGGGGTGGCGGGTGTCAGCCGGTGAGCTTGTTCATCGTGCGGATCTGCTTGTCCAGGACCCCAGGCGGGAGCGAAGCGGAGCAGGCGTGCGCGTCCGGCCATGGGGCCGGCGGCGTAGCGCAGTTTCGGCTTCGCGTCGGTGGCGGCCGTGACGATCGCCTTGGCGACCACGGCGGGGTCGTCGCCGTCCTTGATCGCCTCCGTCATCAGGCGGTCGAAGACGTGCCGCTGGTCGGCGTAGGTCTGCAGGGGGGTGTCGGGCTTGGCGCTGTTGGCCTCGAATCCGGTGTTGGTGTAGGCGGGTTCGACGAGGAGCGAGCGGACGCCGTACTGCCGGACCTCGTGGTCCAGGGACTGGGAGTAGCCCTCGATCGCATGCTTGGACGCGCCGTAGACGGCCATGTAGCCGACTGCACCCATGGCTGGCACCCGCCCGCCCGTCAGCCCGTTCGACGGATCAGCGCCAGGTACATCGCATCCGTCCCGTGCAGATGCGGCCACAGCTGTACGTCGGGACCGTCGCCCAGAGCCGGTACGCCCGGCAGCAGCGGGCGGGCGTCCAGCAGTTCGGCGGAGCCGCTCTCGGTGGAGCCCTCGTACTGCTTGAGGACGTCGTCGACGACCGCACGGGTCTCGGCGAGGTGCGGCGAGCAGGTGGCGTACCCGACGACACCGCCGACCCGCACCGACGCCAGCGCCGTACGCAGCAGCCCGCGCTGCAGCGGCGCGAAGCCGTCCAGGTCGTCGGGCCGGCGACGCCAGCGCGCCTCGGGACGGCGGCGCAGGGCTCCGAGTCCCGTGCAGGGCACGTCCATCAGTACGCGGTCGAACGTGCCGGCCCGCCACGGCGGACGCGTGCCGTCGGCGGCGATGACCTGGTACGGCCCCGGGTTCCCGGCGAGCGCCTTCGCCACGAGACCGGCTCGGTGCGGCTGCTTCTCGGCGGCCAGCAGCACGGCACCGCGCTCGGCGGCGAGCCCGGCGAGCATCGCCGCCTTGCCGCCGGGACCGGCGCAGCCGTCCAGCCACGTCTTGTCCGGCCCGTCGAGGGGCGCGTTCGCGAGGGCGAGCGCCACGAGCTGGCTGCCCTCGTCCTGCACTCCGGCCCGGCCTTCGCGCACGGCCTCGATGGCACCCGGTTCGCCGCCCTCGGAAAGCCGCACGGCATACGGTGACCAGCGCCCGGCCAGAGCGGCCTCGTCATCGAGCGCGCCCAGCAGCTCATCGGCGGTGGAGCGCCCGGGCCGGGCGACCAGGGTCACCTCGGGCCGCTCGTTGTCGGCTTCAAGGAGGTCCTCGATCCCGGCACGTCCCCCGCCGAGCGAGTCCCACAGCGCGGAGACGATCCACCGCGGATGCGAGTGCACGACGGCGAGGTGGTCCTCGGGGTCCTCGTCGTAGGGCGGCGCCACCCGCTCCAGCCACCCGTCGAGGTCGTGCTGGGCGACCTTCCTGAGGACGGCGTTGACGAACTTGGCCCGCCCGTCGCCGAGTACGACCCTGGCGAGCTCGACGGAGGCGGACACGGCGGCGTGCGTCGGAATCCGCGTACCGAGCAACTGGTGCACGCCAAGGCTCAGCACATCGAGGACGGGCGGGTCGACCTCACGCAACGGCCGGTCCACACAGGCCGCGATGACGGCGTCGTACGTCCCCTGCCGCCGCAGTGTCCCGTACACCAACTCCGTGGCCAGCGCGGCGTCCCGCCCGTCGAAGTCCCCCTTCTGCCGCGCCTTCCTCAGCAGCGGCGGCAGCACGAGATTGGCGTACGCGTCCCGCTCGTCGACAGCCCGCAACGCCTCGAAGGCGAGCATCCGGACGGGGTCCTTCTTCGGACGACGATGGGGCTTGCCCTGAGGGCGACGACGACGGTCCTGCTCGTTCACGTAAAAGGTGCTCCGGATCTTGGAAGGGCTACCTCACCAGCGTACGTCGCGGGCGGGGCGGTGGCGCCGGGCGGGAGGGGCCGGAACACACCGGCCCGCCCAGGCCGGCGGCGACCAGGGTCGCGAGCCCGGGTCCCGTAGGGGACAAGCCCGGGGCAGCTCAGGGCGGTGCCCGGATACCCGTGGCACCGCCGCGCCGAGACCGTCGAGGTATGACGAAAACGGGGACGAGGAACACAGGCGGGCGCCGCACGCTCAAGCGGGTCCTGATCACACTCGGCACGGTGGTGGCCGTCTTGCTCGCCGCCCTCGGCGGAGGGTTCGCCTGGCTGTGGACCGGCGCCGACACCAGCACGGCCGGCAAGAGCTCCTTCGCCAATGAACTCGTCATACCCCCGCTCGCCGAGCACACCCGCGTCAAGGCGGACGGCACCAAGGTCTTCGACCTGGAAATGCGCGCCGGCGAGACCGAGTTCAGGCCGGGCCGACCGACCACCACCTGGGGCTTCAACGGCGATCACCTCGGCCCGACCCTGCGCGCCGAACGCGGTGACAAGGTGGAGGTCAGGGTCCGCAACACACTTGACGAGTCGTCGACCGTGCACTGGCACGGCATGCACCTGCCCGCACGGATGGACGGCGGCCCGCACCAGATGGTGCGGCCGGGCGCCACGTGGACCCCCCACTGGAAGATCGACCAGCCCGCCGCCACCCTCTGGTACCACCCGCATCCGCACGGGCGCACGGCGAAGCACGTCCAGCGCGGCCTCGCCGGGATGTTCCTTCTCGACGACGAGAGGTCCTCCGCCCTGCCGCTGCCGAAGAAGTACGGCGTCGACGACCTGCCCGTCATCGTCCAGGACGTGAAGTTCGACGGCGATCGGTTCGACGACCGGCGCGGCATGATGCAGGACGTCGGCTTCCTCGGCGACCGCACCATGGTCAACGGCACCCTCGATCCGTACCGAGAGGTCCGTGACGAGCTGGTGCGGCTGCGCCTGCTCAACGCCTCGACGGCCCGCACCTACTCCTTCGGCTTCGACGACAGCCGACGCTATGCGCACATAGCGACCGACGGCGGCCTCCTGGAACGCCCCGTGGAGACCGACCGGCTGCAGCTCTCGCCCGGGGAACGCGCCGAGATCGTCGTACGGATGCGGCCCGGCGAGCGCACCACCCTGCGCAGCTTTCCGCAGGACAACTACGGGGACGCCTGGAACACCCGGTTCGGCGGGGGCGACGACTCGTTCGACATCCTGCAACTGCGGGCCGCGGCGACGCTCCGCCCCTCGCCCGCACTGCGGGAGCGGCTGGGTGAGCCGGAGGTACCGGACGGCTCCGGGGCCGTGCGCGCCCGCCACTTCGACCTGAAGCGGTCCGGGATCAATGGACACAAGATGGCCATGGACCGGGTGGACGAGACGGTCACCCGGGGCACCACCGAGACCTGGACCGTGCGCAACACCAACGGTATGCCGCACAACTTCCACGTCCACGACGTGCAGTTCCGCGTCCTGGAGGTGAACGGAAAGACCCCGCCGCCGCATCTGCTGGGCGCCGCCAAGGACACCGTCTTCGTGCCGAGCGGTACGACGATGAAGCTGGCGCTGCGCTTCGAAGGCCCGGCCGACCCGGACACTCCGTACATGTACCACTGCCATCTCCTCTACCACGAGGACCAGGGCATGATGGGCCAGTTCGTGGTGGTCGAGAAAGGTCAGCGGGCCGGACAGCCGGACAGCGGTGAACACGAGGCACACGCGGGGCATTGAGCCCCGGCTACACCCCGACCTGCTCGCCGGAGGCGATCCGTACCCCGCGTGCCCAGTCCGCGGCGCGCATCGGCTTCTTGCCCTGAGCCTGGACCCACAGGAGCTCGACGGGGTGCGAGCCGGTGCCGACGTACACGTTGTTCTTGCCGACGGCCAGCGCACCCGGGGCGAGGTCGAGGTCCGTGCGCTGGGGCGCGAGCGCCACCTGGATGAGCTTGAGACGCTCGCCGCGGAAGACGGTCCACGCACCGGGCGCGGGGGTGCAGCCGCGTACGACACGGTCGACGCGCAGCGCGGGTGCGTCCCAGTCGATCCGGGCGTCCTCCACGGTGATCTTCGGAGCGATCGTGACGCCGTCCGCAGGCTGCGGTACGGCCTTGAGCGTGCCGTCCTCGATCCCGTCCATCGTCGCGGCGAGGAGCCCGGCGCCCGCGAAGGCGAGCCGCGTCAGCAGATCCCCGCTCGTGTCGGTGGGCCGTACTTCCTCGGTGACGGTCCCGTAGACAGGCCCGGAGTCGAGCCCCTCCTCGATCAGGAAGGTGGACGCACCCGTGATCTCGTCCCCCGCCATGAGCGCGTGCTGCACGGGCGCCGCACCACGCCAGGCGGGCAGCAGCGAGAAATGCAGATTGACCCAGCCGTGGGCGGGGATGTCGAGCGCGACCCGCGGCAACAGCGCCCCGTAAGCGACCACGGGACAGCAGTCGGGCGCGATCTCGCGCAGCCGCGCGAGGAACTCCTCGTCCCGGGGCTTCGCCGGCTTCAGCACCTCGATCCCCGCCTCCTCCGCCCGCTCCGCGACCGGGCTCGCGATCAGCCTCCGCCCCCGCCCCGCCGGGGCGTCGGGCCGGGTGACGACGGCGGCCACCTCGTGCCGCCCGGAGGCGATCAGGGCGTCCAGAGCGGGAACGGCGACCTCGGGGGTACCTGCGAAGACGAGCTTCATGGGCGGGAGTCGGCCTCTCGGGCGAATACGTGACGGGCAGCTCACCAGTCTATGGGGCGTACGGATCGTTGAAGGCGCGGGCCGCGAACCGGCCGACCGAAGGCCGTGGCATGCGCGAGCGAGAAGGATGTGCCCAACGCGCGCTCGAACGCATCCGAACGCCGCGCGCCCCCGACCGCCGGGGGCGTACGCACACGCCCCCGCGCCCCTGCAGCGTGACCACTCACCCTCAGCCGCGTTGGTCAAGACAGAGTTGACCACAACGGGCCGCGGTCGCGGCCCGATCCTTTTCAACGCCGGTTCGAGAGGCTTGTTCATGGCCGACCATGCAACCCACGACGCCCAGGCTCGGGCCAGCCTGCACTTGCTGGTGCGGGACATCGAGCGGGTCCGCCGGCAGGTGGACGCACTGCGCACGCTCACCGCCCAGTTGGGCAACGTCTACCGCCCGCGCCGCTCCGGCCCGTCCACAGGCTTCGTCGTCTACGGACGCGCCCCCGCCCCGACCGTCCGCCTCGCCCAGGAGCTGCGGGACAGTGTCGAAACCCTGGTCACGGCCGCCGTGGACTTCGATCGCTCACTGGGTTTCTCGTGGGACGCAGTGGGCTCCGCACTCGGAGTCACCAAGCAGGCGGTGCACCGCCGTTACGGCGCCCGACGCGCCGCCGCACAGGCCGCCGCGGAGGCCGAGCGCGCCACGGAGTCGTCGAGCGCCCGTCCGGTCGCCGTCAACGCGGGTCTCCCCGCGGTGCCCGCGGCGCGCTCCCTGCCCTTGCCCGCGCAGCCGAAGGCAGGCAGCCCCACCCTCCGCGAGGAGGCAAGGCCGAGCGCCTTCCCGGGGCCGCGCAGCGGCTGACGCACACCAGTCATCCGTCTGCCTCCCGACGAACGTCGGGAGGCAGACGCGCATCGGCGCCCGGCGATCCGGTGCCACGACCGCAACCGCAAGTACCCGTCACCCAATGTCCGGCGGATCGATCCGAACCCGAACCACCTCACCGCCCCCCTGAGCCATCCGCGCCGCCTGCGCGGATTTCAGAGCGGAGGCCAACGCGGCTCCACTCCCCGGCGGCACCCGGATCAACGCCCGCTCCCACTGCTCACCGACCGGCGGCGCCCCCGTACGCCGAGGCCGGCCGGCGTCCGTGACGGGCAGGGGGACCGGCCCCAACAGCTCGGCGCCATAGGGCAGTCGGACCGCGGCCAGGAATCCGGCGAGCGCCTCCGCCGTACCGGACACGGCCGCCATCCGCGACACCGGCGGGAACCCCAGCTCGGCCCGCTCCGCGAGCTCACGGACGGCGTGCCCGACGGGATCCCAGCGCACCAGCGCCTGCACAGGCCGCAGCGTCGGCTCGGCGACGATCACGACCGTACCGCCGGCCCCCTGCTCCCGTACGAGCGCCGCCGCCCCGGTCCACCGTCGCAACGCCTCCTCGCCCGCCCGCAGATCGGGCCGCCCCAGCATCGCCCAGCCGTCGAGCAGCAACGCCGCCGCGTAACCGCCCTCGGCGACGGGCTCCGCACCCGGCGTGCTGACGACGAGCGCGGCGGCCCCCGGAACCGTGTCCAGCACCTGCTCGCGCCCCGATGTCCGCACGGGCACGGCCGGAAACGCGCGGCCCAGTTCCTCGGCGGTCCGCCGCGCCCCCACGACCTGCGCGCGCAGCCGGAACCCACCGCATTCGGGACACTGCCAGGCGCCCTCGTCACGTCCGCACCACCCGCACCGCAGGCCCCCGGCGTCCTGGCCTTCCAAGGGCCCGGCACACTGCCGGCACCGCGCGGGCGCCCGGCACTGGGCACACGCCATCCGAGGTACGTAGCCACGCCGGGGCACCTGCACCAGCACAGGACCGTGCCGCAGCCCTTCGCGTACGACCTGCCAGGCGAGCGTGGGCAGCCGTGCCGCCCGGGCCGCCTCGTCCCGCGCGAGATCCCCGTCGCTCACGGTCCGTACGAGAGGAGCCGCCTGCCGCACCTGCTCCCGGTCGGCGACGAGCGGCGCCGCCCACCCGCTCTCGACGAGCTGCGCGGCCTCGACAGTGCAGCTCCAACTTCCCAGCAGAAAGGCGCACTTGTCGTGGGCGGCCCTCAGGAGCAGCACTTCCCGCGCATGCGGCTGAGGTGCGTGCAGCTCGCTGTGGCTGTCGTCCCCGTCGTCCCAGATGGCGACGAGCCCCAGATCCCGTACCGGTGCGAACATGGCGGCCCGCGTCCCCACGACGGCCCGCACGGACCCCCGCCGCACCGCAAGCCACTGCCGATAGCGCTTCTCGGGCCCGGCCTCGGCCGTCAGCACCGCATGCCGCCCCTCCCCCAGCAGCGAGGTCAGCGCGGCATCGACCCGGGACACAGCCCGCCCGTCCGGTACGACGACCAGAGCGCCACGCCCCGAAGCGAGCGTCGCACCGACGGCCCGCGCCAGCTCCTCGGCCCAACCGGCCCCCGGCAGCGCGTTCCACACAGCGCGCGGCGCCCCGCCCGTCGCGAGCGTT
This sequence comes from Streptomyces montanus, assembly GCF_005786655.1. NCBI lineage: Bacteria > Bacillati > Actinomycetota > Actinomycetes > Kitasatosporales > Streptomycetaceae > Streptomyces > Streptomyces montanus. The sequence goes on from NZ_VBZC01000032.1 coordinate 37,188, forward strand.
CGTACGAAGGCCTCCCCACGCCCGTATCGCGCCCACGACCCGGCGTCAGGGACCTCGGGTGCGGGCAACGGCGCGGGCGACGGCTTCTTCTCCGCCCGTGCGTTGCGAGGCGGCACGGCCAGTTGCAGCACATCGGCCACACTCCCCGCATACCGATCGGCCACGGCCCGTGCGAGTCCCAGCAACTCCTCACTCAGCACAGGCTCGGGCGAGACAACCTGAGCCAACGCGGCGAGAGGCCCCGAGTAGTCGGACTCGGCGAGCCGCTCCACCAGGAACCCGTCGATCAGCCCCCCGCCCTCACGCCGCCCGTCCCGCACCCGATGCCGCCCGGCCCCGAACCGCACCCGCACCCGCACGCCGGGCTGGGCGTCGGCATCCAACTCCTCGGGAACGGCGTAGTCGAAGTACCGATCAAGATGCAGCACACCCTTGTCCACGAGCACCCGCGCCACCGGTCGCTCCTTGGCCAAGGCGGCCCCCCGCCACGTCCGCGGCTTGGCCCGCGGCTCCTTGGCCTTCCGCACACTCTCCCGAATGAGCGCAAGCTGCTCCGGCGGCGCCCCCTCGGCACCGCCGTCCCCCTGCCCGTTCTTGCTGCTCACCCTTGCATTCTTACCAAACTCCACTGACACCGGCGCACGCCCCGAGACCAGCCCCACCGCGGACCACCAACGCCCCAAGGCGCGTGTGCACACGGCGCTCGCACACCGGCCGGGTACGTGGACGGACGCGAACGGGCCCGGCTCTCAGACGGAGAGCCGGGCCCGCGGAAGCAGTCAGCGAACGAGGATCAGAGACCCACGGCCTTCCGCAGCGCGTCCACTCGGTCCGTCTTCTCCCACGTGAAGTCGTCCAGCGCGCGCCCGAAGTGACCGTACGCCGCCGTCTGGGCGTAGATCGGGCGCAGCAGGTCGAGGTCGCGGATGATGGCGGCGGGGCGGAGGTCGAAGACCTCGCTGATCGCCGCCTCGATCTTCTCGGCGTCGATCTTCGCCGTACCGAAGGTCTCGACGAAGAGGCCGACGGGCTCGGCCTTGCCGATGGCGTAGGCGACCTGGACCTCGCAGCGGGAGGCGAGGCCCGCGGCGACGACGTTCTTGGCGACCCAGCGCATCGCGTACGCGGCGGAGCGGTCGACCTTGGACGGGTCCTTGCCGGAGAAGGCGCCGCCACCGTGGCGGGCCATGCCGCCGTACGTGTCGATGATGATCTTGCGGCCGGTGAGGCCGGCGTCGCCCATCGGGCCGCCGATCTCGAAGCGGCCGGTGGGGTTGACCAGGAGGCGGTAGCCGTCGGTGTCCAGCTTGATGCCGTCGTCGAGGAGAGCCTTGAGCTCCGGCTCGACCACGAACTCGCGGATGTCGGGGGCCAGGAGCGAGTCCAGGTCGATGTCCGACGCGTGCTGGGAGGAGACGACGACCGTGTCCAGGCGAACGGCCTTGTCGCCGTCGTACTCGATGGTGACCTGGGTCTTGCCGTCCGGACGCAGGTACGGGATCGTCCCGTTCTTGCGGACCTCGGACAGACGCTTCGACAGACGGTGCGCCAGATGGATCGGCAGCGGCATCAACTCGGGCGTCTCGTCGGTCGCGTAACCGAACATCAGGCCCTGGTCACCCGCGCCCTGGCGGTCCAGCTCGTCCTCGTCGCCCTCGACACGGGACTCGTACGCCGTGTCCACACCCTGAGCGATGTCGGGTGACTGGGCGCCGATGGACACCGACACGCCACAGGAGGCGCCGTCGAAGCCCTTCTTCGAGGAGTCGTAACCGATCTCGAGGATCTTGCTGCGGACCAGCGTCGCGATGTCCGCGTAGGCCTTGGTCGTGACCTCGCCCGCCACATGGACGAGGCCGGTCGTGATCAGTGTCTCTACGGCGACCCGGGACGACGGGTCCTCACGCAGAAGCGCGTCGAGAATGGTGTCGCTGATCTGGTCAGCGATCTTGTCGGGGTGACCCTCGGTCACAGATTCCGAGGTGAACAAGCGACGGGACACAACGCTCCCTGGGGTTGCAGCGGCTGCTGGCTGATCAATGGCGGACGGTTCGGGGGCTGCGCCCGGTGTCGTCCGAGAACAGCTTATCGGTCGCGCTCGGCCACGGGTCCACCCGTCTCGCACCTCGGGAGTGCTGTGACCTGCACCACAGGCATTCTGTGCCACAACGAACACGCTCCGCCAGGCTCCCACGCCCGAATTCAGTGGTTTTGAGGAGCCTGATGAGACGAATGAGACATTCAGCCGAGGCGGCGCGCGACGAGATCCCACACGGTCTCGGCCAGGGCTTCTTTGGGCCCGTACGGCACGGGTGTCTCACTGCCGTCGGCGCCGAGCACGACCGCTTCGTTCTCCTCGGAGCCGAAGGTCTTGCGCTCCCCCACCTCGTTCACGACAAGGAGATCGCACCCCTTGCGCCGCAGTTTCGTCCGGCCGTTGGCCAGGACGTCGTCCGTCTCGGCCGCGAAGCCGACGACCACCTGGCCGGGGCGGGCGCGCTCGGCGGATATCTCGGCCAGGATGTCCGGGTTACGGACCAGGGTGATCGGCTCCGGGTCCTCGCCGTCCTTTTTCTTGATCTTTCCGGTCGCGTACGTCGCAGGCCGGAAATCGGCGACGGCGGCCGCCATCACCACCGCGTCGGCGTCCGCGGCGGCCTTCAGCACCGCCTCACGCAGCTGAACGGCCGTCCCGACCGGTACGACGTCCACGCCCGCCGGATCCGGCAGCCCGGCGTTCGCGGCGATCAGTGTGACCCGGGCGCCGCGCGCCGCCGCGGTGCGGGCGAGGGCGTACCCCTGCTTGCCCGAGGAGCGGTTGCCGAGGAAACGGACCGGGTCGAGCGGCTCGCGCGTGCCACCGGCGCTGACCACGACGTGGCGGCCCGCCAGATCGGGAGCCAGGGCCCCGCGCGCCAGCACCCGGCGGCACGTCTCGAAGATCTCGTCGGGCTCCGGCAGCCGGCCCTTGCCCGTGTCGACGCCCGTCAGACGGCCGACGGCGGGCTCGATGACGACGGCACCGCGGCGGCGGAGCGTCGCGACGTTCTCCTGCGTGGCCGGGTGCTCCCACATCTCGGTGTGCATGGCGGGGGCGAAGACCACCGGACAGCGGGCGGTGAGCAGGGTGTTGGTCAGCAGGTCGTCCGCCAGGCCGTGGGCCGCCTTCGCCAGCATGTCCGCGGTGGCGGGGGCCACGACCACCAGGTCGGCCTCCTGCCCGATACGGACATGCGGGACCTCGTGCACATCGGACCAGACCTCGGTCGAGACGGGGTGCCCGGAGAGCGCGGACCAGGTCGCGGCGCCTACGAAGTGGAGCGCCGACTCGGTCGGTACGACGCGGACGTCATGCCCTGATTCGGTCAGCCGGCGCAGCAGCTCGCACGCCTTGTACGCGGCGATGCCACCGCTGACCCCCAGCACGACCTTCGGCTTGTCCACCCGGGCCTCCCCGCACTCGAAACACGCACGACACGCACGCCTCGGCTCAGCGGCGTACAGGTCAATCACACACCACAGGCCCGACAGTCGCGCTGCCGAGCCTGTGGAAAAACCCTCTGCGATCTGCAGGTACTACTTACTGCGCCGGGCCCTCGACGGCCTCGGAGGTCAGCAGACCCGCGTTGATCTCGCGCAGGGCGATCGAGAGCGGCTTCTCGTGGACGTGCGTGTCCACGAGCGGACCGACGTACTCGAGAAGACCTTCGCCGAGCTGCGAGTAGTACGCGTTGATCTGGCGGGCACGCTTGGCCGCGTAGATCACGAGGCTGTACTTCGAGTCGGTGGCCTCGAGGAGCTCGTCGATCGGCGGGTTGATGATGCCCTCGGGCGCGGTAATGGAAGAGGACACGCTCTACCTTCCGAAAGAGGGGATGAGATCGAAAACGATCACACTACGTCCATCAAGGCTAGCAGCTCGCGCGCCACATCCTCGACGGAGGTGTTGACCAGGGTGACGTCGAACTCCGGCTCGGCCGCCAGCTCGACCTTGGCCGCCTCCAGGCGGCGCTCGATCACCTCGGGCGGCTCGGTTCCCCGCCCGGTGAGTCTGCGCACCAGCTCCTCCCAGGAGGGAGGAGCCAGGAACACCAGCAGAGCCTCGGACATGGACTCCCGGACCTGCCGGGCGCCCTGGAGATCGATCTCCAGGAGGACCGGCTCACCGGCCTCCAGGCGCTCCATCACGGCACCCCGCGGGGTGCCGTAACGGTTGCCGGCGAACTCCGCCCATTCGAGAAGCTCGCCATTGGCGATCAGCTTGTCCATTTCCTCGTCGCTGACGAAGAAGTAGTGGACGCCGTGCTTCTCACCGGGGCGTGGTTTACGGGTCGTCGCCGACACCGAGAGCCAGACCTCGGGGTGTTCCTTGCGCATATGAGCGACGACCGTGCTCTTGCCGACCCCGGAGGGGCCGGAGAGCACGGTCAGCCGCGGACGTGATTCCGGGGGTACGGGGGTCGTCCCCCGGGATGTTGCAGCCATGCAGCGATTATCCAGGTTCTCAGGAGTGCCCGAGAACGTCAGGCGGCACCGCCGCCGAACTCGCGCTCGAGAGACGCGATCTGGTTGGAGCCGAGACCCCGCACGCGGCGGCTCTCGGAGATCCCGAGTCGCTCCATGATCTGCTTGGCGCGGACCTTGCCCACGCCTGGCAGGGACTCAAGGAGAGCGGAGACCTTCATCTTGCCGATGACGTCGTTCTCCTGACCCTGCTTGATGACCTCGTGAAGGGAGGCGCCGGAGTGCTTGAGTCGATTCTTGACCTCGGCCCGCTCCCGGCGAGCCGCGGCGGCCTTTTCGAGCGCGGCTGCGCGCTGTTCAGGGGTAAGGGGCGGAAGAGCCACGCCTACGTCACCTCGGATGTCGAACTGTCGGATACGGACCGGTGAGGAACCTAGTCGCCCCACACCTGGGGAGCAACGAGCAACGCTTTCGCCCGTTCTCCCCCACTGCCTTAAAAGCGTGGGAGGTGCCCCCACTCGTCGGAGACTAGCGGGCAAGTCCGCCGGAGTCAGCGAGAACAGCGGAAAAGTCCTGGTCAGCCTCAACCGAGACGGACATTTCCGGCATAATGCCCAGGATTTGAGGATGTATTCAGACTCTGAGCGCCCCGGGAGGCACTCATCGGAGGACTCAGGCGGCGGTCACGGCGGCCCGGATCTCCTCCGCATAGCCCTCCGCCACCTCGCGCAGCGCGACGAGATCGGGCCCGTGACGCAGGACACCCCTGCTGACGTTCGGCACCACATTGCGCACCGCCGTCCCGAAGGTACCGGGAAGGTCGGCGGGCGTGGCTCCCTGGGCGCCGATGCCGGGTGCGAGGAGGGGTCCGTTGATGTCGAGGTCGTAGGAGGAGAGGTCGCCCAGCGTGGCGCCCACGACCGCACCGAAGGAGCCCATCGGGGTCGCACCCGCGTTCTCCTCGGCGAGGTGCGCGAGCATGGTCGCGCCGACGTTCCGGCCGGCGGCGTCGGGCCGTACCGCGTGCTGCACCTCGCCGCCCTCCGGGTTGGAGGTGAGCGCGAGCACGAACAGCCCGGCGCCGCTCTCGCGGGCGAGCTCGACCGCCGGCTTCAGCGAGCCGTAGCCGAGGTACGGCGAGACGGTGAGCGCGTCCGAGAAGAGCGGGGAGTCCTTGCGCAGGAAGGTCTCGGCGTACGCGGCCATGGTCGAGCCGATGTCGCCGCGCTTGGCGTCCATGACGACGAGCGCACCGGCGGCCCGCGCCTCCTCGACCGACTTCTCCAGTACGGCGATGCCGCGCGACCCGAAGCGCTCGAAGAACGCGCTCTGAGGCTTCAGGACCGCGACCCGCCCGGCCAGCGCCTCGACGACGGTGCGGCTGAAGCGCTCCAGGCCGCCGATGTCGTCGTTCAGGCCCCAGTCGGTGAGCAGCGAGGCGTGCGGGTCGATGCCGACGCAGAGCGGGCCGCGCTCGTCCATGGCACGGCGCAGACGGGCACCGAACGGCTCCAGAACAGTCATGCTGCCTTCCTTACGTCGGCGCCGACCGCGTCGGCGAGGGTGGCGTAGGGACTCGTACGGAGGCGCGCGGCGAGCCCCTTGTGGATCGCGCGGCCCCAGAAGGGGCCCTGGTAGACGAAGGCGCTGTAGCCCTGGACGAGGGTGGCGCCGGCGAGGATGCGCTGCCAGGCGTCCTCGGCGTTCTCGATGCCGCCGACGCCCACGAGCGTGATGTCGTCGCCCACGCGCGCGTAGAGGCGGCGCAGGACCTCCAGGGAGCGGGCCTTCAGAGGGGCCCCGGAGAGACCGCCGGTCTCCTTCACCACGGAGGGTTCGGACTTCAGACCGAGCCCCTCGCGCGCGATGGTGGTGTTCGTGGCGATGATCCCGTCCAGGCCCAGCTCGACGGCGAGGTCGGCGACGGCGTCGACGTCCTCGTCCGCGAGGTCGGGGGCGATCTTGACGAGAAGCGGTACGCGCCGGGAGGTGACCGCGCGGTCGGCGGCCTCGCGGACCGCGCTCAGCAGAGGTCGCAGTGATTCGGTGGCCTGGAGATTGCGCAGGCCGGGTGTGTTCGGGGAGCTGACGTTGACCACGAGGTAGTCGGCGTGCTCGGCGAGCCGCTCCGTGGACTTCACATAGTCGGCCGCCGCCTCGGCCTCGGGGACGACCTTGGTCTTGCCGATGTTCACCCCCACGACGGTCCTGAACACCGGCGTACGGGAAGCCAGACGCTCGGCGACCGCGGCCGACCCCTCGTTGTTGAACCCCATGCGGTTGATCAGCGCGCGGTCGGGGACGAGCCGGAACAGCCGCTTGCGGGGGTTGCCGGGCTGGGCCTCCCCCGTGACCGTACCGATCTCGATGTGGTCGAAGCCGAGCATCGACATCCCGTCGACGGCGACCGCGTTCTTGTCGAAGCCCGCCGCGAGTCCGAACGGCCCGTGCATCCGCAGCCCGAACGCCTCGGTGCGCAGCTCCTCGTAGCGGGGAGCGAGCAGCGCGGCGACGAACGTCCGCAAGCCGGGGACGCGGACCGCGAGGCGGATCCAGCGGAAGGCGAGGTGGTGGGCCCGCTCCGGGTCCATCCGTCGGAAGACCAGCTGGAAGAAGAGCTTGTACATGTCTCAGTGTCCTCGTGAAGCCGCATGAGTCCTCATGCGGAGGGGGACACCGTTTCCGGTGTCCCCCTCGGTGATCAGTCGCGGGCCGCGGTCAGGTGTTCCGCGTGTTCCTGGAGTGAGCGGACCCCGACGTCTCCGTGATGGAGTGCGTCGATGCCCTGGACGGCGGCGGCCAGCGCCTGCACCGTCGTCAGACACGGTACGGAGCGCGCCACGGCCGCCGTACGGATGTCGTAGCCGTCGAGGCGGCCGCCGGTGCCGTACGGCGTGTTGACGATCAGGTCGACCTCGCCCTCGTGGATGAGCTGGACGATCGTCCGCTCGCCGTTCGGGCCGGTGCCCTCGCTCTGCTTGCGGACCACGGTGGCGTTGATGCCGTTGCGCTTGAGCACTTCGGCCGTGCCGGACGTGGCGAGCAACTCGAAGCCATGGGCGACCAGTTCGCGCGCCGGGAAGATCATCGAGCGCTTGTCGCGGTTGGCGACGGAGATGAAGGCGCGGCCCTTGGTCGGCAGCGGACCGTACGCGGCCGCCTGCGACTTGGCGTACGCCGTGCCGAACACCGAGTCGATGCCCATGACCTCACCGGTGGAGCGCATCTCCGGGCCGAGCACGGTGTCGACGCCACGCCCGTGGATGTCACGGAAGCGCGTCCACGGCATGACGGCCTCCTTGACGGAGATCGGCGCGTCGAGCGGCAGCGTGCCGCCGTCACCGCTGGCCGGGAGCAGCCCCTCTGCCCGCAGCTCCGCGATGGTCGCGCCCAGCGAGATCCGGGCGGCGGCCTTGGCGAGCGGCACCGCGGTCGCCTTCGAGGTGAAGGGGACGGTGCGCGAGGCACGCGGGTTGGCTTCGAGGACGTACAGGATGTCGCCGGCCATCGCGAACTGGATGTTGATCAGTCCGCGCACCCCGACACCGCGGGCGATGGCCTCGGTCGAGGCGCGCAGCCTCTTGACGTCGAAGCCGCCCAGGGTGATCGGCGGCAGCGCGCACGCCGAGTCGCCGGAGTGGATGCCGGCCTCCTCGATGTGCTCCATGACGCCGCCGAGGTACAGCTCATGGCCGTCGTACAGCGCGTCCACGTCGATCTCGATGGCGTCGTCGAGGAAGCGGTCGACGAGAACCGGGCGCGACGGGGAGATCTCCGTCGACTCGGCGATGTACGCCTCGAGGCGCGTCTCGTCGTACACGATCTCCATGCCGCGGCCGCCGAGCACGTACGAGGGCCGTACGAGAACGGGGTAGCCGATCTCGTCCGCGATGGCCTTGGCGCCCGCGAACGTCGTCGCGGTGCCGTGCTTGGGAGCCGGGAGCCCCGCCTCGGCGAGCACCTGGCCGAAGGCGCCGCGGTCCTCGGCGGCGTGGATCGCCTCGGGCGGCGTGCCCACCACCGGAACGCCGTTGTCCTTGAGCGCCTGCGCCAGACCCAGCGGCGTCTGGCCGCCGAGTTGCACGACCACACCCGCGACCGGGCCGGCCAGCGTCTCCGCGTGGACGATCTCCAGCACGTCTTCGAGCGTGAGCGGCTCGAAGTACAGCCGGTCGGAGGTGTCGTAGTCCGTGGAGACGGTCTCCGGGTTGCAGTTGACCATCACGGTCTCGTACCCGGCGTCGCTGAGCGCGAAGGAGGCATGGACACAGGAGTAGTCGAACTCGATGCCCTGGCCGATGCGGTTGGGCCCGGAGCCGAGGATGATCACCGCGGGCTTGTCGCGCGGGGCGACCTCGCTCTCCTCGTCGTAGGAGGAGTAGAAGTACGGCGTCTTCGCCGCGAACTCGGCGGCGCAGGTGTCGACCGTCTTGTAGACCGGGCGGACGCCGAGCGCGTGCCGGACCTCACGGACGACGTCCTCGCGCAGACCGCGGATCTCGGCGATCTGCGCGTCGGAGAAGCCGTGCCGCTTGGCCTGGGCCAGGAGCCCGGGATCCAGCTTGTCCGCCTCGGCCAGCTCGTCCGCGATCTCCTGGATGAGGAACAGCTGGTCCACGAACCACGGGTCGATCTTCGTCGCCTCGAAGACCTCCTCCTGGGTCGCGCCCGCGCGGATGGCCTGCATGACCAGGTTGATCCGCCCGTCGGTCGGCCGGATCGACTCCTGAAGGAGCTGCTTCTTGTCGCCGGGCTCGCCGACGAACGTGAACTGCGAGCCCTTCTTCTCCAGCGACCGCAGCGCCTTCTGCAGTGCCTCGGTGAAGTTGCGGCCGATGGCCATGGCCTCGCCGACCGACTTCATCGTCGTGGTCAGCGTGGAGTCGGCGGACGGGAACTTCTCGAACGCGAAACGCGGCGCCTTGACGACGACGTAGTCGAGCGTCGGCTCGAAGGACGCCGGCGTCTGCTCGGTGATGTCGTTCGGGATCTCGTCCAGCGTGTAGCCGACGGCGAGCTTCGCGGCGATCTTGGCGATCGGGAAGCCGGTCGCCTTGGAGGCGAGGGCGGACGACCGGGACACCCGGGGGTTCATCTCGATGACGATCACCCGGCCGTCCTCGGGGTTCACCGCGAACTGGATGTTGCAGCCGCCGGTGTCGACGCCGACCTCGCGGATGACGGCGATGCCGATGTCGCGCAGGACCTGGTACTCACGGTCCGTGAGCGTCATCGCCGGGGCGACGGTGATCGAGTCGCCGGTGTGCACGCCCATCGGGTCGAAGTTCTCGATGGAGCAGACGACCACGACGTTGTCGTGCTTGTCGCGCATCAGCTCCAGCTCGTACTCCTTCCAGCCGAGGATCGACTCCTCCAGGAGCACCTCGGTGGTCGGAGACAAGGTGAGCCCCTGGCCGGCGATACGACGCAGCTCGTCCTCGTCGTGCGCGAAGCCGGAACCGGCGCCGCCCATGGTGAAGGACGGCCGGACGACGACCGGGTAACCGCCGAGCGTCTCGACGCCGGCGAGGACGTCGTCCATGGAGTGGCAGATGACCGACCGGGCGGACTCACCGTGCCCGATCTTCGCGTTCACCGCGTCCACGACCTCCTTGAAGAGATCGCGGTCCTCGCCCTTGTTGATCGCCTCGACGTTCGCGCCGATCAGCTCGACGCCGTACTTGTCGAGCGCCCCCGACTCGTGCAGCGAGATGGCCGTGTTGAGGGCCGTCTGGCCGCCCAGGGTGGGCAGCAGGGCGTCCGGCTGCTCCTTGGCGATGATCTTCTCGACGAACTCGGGAGTGATCGGTTCGACGTACGTCGCGTCCGCGATCTCCGGGTCGGTCATGATCGTCGCCGGGTTGGAGTTGACGAGGACGACCCTGAGGCCCTCGGCCTTGAGGACGCGGCACGCCTGGGTGCCGGAGTAGTCGAACTCGGCGGCCTGGCCGATGACGATCGGGCCGGAGCCGATGACCAGGACGGACTGGATATCGGTGCGCTTAGGCACGCTGGCCCTCCATCAGGGATACGAAGCGGTCGAACAGGTAGGCGGCGTCGTGCGGGCCGGCTGCCGCTTCGGGGTGGTACTGGACGCTGAACGCAGGCTGGTCGAGCAGCTGGAGCCCCTCGACGACCTGGTCGTTCAGGCAGACGTGCGAGACCTCCGCACGCCCGTAGGGGGTGTCGCTGACGCGGTCGAGCGGCGCGTCGACGGCGAACCCGTGGTTGTGCGCGGTGACCTCGACCTTGCCGGTCGTACGGTCCTGCACCGGCTGGTTGATGCCGCGGTGGCCGTACTTCAGCTTGTACGTGCCGAAGCCGAGCGCACGGCCCAGGATCTGGTTGCCGAAGCAGATGCCGAACAGCGGGGTCTTCCTGGAGAGGACCTCCCGCATCAGCGAGACCGGGTGGTCGGCCTTCTCCGGGTCGCCGGGACCGTTGGAGAAGAACACACCGTCGGGACCGACCGCGTAGATGTCCTCGGCGGTCGCGGTGGCCGGCAGCACGTGCACCTCTATGCCGCGCTCGGCCATGCGGTGCGGGGTCATGCCCTTGATGCCGAGGTCCACGGCGGCGACGGTGAACTTCTTCTCGCCGATGGCGGGGACGACGTACGCCTGAGGGGTGGCGACCTCCTCGTAGAGGCTGGCGCCCTTCATCTCGGGGGCCTGGCGCACCTCGGTGAGCATGACGCCCTCGTCGGGCAGCGCGTTCCCGGAGAAGATGCCGACGCGCATGGCTCCGCGCTCGCGCAGGTGGCGGGTGAGCGCCCGGGTGTCGATGCCCGAGATCCCGACGACGCCCTGCTGGGCGAGCTCCTCGTCCAGCGAGCGGCGGGAGCGCCAGTTGGAGGGCACGCGCGCGGGGTCGCGGACGACGTAACCGGCGACCCAGATCCGCTTCGACTCCGGGTCCTCGTCGTTGACGCCGGTGTTGCCGACGTGCGGGGCGGTCATCACGACGACCTGACGGTGGTACGACGGGTCGGTGAGGGTCTCCTGGTAGCCGGTCATCCCGGTGGAGAACACGGCCTCGCCGAAGGTCACCCCCACGGCCCCGTAGGCGCGGCCGCGGAAGGTCCGGCCGTCCTCCAGGACGAGCACGGCGGGAACTTTGGAAGCTCCCCTGGTGGAGGTCGTCATCGTGCGCCTTCCGTCTTGTTGATCATCTGGTTCAGAGTGTCGACCCACTCGTTGTGCTCGGCCGCGTGGTCGGAGCGGAACCCGGAGTCGAGCAGCCTGTCTCCGTGCTCCCAGGTGACGACCAGCAGACCGCCCTCGGTGAGCACCTTGCCCGCGATGCCCTTGTCGAGCCGGGCCTCACGCAGCTGTGCGGCCGGGACGAAGAAGTCGGCCGCTCCTGGGCGTACGACGTCAAGGCCCGCGTCCGTCAGTGTGAGCTCGACCCGGCTCCGGGTGCCCAGGCCGTGCGCCACAATGCGGTCGAGCCACTGCCCGGCTGTCGTCGAGCCGTGGTAGCGGCCGCTCAGCGTCAGTCTCACCGGACCGGGCTCGGCCGGTGCTTCGTGCAGCTCGGGCAGGTCGCCCTGGAGCGTGCCGCGCCACTTCCAGCCCTCGCGCATCAGCCAGTAGACGAGGGCGACGAACAGCGCGAGTCCCACGAGCCAGCCGATGCGAGCGGCCCAGTCGGTCACTTCCGCCGACTTCTGTTCGGCGGCGCTTGAGGTGGCCAGCAGATGGAGGGTTGTCACGCGAGCTTCCCGTCGACGAGCGTGGCGCGGCCCCGGAGCCACGTGTACGTGACACGGCCCGGCAGCTCACGACCCTCGTACGGAGTGTTGCGGCTGCGCGATGCGAAGCCCGCGGGGTCCACGGCACCACGGTATGCCGGATCGACGAGCGTGAGGTTGGCGGGCTCACCTGCCGAGACGGGGCGGCCGTGCCCCGTGGCCCGCCCGATCCTGGCGGGCGCGAAGGACATCCGCTCCGCGACAGCGGCCCAGTCCAGCAGCCCGCTGTCGACCATCGTCTGCTGGACCACGGACAGCGCCGTCTCCAGGCCGACCATGCCCATGGCGGCCGCGGCCCACTCGCAGTCCTTGTCCTCGTGCGGGTGCGGGGCGTGGTCGGTGGCGACGATGTCGATGGTGCCGTCGGCGAGTGCCTCGCGCAGGGCGAGCACGTCGCGCTCCGTGCGCAGCGGCGGGTTGACCTTGTAGACCGGGTCGTACGTGCGGACCAGCTCGTCGGTGAGGAGCAGGTGGTGCGGGGTGACCTCGGCCGTCACATCGATGCCGCGGGACTTGGCCCAGCGCACGATCTCGACCGAACCGGCGGTCGACAGATGGCAGATGTGCACGCGGGACGACACGTGCTCGGCGAGGAGGACATCCCGGGCGATGATCGATTCCTCGGCCACCGCGGGCCACCCGCCGAGCCCCAGCTCGGCGGAGACGATGCCCTCGTTCATCTGGGCGCCCTCGGTGAGGCGCGGCTCCTGCGCGTGCTGGGCCACGACGCCGCCGAAGGCCTTCACGTACTCCAGCGCCCGCCGCATGATCACGGCGTCGTCCACGCACTTGCCGTCGTCCGAGAAGACGGTGACGCCGGCCGCCGACTCGTGCATGGCGCCCAGCTCGGCGAGCTTCCTGCCCTCCAGGCCGACGGTTACGGCTCCGATGGGCTGCACATCGCAGTAGCCGTGCTCCTGGCCGAGCCGGTAGACCTGCTCGACGACACCGGCGGTGTCGGCCACCGGGAAGGTGTTGGCCATGGCGAACACGGACGTGTAGCCGCCGCTCGCGGCGGCCCGCGTACCGGTCAGGACGGTCTCGGAGTCCTCCCGGCCGGGCTCGCGCAGGTGGGTGTGCAGGTCGACGAGACCGGGCAGCAGCACCTTGCCGTCGGCCTCTACTACCTGGGCACCCTCGTCCGACAGCCCGCTGCCGACCGCCGCGATCGTCTCCCCGTCGATCAGGACATCCTGCGGCTCGCCACCGAGCACCTTCGCACCACGAATAAGGATCTTGCTCATCGGTTCTTACTTCTCCTCGTCCGCGGGAACGGAGCGCTCGTTGGAGGGGCGGGTGTGGGTGATGGCGGGCTCGTTGCCGCCCAGAAGCAGGTAGAGGACCGCCATGCGAATGGAGACACCGTTCGCCACCTGCTCGACGGCGGTGCAGCGGTCGGAGTCGGCGACCTCGGCGGTGATCTCCATGCCGCGGACCATCGGTCCGGGGTGCATCACGATGGCGTGCTCGGGCATCCGCGCCATGCGGTCGCCGTCGAGGCCGTAGCGCCGCGAGTACTCGCGCTCGGTCGGGAAGAAGGCCGCGTTCATCCGCTCGCGCTGCACGCGCAGCAGCATCACGGCGTCGGACTTGGGCAGCGTGCCGTCCAGGTCGTACGCGACCTCGCAGGGCCAGGACTCGATGCCGACCGGCACCAGAGTGGGCGGCGCGACCAGGGTGACCTCGGCACCGAGGGTGTGCAGCAGGTCGACGTTCGAGCGGGCGACCCGGCTGTGCAGCACGTCACCGACGAGGGTGATGCGCTTTCCCGCCAGGTCCTGGCCGAGCCCGGCGTCCCGGCCGACGAGCCGGCGCCGCATGGTGAACGCGTCAAGCAGGGCCTGGGTGGGGTGCTGGTGCGTGCCGTCGCCGGCGTTGATGACGGCGGCGTCGATCCACCCGGAGGTGGCGAGCCGGTAGGGGGCTCCGGAGGCGCCGTGCCGGATGACGACGGCGTCGACTCCCATCGCCTCCAGGGTCTGCGCGGTGTCCTTCAGGGACTCGCCCTTGGAGACGCTGGACCCCTTGGCGGTGAAGTTGATGACGTCCGCGGAGAGGCGCTTCTCGGCGGCCTCGAAGGAGATCCGGGTACGGGTGGAGTCCTCGAAGAAGAGGTTGACGACGGTGCGGCCGCGCAGGGTCGGCAGCTTCTTGATCGGCCGGTCGGCGACCCGGGCCATCTCCTCGGCGGTGTCGAGGATCAGGACGGCGTCGTCACGGGTGAGGTCGGCGGCCGAGATGAGATGACGCTGCATCTTTCAGGCTCCGTAAGGCAGTTCAGTTCGGGAGGCGAGAGCCCGGCGGGAGGTCGCAGCCGGGCGGGCTGGCGCGCGAAGAAGCAGTCGGCGGCGTACGTCAGTGCCGTACGCCGAGGTCTACTTCCGTGCGCCCGGGGAGGCCGGCTTCACTCCGAGCAGCACGGTGTCACGACCGTCCTCCTCGGCGAGCTGGACCTTGACCGTCTCCCGCAGCGACGTGGGGAGGTTCTTGCCGACGTAGTCGGCCCGAATGGGCAGTTCGCGGTGGCCGCGGTCGACGAGGACCGCGAGCTGCACGGCGCGCGGACGGCCGATGTCGTTCAGCGCGTCCAGCGCGGCACGGATGGTGCGGCCGGAGAAGAGCACGTCGTCGACGAGGACGACCAGGCGGCCGTCGAGGCCGTCACCCGGGATGTCGGTGCGGGCCAGCGCACGCGGGGGCTGCATACGTAGGTCGTCGCGGTACATGGTGATGTCGAGCGAGCCGACCGGCACCTTGCGGTCGGTGATCTCCGCGAGCTTGGCGGCAAGCCGCTGGGCGAGGAAGACGCCTCGGGTCGGAATGCCGAGGAGTACCACGTCGTCGGCGCCCTTGGCGCGCTCGACGATCTCGTGGGCGATGCGGGTCAACGCCCGCGCGATGTCGGGGCCTTCGAGCACGGGCCGGGCATCGGACTGCTGTGTGTCCATACGAAACGGACCTCCTTCTCCGCCTCACGGGACGGACCTTAAAGGACGTCGGATTTGCGCCACCTACGGTACCAGCCCGGCAATGACCCTGATCACCCCCCTCGGGTCACCCGTCAGTGACTCCCACCGAGGAGTCGGTCCGGACCATTCGGCTTGACGGGGCAGAGTAACGCTGCGTAACCTCACAGTGAGTCACCAGCCGCGCGGCAAGACCGCACGTCGACACAGTGTCCGGGGAGCTATATGTCCAGCGAATACGCCAAACAGCTCGGGGCCAAGCTCCGCGCCATCCGTACCCAGCAGGGCCTTTCCCTCCACGGCGTCGAGGAGAAGTCCCAGGGACGCTGGAAGGCCGTTGTGGTCGGTTCGTACGAGCGTGGCGACCGCGCCGTGACCGTTCAGCGCCTTGCCGAGCTGGCGGACTTCTACGGGGTGCCGGTGCAGGAGCTCCTGCCGGGCACCACACCGGGCGGCGCCGCCGAGCCGCCGCCGAAGCTGGTCCTGGACCTGGAGCGTCTGGCCCACGTGCCTGCCGAGAAGGCGGGCCCCCTCCAGCGCTACGCCGCCACGATCCAGTCCCAGCGCGGTGACTACAACGGCAAGGTGCTGTCGATCCGCCAGGACGACCTGCGCACCCTCGCCGTCATCTACGACCAGTCCCCCTCGGTCCTCACCGAGCAGCTGATCAGCTGGGGAGTCCTGGACGCGGACGCGCGCCGCGCGGTCTCCCACGAGGAAGGCTGACCGCCCAGCCCGACACCGTGCAGAAACGTGCCGCCGGGGTGGCCGGAACCAAGGGGTTCCGGCCACCTCGGCGGTTTTGTCAGCGACGGGTGGGTGGGGGGAGGTTTTCCTTCCCCTAACCCCACCCCTTCCCGAAACTGGGGGCTGCGCCCCCAGGACCCCGGGTTCGATTTCTAAAGAGGCGCGCCCCCAACCGCCGGAGGGCCCGCAGCACAGGCTGCGGGCCCTCCGTGACGGCTTGATGGTGAGCGGGCAGCGCCTACCCCTCGTCCCGTCGAAGCGTCGGCTTCAGATCCTTGAAGCGGCCGAGCAGACCGTTCACGAAGGCCGGCGACTCATCCGTGGAGAACTCCTTGGCAAGCTGAACCGCCTCGTCGAGCACCACGGCGTCCGGAGTCTCGTCGACCCAGATCAGCTCGTAGGTACCGAGGCGCAGGATGTTGCGGTCGACGACCGGCATCCTGTCGATCGTCCAGCCGACGGCATACTGCGCGATGAGCTCGTCGATACGCGACGTCCGCTTGGCATACCCCTCGACCAGCTGCATCGTGTACTCGCTCACCGGCGGCTGCCGGGTGTCGGATCGGGAGTGCCGGATCCAGTCCGCGAGGACCGTCAGGACGTCCACGCCGCGCTGGTCACCCTCGAAGAGGATCTGGAAGGCACGCTTGCGGGCCGTGTTGCGGGCAGCCACGGTTAGCTGTTCACCCGGCCGAGGTAGTCGCTCGTGCGGGTGTCGACCTTGATCTTCTCGCCGGTGGTGATGAACAGCGGCACGTTGATCTGGTGACCGGTCTCCAGGATGGCGGGCTTGGTGCCACCGGTGGAGCGGTCGCCCTGGACACCCGGCTCGGTCTCCTGGATGGTCAGCTCGACGGCGGCGGGCAGCTCGACGAAGAGCACCTCGCCCTCGTGCTGGGCGACGGTCGCGGTGAAACCCTCGACCAGGAAGTTGGCGGCGTCGCCGACGGCCTTCCTGTCGACATGGAGCTGGTCGTACGTCTCCATGTCCATGAAGACGAAGTACTCGCCGTCCATGTACGAGAACTGCATGTCGCGCTTGTCGACAGTGGCCGTCTCGACCTTGACACCGGCGTTGAACGTCTTGTCGACGACCTTGCCGGAGAGCACGTTCTTGAGCTTGGTGCGCACGAAGGCCGGGCCCTTGCCGGGCTTGACGTGCTGGAACTCGACGACGGACCAGAGCTGGCCGCCTTCGAGCTTGAGCACCATGCCGTTCTTGAGGTCGTTCGTGGAAGCCACGGTTGCGGAATCTCCTGGACTGACGTGGACGACCCCGGGGCAGGCGCACAGCGCGAAGCTAGAGCGCGAGCAGCTCCTTGGTCGTGATGGTGAGTAGCTCGGGTCCGCCGTCCGCCTCGGGGCGTACGACGAGCGTGTCATCGATCCGGACACCGCCCCGGCCCGGGAGGTGGACCCCCGGTTCGACGGTGACCGGCACGCAAGCGTCCAGTTTACCCATGGCCGCGGGAGCCAATTGCGGGTCCTCGTCGATTTCGAGCCCTACACCGTGCCCGGTCAGCGGTGGAAGGCCGTCCGCGTACCCCGCGGAGTCCAGCACCTGACGGGCCGCGCGGTCCACGTCACGGTAGGCGACGCCGGGCAGCAGCGCCTCGCGGCCGGCCCGCTGAGCGGCGAAGACGAGGTCGTACAACTCGATCTGCCAGTCGGTGGGCGAGGTGCCGATGACGAACGTACGGCCGATCTCGCAGCGGTAGCCGCGGTAGGTCGCGCCGAGGCACACGGAGAGGAAGTCGCCCTCCTCGACGCGACGGTCGGTGGGGCGATGGCCGCGGCGCCCCGCGTTGGGGCCGGTCGCGACCGAGGTCTCGAAAGCCGGGCCGTCGGCACCGTGGTCGACGAGGCGTCGCTCCAGCTCCAGGGCGAGGTGACGTTCCGTGCGGCCGACGAGGATCGATTCGAGGAGTTCGCTCAGTGCCTGGTCGGCGATCTCTGCGCCGATCCGCAGACAGGAGATCTCCTCCTCGTCCTTGACGACGCGCAGCTGCTCGACGGCACCGCCGAGGTCGGCCAGCCGGAGCCGGGGGGCCACGGACCGGATGGCACGGTGGCGGGCCACCGTCAGGTGGTGTTCCTCGACGGCGAGGGACTCGGCCCCCTGGGCCGTCGCGACGTCGGCCGCGGCGACGGCCGGATCACCGCCGACCGTCGGCAGCAGCTGGACCCGCAGCGCCTCGTCGGGCCGCCCCTGCTCGGACTGAGGGCCGGGCTGCGCGGGGGAATCCGCGCACACCAGCAGGTCTTCCCCTTTGCCCAGCAGGAGAACGGCACCCTCCGGCGCCGCGCCCGCGAGATAGCGGACGTTGGCGGGGCGGGACACCAGCGCCGTCGCGCTGCCGCCCGCCGTACAGCGCTCCCGTAGCCGGTCCCGGCGGGCCGCGTACACCTGTGCCATGACCCGAGCCTACGAGCGGTGGCCGGATACCGCCGGTTCAGAACGTCCGACCGGGCGGGAGCCGACGTGTGCCGGGCTCAGACACGCTCAGGCACCACGCCGGTCACCACTGCGGTGGGCTGGCGATCGACCTCGCCAGCACGTCGTCGAGCACCCGGGCCGTCGCCGGTACGTCGAGCTGGGAGTTGTCGATGATGGGAAGCCCGGAGCCGTACCAACCGGCCATGCGGCCGTGGATGCGGGCGACTTCCTCGTCGGTGAGGCGACGGTTTCCGGAGCGCTCGGCGTTGCGCTCCAGGACTATCTCCAGGCCCGGCAGGAGGACGACCGGCAGCAGGCCGGGTCCCACATGCCGCTTCCAGCCGCCGAGGCCGACGACCGGCCGGTCCGGGAAGACGGCGTCGTCGAGCACGCACGAGATGCCGTTGGCCAGGAAGTTGCGCGCCGCGAAGCCGCAGGTACGGCGGGCGAGACGGTACTGCGCCTCCGAGTGGTCGTTCCACCCCGACTGGGGGTCCGCGAAGCCCGAGCGCACCCATTCCCGTACGTCGTCCAGGCTGATGTGCGCGGTGGGCACCCTGCGGTGGTCGGCCCAGTACTTGGCGACGCTCGTCTTGCCGGCGCCGGCCGGGCCTATGAGCAGGACGGCGAGCGTCGTGGACGTGGGGTCGGGCGTGCCCGGGCTCGGCGGCGGGCTCGGCATCGCGACGGGGCCGCCCGGCGGCAGCTGTACGTGGCCCGTGGTGTCCGGCGTCGGCGGCACGGACCCCTGGTGAGGCGCCGTGTGATGCGGAGCGGGCGCGTGGCCGGGAGGGTGCGGTGCCGTGGGGCCGGTCGGTGCTCCGGCGAAACCCGGTGGCGGCGGGCTCGCGGGGGCGGGACCCGTGGGAGAGCTCACCGGCCCGGGGCCTGGGTGCGCGTCCGGGTGGTGCGATCCGGGGTGTTGTGCGGCCGGCGACCAGCCGGCGGCCGGTCCGTGCCCCGGCTGGTGGGGCGGCGGCAGCGGAGACCCCACTGCGTGCTGCATCCGGTGCCACTCCGTCTCGTTCTCTTGAGCTCGTTCGCCTCCGGGGCGCCAGAGCCTGTGTCGAGCGCGCCCCTCCGGCTCGCTCGCCGCAGGCAATTGGCGCTGGCAGCGGGGCACCTGCCCCGCTCCCCACCGAACGGTACCGCCCCCGGCCGCCGTTTGGTGAACGGCCGGGGGCGGTGCGAAGTGCCCCTGGGCACAAGGCACATCAGGTGAAGCGGTGTCCTGGGGTGTTATTCGCCCACTTCGCCGTAGGCGGCGAGGAGCACGGCCGGGTCCGGGCCCTCCAGGACGGTGGGCTTGGCCAGGCCGTCGAGGACGATGAAGCGCAGCAAGTCGCCTCGGGACTTCTTGTCGACCTTCATGGTCTCCAGCAGCTTGGGCCACTGGTCGTAGCGGTAGTGCAGCGGAAGGCCGACGGACTCGAGGATGGTGCGGTGCCGGTCGGCGGTCGCGTCGTCCAACCGGCCTGCCAGACGGCCCAGTTCGGCGGCGAAGTGCATGCCGACCGCGACGGCGGCGCCGTGCCGCCACTGGTAGCGCTCGTTCTTCTCGATGGCGTGGCCCAGCGTGTGCCCGTAGTTGAGGATCTCCCGCAGCCCGGACTCCTTCAGGTCGGAGGAGACGACCTGGGCCTTGACCTGGATGGACCGCTCGATCAGCTCCGCGGTGTGCGGACCGGCCGGGGTACGGGCCCCCTCCGGATCGGCCTCGATCAACTCCAGGATCCGCGGATCCGCGATGAACCCGGCCTTGATGATCTCCGCGAGCCCGGACACGAAGTCATGGACCGGCAGCGAGTCCAGCGCCGCCAGGTCGCACAGCACGCCGGCGGGCGGGTGGAAGGCCCCGACCAGGTTCTTGCCTTCGGCGGTATTGATGCCGGTCTTGCCGCCGACCGCCGCGTCCACCATGGCCAGCACGGTCGTGGGCACGGCGATCCAGCGCACGCCGCGCAGCCAGCTCGCGGCCACGAACCCGGCCAGGTCGGTGGTCGCCCCACCGCCCACCCCGACGATCACGTCGGTCCGGGTGAAGCCGGACTGCCCCAGCGCCTTCCAGCAGTACGCGGCGACCTCGGCGGTCTTGGCCTCCTCCGCGTTGGGCACCTGGATGGCCACGGCATCGAAACCTTGACCGGCCAGGTCGGCCCTCAGCGCCTCACCGGTCTCGGCCAGCGCCTCCGGGTGCACCACCGCGACCCGTTTCGCCCGTGGGCCGATCAACGCGCCCAGCTCGCCGAGGAGTTGACGCCCGACCAGCACCTCGTACGGCTCGGTGCCCGCGGTGCCGCCGACCTGGATCCGGGTCACCGTCTGGTCGTGCTCGCTCATGCCTGCTTCAACTCCAAGGCGTCGAGGACCGCCTGGGCGACCTCTTCCGGGGTGTGGCCGTCGGTGGCGACGGCCGCACGGGCGACTTCCACATACAGGTGCCGGCGCGCCTCCATCAGCTCGCGCCACTGGCGCCGCGGGTTGACGGCGAGCAGCGGCCTGGCCGCGTTCAGGCCGGTGCGCTTGACCGCCTCCTCGACGTCCATCGACAGGTACACGACCGGGAGTCCGGCCAGCAGCTCCCGGGTGTCGGCGTCGAGGATCGCGCCGCCGCCCAGCGCCAGTACGCCGTCGTGCCCCACGAGCGCCCGGTGCACCGCGCGCTTCTCGATCGCCCGGAAGACGGGCTCGCCCTCGTCGAGGAAGATGTCCGCGATGGTGCGGCCCTGCTCGGCCACGATGTCCTGGTCGGTGTCCCGGTAGCCACAGCCGAGCCGCTCCGCGACCAACGCGCCCACCGTGGACTTGCCGACCCCCATCGGGCCGACGAGCACGACCACAGGCCCAGCGCTCACCGGATCACCAGATTCTCGAGGTACGAGGCGACGTTGCGCCGCGTCTCGGCCACGCTGTCGCCGCCGAACTTCTCCGCCACCGCGTCCGCGAGGACGAGCGCCACCATGGCCTCGGCGACGATGCCCGCGGCCGGCACCGCGCACACGTCCGAGCGCTGGTGGTGCGCCTTGGCCGCCTCACCGGTCGCCACGTCGATGGTGGCCAGCGCCCGTGGCACGGTCGCGATCGGCTTCATCGCGGCGCGCACCCGCAGGAGCTCTCCGGTGGTCAGTCCGCCCTCGGTGCCGCCCGAGCGGCCCGAAGCCCGCCTGACGCCCTCGTCGGTCTGCACGATCTCGTCATGCGCCTTCGAGCCCGGCACCCGCGCCAGGTCGAAGCCGTCGCCGACCTCGACGCCCTTGATCGCCTGGATACCCATCAGCGCGGCCGCCAGCCGGGCATCCAGCCTGCGGTCCCAGTGCACGTGCGAGCCCAGTCCCACCGGCACCCCGTACGCCAGCACCTCGACCACACCACCGAGGGTGTCGCCGTCCTTGTGCGCCTGGTCGATCTCCGCGACCATCGCCTTCGACGCGTCCGCGTCCAGGCACCGCACCGGATCGGCGTCCAGCCTCTCCACGTCCGCCGGCTTCGGGTAGACGCCGTACGGGGCCTTCGCCGCCGCCAGCTCCACCACATGCGAGACGACCTCGATCCCGGCCGTCTCCTTCAGATACGAACGGGCCACCGCACCGAGCGCGACACGGGCCGCGGTCTCCCGCGCACTCGCCCGCTCCAGAATCGGCCGGGCCTCGTCGAAACCGTACTTCTGCATTCCCGCCAGGTCCGCGTGGCCGGGCCGCGGGCGAGTCAGCGGCGCGTTGCGGGCCAGGTCGGCGAGGATCTCCGGGTCCACCGGGTCGGCCGCCATCACCTGCTCCCACTTGGGCCACTCGGTGTTCCCCACCATGACCGCGACCGGCGAACCGAGGGTCAGCCCGTGCCGGACCCCGCCCAGGAAGGTGACCTCGTCGCGCTCGAACTTCATCCGCGCGCCGCGCCCATAGCCCAGACGCCGCCTGGCCAGGTGATCCCCCACCATCTCCGTGGTGATCGGCACGCCGGCGGGAAGGCCCTCCAGCGTCGCGACAAGTGCGGGTCCGTGGGACTCCCCCGCGGTCAGCCAGCGCAACCTGCTCAACGATGCTCCTCGATAATCGCGCCCTGAGTACTGCGTACTGCCTCTGCGCACTGCCTTCGCGTACACGCGTCCTCGCGTACGGCGACGACGTGACCAGGTGCGCGGCCCTGGCCCGCCACTGTCGATCCTCCCACGTCCGCCCCTCGGAACCGGCCGCAGGTCCATCAGACGGGACGACGCCCCGGTCAGGGCGTGGTGCCGTCCTGACGGGTCTGGGGAGCGTACGAACCGAGATAGTCGGCCCCGCGTCCCTGCCCGTACTGGGCCGCCGCGTGCATGGGCCGCCCCTCGCGCACCGCCCGCCGATACGCGAGCTTGCGCTTCAGCTTGACGCCCCAGGACACGAGGACGGCGAGCAGCACCAGACCGAGCACAGTGAACTGCACCCAGTCGGGCATGAACCGCAACACGACCTCGAAGATCTCCGACTTTCCCGACGCCTGTGGCACACCCATGGACCGGACTCCCCCCGGATTCCGCCCCCTGCGGAACCGATTTTGGATCCTAGCGGCCCGCGAGCGCCTTTTCCGCCGCGTTTCGCATGACGTCCAGCGGGGCGGGTGTCCGGCCCGTCATCTGCTCGACCTGGAGCACCGCCTGGTGCACGAGCAGGTCGAGTCCGCTGACGACGGCTCCGCCGTATGCCGACCAGCGGGCCGCGAGTGCGGTCGGCCAGGGGTCGTACAGGACGTCGAAGAGCGTGGCCGGCCGCTCGGGGACCGCGGAGGCGAGGTCGTCGGTGGTGCCCGCCGGTGTCGTGGCGACCACGAGCGGCGCGTGCAGGGCTCGCTCGGCATCGGCCCAGTCCTCGATGCGCACCTCGGTCTCCAGGCGCTCCCCCCACTGCCGCATCTCGGCGGCGCGCGCCTCGCTGCGGACGTACGCGACGATCTCGCCCGTGCAGATCCGCGAAACGGCGGCCAGCGCGGACGAGGCCGTGGCGCCCGCGCCGAGGATGGCCGCCGACTCGACCTGCTCGAGCCCGCGCTCCCGCAGGGCGGCGACCATACCGGGGATGTCGGTGTTGTCGCCGACACGTCGTCCGTCCTCGGTGAACACCACCGTGTTGACCGCCTCGACCGAGGCGGCCGTCGCGCTGATCTCGTCGAGCAGCGGGATCACCGCGCGCTTCAACGGCATCGTCAGCGAGAGACCCGCCCATTCGGGACCCAGCTGCCCGAGGAATCCGGGCAGCGTTTCCTCGTCGATCTCGAAACGGTCGTACGACCAGTCGTGCAGACCCAGTTCCTCGTATGCGGCTCGATGCAGCACCGGAGAGAGGGAATGGGTGATCGGGGAACCCAGAACGGCCGCTCGGCGTGTGCTTTCGGTACCGCCCATTATCCCTTCTGTTCTTCCAGGTACTTCTCGTACTTCTCACGGTTGCGGTTCTGCTCTTCGTTCGTCTCGGCGAAGAGCGTCTTGTCCTCGTTGATGGAGACGAAGTAGTACCAGTTACCCTTGGCCGGATTGAGCGCGGCCTCTATGGCCTCTTCACCGGGGTTGGCGATCGGTCCGGGCGGCAGGCCCTTGATCTTGTATGTGTTGTACGGATCGTCGATCTGCCGCAGTTGGTCGACCGAACCCGTGGCGAGCTTGGACTCGCCCCGCAGGTAGTTCACCGTCGAGTCGAAGTCGAGCAGACCGTAGGTCTCGGTGTTGTTCAGCTTCAGGCGGTTGTAGACCACCCTCGCGACCTTTTCGAAGTCGTGTTTGTACTTGCCCTCGGCCTGGACGAGGCTCGCCACCGTGACGACCTGCAGCGGGTCCTTCAGCTTCAGCGCGTCGGCCTTCGACTTCAGACCGAGCTTGTCGTACTCCTGCGTGGCCTGCGCGACCATTTCCTTCAGGACGGCCTGGGGCTTCATGCCCTTGGAGACGGGATAGCTGGAGGGGTAGAGGAATCCTTCCAGCGGGTCCTTTATGTCGTCGTCGGTGTTCGCCCAGTCCGGAAGGCCGAGCTTCGACCATTCCTTCTTCGCGATGCCCTTTGTGGTACCGGCCTTGAGCTCAAGGCGTTCGTCGATCCGCTTATACACGTCGGCATTGCGCCAACCCTCGGCAATGATCAGGTTGTTGCGGCTCTTGGGGCTGAGCATCAGTTCGACTGCGCTTGCGGCGGACATCTCCTTGTTGAGCGTATAGACGCCCGGCTGGATCTTGTCCCCGTTGGGATTCGCCGCCTGCGCGGCCACAAAGGCGTCGACGCTCTTCACGACGCCCTTGCTCTTCAGAGCCTGCCCTATGGCATAGCCGCCGGCGCCCTTGGGGATGTCGACGGTCACCGTCTCGCCCGTGCCGTCGCCCGCATAGTCCGGTGCGTCACCGAAACGGCTTTGGTAGAACTGGTAGCCGAAATAGCCGGCTCCGCCGAGGCCACCGGCCAGGACCAGGGTCATGACCAGGCACGCACAGCCGCTGCGGCGCTTCTTGCCGCCCTTGCTCTTGCCCTTGCCGCGTCGACGGCCTGAGTCGTCGTCCGAGTCGTCGTCATCGTCGTCGCCGCCCGAGAAGAAGGCGTGCTCACCCTGGTCGGGACCAGGGTCCCAGTCGGTCTCAGGCTCGGGTTCGGGACGGCGCCGGCTCGGCGGTCCCGGCGGCCCAGGCGGTCCCTGCGGGCCAGGCGGCCCCTGGGGCGGATACGGTTCGGGAGTCCCGTAGTAGTCGGACTGCTGACCGCCGTACCCGCCTTGCCGGCCTCCGTACGAATCGCCCTGATCGGCGCCGTACGGGACATGGTTGTGCTGCCCGGTGTCCCAGCCGCCGTTGTACTGCTGGCCGCCTTGTTGGGGGTACTGGTTCGGATCCGGGCCGCCGTACTGCTGCTGTCCCTGGGCATAGTGCTGCTGCCCCTGGTCGTAGCCGGCCTGCTGTCCGGTGCCCCAGTCTCCGTACTGCGACTGCTGTTGCTGCGGCTGCTGCGGATAGTGCTGCGGCTGGCCGCCGTAGGGGGACTGGGCCGCGTGGGCCTCCTGGCCTCCCCATCCGCCGTCCCCGTACAACGGGTCCTCGGGATGCCACGGTTCGGAGCCTTGGCCCCGGCCATACTCAGTCATCGATCCCCTAGAAGCCGCGAGGCAGCGGTCGCGGGGGGCACGGTGGCTCGGCTTCCGTCTGCCTCTTTGCTGTGCGCTGGCTGTTCGAACGCCGCCGCATCGCGCGGAACGTTACCGTATCGCGATCAGATGACCATTTCGACGCCCTCGCCCGGTGCTTTACCTGACACCCGTTCGGATTCCAGTGCTTGCTGGAGGATAACCACAGCGGCTGCCTGATCGATAACAGATCTTCCTTTTTTGGACTTCACGCCCGAGGCACGCAGGCCCTGACTGGCCGTCACCGTGGTCATTCTCTCATCCACGAGCCGCACGGGAACGGGGGCGATCCCCCGGGCGAGATCCTGGGCGAAAGCGCGGACCTTGACCGCGGCCGGGCCCTCGCCTCCCTTGAGGGAACGAGGGAGCCCGACGACGACCTCGATCGGTTCGTACTCCTCGACCAACTGCTTCAACCGCCGCTGGGCGGCCGGGACATCGCGGCCCGGCACGGTCTCCACCGGAGTGGCGAGGATCCCGTCGGGGTCGCACGAGGCGACCCCGATACGGGCGTCCCCGACATCGATGGCGAGTCGGCGGCCGCGGCGCATGACGCGTTCGTCTCCGCTCACTTGGCCGTCTCGGCCACAAGGCGCTCGACGGCGTCGGCGGCCTCGCCGATGGCGGCCGGGTTCTGGCCGCCGCCCTGGGCGACGTCCGGCTTGCCGCCACCGCCGCCGCCGAGGGTCTTGGCGGCCGTACGGACCAGGTCACCGGCCTTGAGGCCCCGCGTGCGGGCGGCCTCGTTGGTGGCGATGACCGTCAGCGGCTTGCCGTTCACCGTGGTGAACAGGGCGACCACGGCGGCCCGGTCGCCCGGGATGCGGCCGCGCACGTCGAGGACCAGCCTGCGCAGGTCGTCGGCGGTCGTGCCGTCCGGCACCTGGCCGGTGACGAGAGCCACACCGTGGACGTCCTTGGCGCCCTGGGCAAGACCGGCGGCGGCCTGGAGGACCTTCTCCGCGCGGAACTTCTCGATCTCCTTCTCGGCGTCCTTCAGCTTGCCGAGCATGGCGGAGATCTTCTCCGGCAGCTCCTCCGGACGTCCCTTGACCAGCTCCTGGAGCTGGGCGACGACCGTGTGCTCGCGGGCGAGGAAGTTGTAGGCGTCGACGCCGACCAGGGCCTCGATACGGCGTACGCCGGAGCCGATCGACGATTCACCGAGGAGCTTCACCAGACCCAGCTGGGCGGTGTTGTGCACGTGCGTGCCGCCGCACAGCTCCTTGGAGAAGTCGCCGATGGTCACGACGCGCACGCGCTCGCCGTACTTCTCGCCGAACTCGGCGATGGCGCCCTGCTTCTTGGCCTCGTCGATGCTCAGGATCTCGGCGTGCACGTCCAGGTCGCGGGCGAGCACCTCGTTGATCTTCTGCTCGACGTCCGTCATCACGGTCGTGGGCACGGCGGACGGGGAGCCGAAGTCGAAGCGGAAGCGGCCGGGCTGGTTCTCGGAGCCGGCCTGGGCAGCCGTCGGGCCGAGGGCGTCGCGCAGGGCCTGGTGCGTGAGGTGCGTGGCCGAGTGGGCGCGGGCGATGGCCTTGCGGCGGCGTACGTCGATGACGGCCTGGGCGGAGGCGCCGACCGTCACCTCGCCGACCTGGACGACGCCCTTGTGGACGTACACGCCCGGGACCGGCTTCTGGCAGTCGCGGACCTCGATGACGGCGCCGGAGTCGACCTTGATGCGACCGGTGTCGCCGATCTGGCCACCGCCCTCGGCGTAGAACGGCGTGCGGTCGAGGACGATCTCGACCTCGTCGCCCTCGGTGGCGGCGGGCGACGAGACACCGTCGACGAGGATGCCGACGACGCGCGACTCACCCTCGGTGGCGATGTAGCCGATGAAGTCGGTCTCGCCGGAGGTGTCGGCGATCTCGCGGTAGGCGCCCAGGTCGGCGTGGCCGGTCTTCTTGGCCTTGGCGTCGGCCTTGGCGCGCTCCCGCTGCTCCTTCATCAGGCGCCGGAAGCCGTCCTCGTCCACGGAGAGGCCCTGCTCGGCGGCCATCTCCAGGGTGAGGTCGATCGGGAAGCCCCAGGTGTCGTGGAGCAGGAAGGCCTTGTCGCCGGCCAGGACTGTGCCGCCGGTGGCCTTGGTCTCGGTGACGGCGGTGTCGAGGATGTTCGTGCCGGCCTTCAGCGTCTTGAGGAAGGCTGCCTCCTCGGCGAGGGCGACGGTCTCGATGCGCTTCCGGTCGGTGATGAGCTCCGGGTACTGCTGGCCCATCATCTCGATCACGACGTCGATGAGGTCCTGCACGACCGGACCGGTGGCGCCGAGCAGGCGCATGTTGCGGATGGCGCGGCGCATGATGCGGCGCAGCACGTAGCCGCGCCCCTCGTTGCCCGGCGTGACACCGTCGCCGATGAGCATCACGGATGTCCGCATGTGGTCGGTGACCACGCGCAGGGACACGTCGGAGTCGTGGGCGTCGCCGTAGGCGACACCGGTCAGCTCGGTGGCCTTCTTGATGACGGCCATGGAGGTGTCGATCTCGTACATGTTCTGCACGCCCTGCAGAATCATGGCGAGGCGTTCCATGCCGAGGCCGGTGTCGATGTTCTGCTGCGGGAGGTCGCCGAGGATCTCGAAGTCCTCCTTCGAGGTGCCCTCGCCACGCTCGTACTGCATGAAGACGAGGTTCCAGATCTCGACGTACCGCTCGTCGTTGACGGCCGGGCCGCCCTCGACGCCGAACTCGGGACCGCGGTCGTAGTTGATCTCGGAACACGGTCCGCACGGGCCCGGGACGCCCATGGACCAGTAGTTGTCCTTCTTACCGAGGCGCTGGATGCGCTCGGCGGGGACACCGACGACGTCGCGCCAGATGCGCTCGGCCTCGTCGTCCTCCAGGTACACCGTGATCCAGAGCTTCTCCGGCTCCAGGCCGTAGCCACCCTTGTCCTGGGGCGCGGTGAGCAGCTCCCAGGCGTATTTGATGGCACCTTCCTTGAAGTAGTCGCCGAAGGAGAAGTTGCCGCACATCTGGAAGAACGTGCCGTGCCGGGTGGTCTTGCCGACCTCTTCGATGTCCGGCGTACGGACGCATTTCTGGACGCTGGTGGCGCGGGAGTACGGCGGCTTGACCTCACCCAGGAAGTAGGGCTTGAAAGGGACCATGCCGGCCGGGACGAGGAGCAGAGTCGGGTCGTCCGCGATGAGCGACGCCGAAGGGACGACGGTGTGCCCGCGCTCCTCGAAGAAGCTCAGCCAGCGGCGGCGAATCTCAGCCGACTCCATCAGTGGTCCTCATTCCGGTTGGACGAGTACGTCGACCCCTCGACGTACGTCGGGTTCTTGCTGTACTTCGGGTCGTTGCTGTTCTCGATGGCGACGACGTGACGAGGGGCCGGGAGTTCGCCCTCCGGGCGGTCGTTCAGCCCGAGAACCTCGCCGAGTTCGGCTTCGCGCTGGGCCATGCCGTCGCGGACGTCGAGCGCGAAGTCCTTGAGCCGGTGGCCCGCCTCGACCGCCTTGTCGGCGGCCTGGGCCGCGAGGCTCTCGGGCGTCAGCTGCTTGAGCTTGCGGTTGACCTTGGTGGTGGCCCACACTCCGGCGGCGGCGCCGGCGGTGAACCAGAACGTTCGGCGGAACATCGCTGCGTCAGTCCTTCTTCCGCTTCCTTCGGCGCGCGGACGTGACGGTGCGGCCCACGATCACGGTACGTCGCGCCTGCTTGGCGGGCACGTCCTCGCGGCGGCCGCCGATGGCCCGGCGTACGCCGTAGCCGAATGCCGCGACCTTCACCAGCGGGCCGCCGAAGGTGGACGCGACGGTCGTGGAGAGCGCCGACGCGTTCGACGTGACCTCCTGGACGTCCGACGCGATGGCGTCGACCCGGTCGATCTGGGTCTGTGCGGAGCGCACTGCCGAGGAGGCGTCTGCCAGGAGCGGGACGGCCTGGTCGGTCACGTCCGCGACGAGCTTGGTGGTCGCCTTGAGCGTCTGGGCCAGCCTCGCGAGAGCCACCGCGAGGAAGGAGACCAGGATCGCCCAGAAGACGGCCACCAGGATCCCGGCCACCTCTCCACCGGACACTGCGCACCCGCTCCCTGGTTTTCGTGCCTGAACTTCGTGCCTGAACATCGAAAAAGTCGTCCCCCGAGCCTATCGCGCCGGGGGTGCGGCTCCGTACCGCATTACCGCCTCCCCATTGCCTCCCCGTCAGGCCCCCGGAGCGGAGTGCCCTTGCGGTCCGCCGGGCCGGGTTTCCGGGGGGACGCGAAAGCCCGCCGCCTCGCCCGCCCGGAGGGCGGGGAGAGCGGCGGGCTGTTGCGCGGTGGTGCTACGTCCGCCGGAAGGTGATCAGCGGGCGTAGTACTCGACGACGAGCTGCTCGTCGCAGATCACCGGGATCTCCTTGCGGTTCGGCTCGCGGTCCAGGCGGAAGGCCAGGGCGCGGAGGTTCACCTGGAGGTAGCGCGGGGTCTCGCCGTCGGGGGCGAAGCCACCCTCGCGCGACACCTGGAACAGCGGCTTCTCGCGGCTGCGCTCGCGGACCATCACGACGTCGTCGGGCTTGACGCGGAAGGACGGCTTGTCGACCTTGTGGCCGTTGACCTCGATGTGGCCGTGGACGACCATCTGGCGGGCCTGGTAGATCGTGCGAGCGATGC
Organism: Streptomyces montanus; assembly: GCF_005786655.1. Taxonomy (NCBI): domain Bacteria; kingdom Bacillati; phylum Actinomycetota; class Actinomycetes; order Kitasatosporales; family Streptomycetaceae; genus Streptomyces; species Streptomyces montanus. Next base: position 67,303 of record NZ_VBZC01000032.1, read on the forward strand.
CCGAACGCAGGACCAGCGCGTCGAGACGACGCTCGAGCTCGATGACCAGGGCCTCACCGGTCTTGCCCTGCGTCTTGGCGGCACGCTCGTAGGCGCGGACGAGCTGGCGCTCGGACACGTCGTACTGCGCGCGCAGGCGCTGCTTCTCCAGCAGACGGACCTTGTAGTCCGAGTTCTGCTTGCGGCCACGGCCGTGCTCACCCGGCGGGTAGGGACGGGCCTCGAAGTACTTGACGGCCTTCGGGGTCAGCGCGATGCCGAGGGCACGCGACTTCTTGACCTTGGGGCGGGACTGGTTCGGCATGAACCAAACACCTCGTGTTTCTGATGTGAATACGGCTTCACCAGGGTTAGGGGAGGTCGCATCCGCAGCCTGGGAAACCCACTTCGTCCGCCTGCGGAAGTCCGCATGGACGGGGCGGGCAGCCGCTCCCTGGTCTGGGCACATACGTGCAGCACGCGAGTGGCCCACCGACCGCTTCCGGAGACCGGATGGTGGTGGGCTGCCCGCGACACCGTTCGACGGTGCGCGACGCTCCTGGATCCTCCTGCCGTGCGGCGAGGGGGTTCCGGCTGGATGTCCCGTTCTGGTGGTGCCGACCGGGGCCGGACACGGGACGCAGCGCTTGCAGTCATCTTACAGGGTGGTCAGGGGTGGTCAGGAGCGCCCCCGACCGAGGTGCTTCCTGGTCCACTCCACCGCGTCCGCGTAGCGCGCCTCGGCACCGTGCCGGGTGGGTGTGTAGTACTCGCGGTCCTTGAGCGCGTCCGGGGCGTACTGCTGGGCGGCGATCCCCTCGGGCAGGTCGTGCGGGTACACGTACCCCTGCGCGTGACCGAGCTTGGCCGCGCCCTTGTAGTGCCCGTCGCGCAGGTGGGGCGGCACGGGGCCCGCGTGGCCCTTTCGTACGTCCTCCATGGCGGCGCCGATCGCGGTCGTCGCGGCGTTGGACTTGGGTGCGAGAGCGAGGGCGATGGTGGCGTGGCTGAGGGTGAGCGCGGCCTCGGGGAAGCCGATCATCGCGACCGCCTGGGCGGCGGCGACGGCTATGGGCAGGGCGTTCGGGTCGGCGAGGCCGATGTCCTCGCTGGCGGAGATCATCAGGCGGCGGGCGATGAAGCGGGGGTCCTCGCCGGCCTCGATCATCCGGGCCAGGTAGTGCAGCGCGGCGTCCACGTCCGAGCCGCGGATGGACTTGATCAGCGCGCTCGCCACGTCGTAGTGCTGGTCGCCGTCGCGGTCGTACTTCACGGCGGCGCGGTCGACGGTCTCCTCCAGGGTCTGGAGGGTCACGTCCGTCTCTCCCTTGTCGAGCGCGGAGCCGGCCGCGGCCTCCAGGGCGGTCAGGGCACGGCGGGCGTCACCGCCGGCGATCCGCAGCAGGTGCTCCTCGGTGTCCTCGGGGAGGGCGACGGCTCCCTTGAGGCCACGCTCGTCGGCCAGCGCGCGCTTGAGGAGGCCGCGCACGTCGTCGTCGGTGAGCGGTTCGAGGGTGAGGAGCAGGGAGCGGGAGAGGAGGGGCGAGATCACCGAGAAGTACGGGTTCTCGGTGGTCGCGGCGATCAGCGTCACCCAGCGGTTCTCGACGGCCGGGAGCAGGGAGTCCTGCTGGGCCTTGCTGAAGCGGTGGATCTCGTCCAGGAAGAGGACGGTCTCCTTGCCGAAGCCTCCGGTGGCGCGGCGGGCACCGTCGATGACGGCACGGACTTCCTTGACGCCCGCGGTGATCGCGGAGAGCTCCACGAAGCGCTTGTTGGTGGCCTTGGAGACGACGTAGGCGAGCGTGGTCTTGCCGGTGCCGGGCGGGCCCCAGAGGATCACGGAGGACGGGCCGGCCGGACTCTGCCCGCCGCCTGTCCGGTCACCTTCACCGACGAGCCGGCGCAGGGGCGAACCGGGCTTCAGCAGGTGCTGCTGGCCCACGACTTCGTCCAGGGTGCGCGGGCGCATCCGTACGGCCAGGGGGCTGCTGGACGGGTCCTTCTCCTGGCGTTCTTCTGCTGCGGCGGTGAACAGGTCGGGCTCCACGGGGAAAACCCTACCGGGGGTGTGGGGTGCCCCAAGAAAGTGCAGTACGCCACTGACAACGCTCCGCGGAGCGGTCAGCTGGTCCAGAAGTCCCACCAGCGGGTCAGGATCAGCATGCCGATGATCCCGATGTGCAGCACGGGCAGCACCCAGGCGAACTCGCCGAAGAAGCCCTTCACCCAGCCCGGCGCGGGCAGGAACCCGTGACGGACGTTGAACGAGGTCACGGCCCAGAACATGACGATCGTCGCGACCCAGGCGAGGCAGCACCACAGGCAGAGCGAGTTGATGTTGTACAGCGACTGGTACATGAGCCAGGTGCAGAAGCCCACTCCGAAGAGGGTGCCCGCGTTGAAGGTCAGCCAGTACCAGCGCGGGAAGGTCGCCCGGCCGAGCAGGCTCACACCGACGCCGATCACGATGGCGTACGTGACGAGACCCAGCATCGGGTTGGGGAATCCGAAGGCCGAGGCCTGGTCGCTCTTCATGATGTTGCCGCAGGACACCACCGGGTTCAGGCTGCAGCCCGGCGTGAAGTCCGGGTCCTCCAGCAGCTTGAACTTGTCGATCGTGATGACCCAGGCGGCCAGCAGCCCGGCCGCGCCCGTGATCACCAGCAGGAGGGCGAACGCCCGACTGCCGCCCACCGTCCGCGGGGCATCGGCACTTGCCTGGTCGATGGTCACGCCTTCCCTGACTGTCGTCTTGCTCATCACGCCGTTTCCGTAGCTTGAGAGGGCCAGCGGGCCCGATCATTGTGCCGCACGCGCGCGCGTATCCACCGTTCGATGGACATAAGGACGTACGCATGGTCGTCCCGGAACGTTCGCTTCGGCGGGACGCTTCCGACATGACAGCACACGCGAAGGACCTCGCGGTGAACGTACGCGGGCTGCGCAAGCAGTACGGGGACGTGACCGCCGTTGACGGCATAGATCTCGGTATCCGGCAGGGCGAGGTCTTCGGCCTGCTCGGACCGAACGGCGCGGGCAAGACGACCACGGTGGAGATCCTCCAGGGCAACCGGTCCCGGGACGCGGGCGAGGTCTCCGTGCTCGGCGCGGACCCGGAGACGGCCACGCGCGCGTGGCGCTCGCGAGTCGGCATCGTCTGGCAGGACGAATCCGCGCCCGCCGAGTTGACGGTGCAGGAGACTGTGCGGCATTTCTCCCGATATTACCGAAGGCCGCGTGACCCGGAGGAGGTCATCGGTCTGGTCGGCCTCCAGGAGAAGGCGGGCAGCCGGATCAAGGCGCTCTCGGGCGGCCAGCGAAGGCGGCTGGACGTGGCCCTCGGGGTGATCGGCGGACCGGAACTGCTGCTGCTGGACGAGCCGACGACCGGCTTCGACCCGGCGGCCCGGCGGCAGTTCTGGGACCTGATCCGCAAGCTGGCGGACGAGGGCACGACCATCCTGCTGACCACGCACTACCTGGAGGAGGCCGAGGCGCTCGCGCACCGGCTGGCGGTCGTCGCCCACGGACACGTGGTCGCCGAGGGCGAACCGGCGGCGCTGCGCGAACGCCACGGCAGCGAGTCCACCGTCGAGTGGACGGAACCCGACGGCACCCCGCGCAGCGAGCACACGAAGACGCCCACGCGCACGGTCGCCGAGCTGACGCACCGGTTCGACGGGGAGATCCCGGGGCTGCGCGTGAGCCGCCCCACCTTGGAGGACGTCTATCTGCGGCTGACCGGACAGGAGAACGCACGATGACCACGACGACCGTACGCACCCGCGGCGAGCGCACCGGCGAACGGCTCCCCGGCGCCTGGGGACTCGGACTCCAGCGCGGCGCCATCGAGATCAAGCAGTTCTTCCGCCAGCGCGACCAGGTGATGTTCACCTTCGCCTTCCCGGTCGTCTTCCTCTTCCTCTTCGCGTCGATCTTCAGCGACGACGTGGAGGGCGCGGGCATCACCGCCTCGCAGCTCTACGTCCCCGCGATGATGGCCGCAGGCCTCATGTCGACCAGCTTCCAGTCCCTCGGCATCTCCATCGCCATCGAGCGGGACGAGAAGGTGCTGCGCCGGCTGCGCGGGACGCCGATGCCGCCGGCCGCGTACTTCCTCGGCAAGATCTGGCTCGTTCTGGTCACCGGATTCCTGGAGACGGCGATCCTGCTAGCCGTCGGCACGACGCTGTACGACGTGGATCTGCCCTCGGACACCGGGAAGTGGTTCGACCTCGGCTGGATCTTCGTGCTCGGTCTCACGGCGTGCGCCCTGCTCGGCATCGCGATCAGCTCGGTCCCGAAGTCCGCCAAGAGCGCGACATCCGTGGTCGTCCTCCCGTTCCTGGTCCTCCAGTTCATCTCCGGCGTGTACATCCCCGTGGACTCCATTCCGGACTGGATGCTCACCATCAGCGCGTTGTTCCCGCTGAAGTGGATGTGCCAGGGGCTTCGCGGAGTCTTCCTGCCGGAGTCGTCGCGTGTCCTGGAGCAGGCGGGCGAGTGGGAGTTCGGGCGCGTGGCCCTGGTCCTCGCCGCCTGGTGCGTCGCAGGATTGCTCCTGTGTCTCATGACCTTCCGGTGGAAGAACCGGCGCGAGGGATGAACGTCCCGCTCGGGGCCCGCACGTCGAACATCTGGGAGGGCTCGTTCCGGATATGGGACTGGTACTTCTCCATCGTGTGGGTGGCCACCCTGGTGTGCGCGCTCGGCGCCGACTTCCCGGGGTGGCCCGTCCGTGTCGTCGCCGCCGGGCTGCTCTTCCCCCTGATCCCCTGGTACTTGCTGGTCGGGCGCCCCCTGCTGATGAGCGAGGAGCCCGACGAACACCGGGCGCTCGGCTACATCGCGGGGGCGATGGCCCTGTTCCTGCCCGCGGCCGTCCTCGTCGGCGAGAGCCGCATGCTGACGTTCGCGCTCGTTCCGCAGTGCTTCGAGGCGCTGCGCATGCGCTGGGCGATGATCGCGGTGACCGTCATCAACCTCGTCCCGGTGGTGGGCTGGGCGCTGCTGCGGTGGCCCAGCGGCCAAGTGGCCCTGTCCAACTTCCTCTTCGCCGTGGTCACCCTCGTCTTCTCGATCGCCGTCGGCACCTGGGTCATCCGGATCATCGAACAGAGCAAGGAGCGGGGCCAGTTGATAGCCGAGCTGGAGGCCAGCCGCCACGAGATCTCACGCCTCTCGGCCGCGCACGGCGCGCTCGCCGAGCGGGAGCGGCTCTCCCGGGAGATCCACGACACGCTGGCGCAGGGCTTCACCAGCCTGCTGATGCTGACGCAGGCGGTGGAGGCCGAGCTCGATCAGCGCGATGTGGCGAAGGCCCGCCGCCATCTGAACCTGATGGACGAGACGGCACGGCAGAACCTCGCCGAGGCGCGCGCCCTGGTCACCGGGGGCGCGCCCGCCGATCTCGACGGCGCCTCGCTGCCCGACGCGCTGCGCCGGCTCGCCGCGCGCCACGACGCCGGCCTGGACGTCATCGGCCCCGTACGGGCGCTGCCCGCCGGTCCGGAAGTGGTCGCCCTGCGCTCCTGCCAGGAAGCGCTGACCAACGCCCGTAAGCACGCCGGGAGTTCGGCCACGGTCAGTATCGCGCTCGCCTACACCGACGACATGCTCACCGTGTCCGTACGGGACGACGGCCACGGCTTCGATCCGGCCGCGCCCTGCGACGGCTACGGTCTGGCGGGACTGCGTGCCCGGGCCGCCGAGGTGGGCGGGACGGCCCTGGTGCGCAGCGCGCCCGGCGGCGGCACGACGGTCACCGTACGGCTGCCCGTACCACCCGAGCTCTCACCGGAGCTGTCGCCGGAGCCAGGGAAAAGGAGCGCCCCGTGATCCGTATCCTCCTCGCCGACGACCATCCCGTCGTACGCGAAGGCCTGCGCGCCATGCTCAGCGCCGAGCCCGACCTCGATGTCGTCGCCGACGCGTCCAGTGGACCGCAGGCGGAGGCGCTCGCCGCCGAACTCCGGCCCGACATCGTGCTGATGGATCTGCGGATGCCGGGTGGCGACGGCGTCGACGCGATCGTGCGGATGACCGCGGCGGGGCTGGAGTGCCGGGTCATCGTGCTCACCACGTACGAGACGGACCGGGACATCCTGCGCGCCGTGGAGGCGGGGGCGGCGGGGTATCTGCTCAAGGATCTCCCGCGCGGTGAACTCGCCGACGCCGTGCGGGCCGCCGCGCGGGGCGAGACCGTACTCGCGCCCTCCGTGGCCGCGCGCCTCGTCGACCAGCTCCGTACGAAGCCGGAGCGGCCACGGTTGTCCTCGCGGGAGACCGCTGTGCTGCGGCTGGTGGCCGAGGGGTGCACCAACGCGGAGATCGGGCGGCGGTTGTTCATCGGCGAGTCCACGGTGAAGACCCATCTGCTCCGGGTCTTCGGGAAGTTGGGGGTCGACGACCGAACGGCGGCGGTGACCAGCGCGATGCGGTTCGGTCTGCTGGACTGAGGGGATTCGCCCCCGCCGCCCTGGGGCTCCCGCCCCAGACCCCGCTCCTCAACCGCCGGAGGGGCTGAATTCAGCCCGTCCGGCGTTTGAGGACGAGGCCGCAAGGCCGATACGGGGTCTGGGGCGGAGCCCCAGAAGGATGGGACGGGTAGGGGCGGCGGGGGCGAGGAAACCCGGCCTCAGCCCACCCTCGCCTCCAGTTCCGCCACGATCTCGTTCACGCGGACGGCCACCTGCTCCCCGGACTCCATGTCCTTGAGCTGGACAACCCCCTCGGAGAGGTCACGCTCGCCCGCGACGATCGCATACCGCGCCCCACTCCGGTTGGCGCTCTTCATCGCGCCCTTGAGTCCCTTCCCGCCGAACGAGAAGTCCGCCGCGACCCCGACCTTGCGCAGCTCGGTAACGACCCCGAAGAGCACCCGCCGGGCCTCCTCACCGAGCGGCACCGCGAACACGCTGGTGGACGCGGGCAGTTGGAGCTCGACGCCCTCCGCCTCCAGGGCGAGCACCGTACGGTCGACGCCCAACGCCCAGCCGACGGACGGCAGGGCGGGACCGCCGATCATCTCGGAGAGACCGTCGTAGCGTCCGCCACCGCCCACCGCGGACTGCGAACCGAGCCCGTCGTGGACGAACTCGAAGGTGGTCCGCGTGTAGTAGTCCAGCCCGCGCACGAGCTTCGGATCGTCCTCGAAGGAGACCCCCGCGGCCGTGATCAGCTCACGCACCTCCTCGTGGTACGCCTTGCACGCGTCGCACAGATAGTCACGCAGCAGCGGCGCCCCCACGAGCTGCTTCTGCACGTCGTCGCGCTTGTCGTCGAGTACCCGAAGAGGGTTGATCTCGGCGCGGCGCAGCGTGTCCTCGTCCAGTTCGAGCCCGCGCAGGAAGTCCTGCAGCGCGGCCCGGTACACCGGACGGCACTCCTTGTCGCCCAGCGAGTTGAGCAGGATGCGGAAGTCGCGCAGGCCCAGCGAGCGGTACGCCCGGTCCGCCAGGATGATCAACTCGGCATCCAGGGCGGGGTCCTCGGCGCCGATCGCTTCCGCACCGACCTGCGAGAAGTGGCGGTAGCGACCCTTCTGGGGGCGCTCGTAGCGGTAGTACGAGCCCGAGTACCACAGCTTGACGGGGAGGTTGCCCGCCTTGTGGAGGTTGGCCTCCAGCGCCGCGCGCAGGACGGACGCGGTGCCTTCGGGGCGCAGCGCCAGCTTGTCGCCGCCCTTGGTCTCGAAGGCGTACATCTCCTTGGTCACGATGTCGGTGGACTCACCGACCCCGCGTGCGAACAGTTCGACGCTCTCGAACCCGGGCGTCTCGATGTAGCCGTAGCCGGAGTTCCGCAGCGGCGCGGCGATCGCCTCGCGCACGGCGAGGTACTTCGCGCTGTCCGGCGGAATCAGGTCGTACGTGCCCTTGGGGGCCTTGAAGGTGCTCACGGAAGTCTCGTCACATTCCTCGTCGCGGAGCGGAGCTCTCGTCCGCGCCGTGTCCTTGGCGGACTGCCGCCACCTGCCGCAGATACGGGTTGGTGGCGCGCTCCTGGCCGATGGTGGTCTGCTGAAGGTGGCCGGGCAGGACCACGGTCGAGTCGTCGAGCGGCAGGCATACGCGAGCCAGCGACGCGAGCATCTCGTCCATGTCACCGCCGGGCAGGTCGGTGCGTCCGATGGAGCCGGGGAAGAGCAGATCCCCGGAGAAGAACACAGACGGGATGTCCGCGCTCTCGGGCATCTGGAAGGTCACCGACCCCTTGGTATGGCCGGGCGCGTGCGCGACGGACAGCTCCAGGCCCGCGAGCTGCAGCTTCGCGCCGTCGGTCAGCTCCTTGACGTCATCCGGCTCCCCCACCGTCAGCTCACCGATCAGCGGCATTCCGATGGAACGGCCGAGCGCCTTCTCGGGGTCGCTCATCATGTACCGGTCCTCGGGGTGGATCCACGCCGGCACGTCGTGCGCTCCGCACACGGGGACGACGGACGCCACATGGTCGAGGTGGCCGTGGGTGAGGATGACCGCGACGGGCTTGAGCCGATGCTTCTTGAGCGCTTCCTCGACGCCCGGGGCGGCCCGATGGCCCGGGTCGATGATCACGCACTCCTCACCCGCGGCGGGGGCGACCAGATAACAGTTGGTCTCCCAGGCGCCGGCGGGGAACCCGGCAATGAGCACGATCGTCCTTCGCTATGTCGTACGGGGGCGGGTGACTGTGGACCAGAGCCTACCGGCGCTGCCGGAACCACAGCGAACCCATATACGGTACGGGGCAACACGCAGGCGGTCTGCTCACAGGCCCCACGCGTCCCACTCGACGTACGAGACGCATGAGGAGAGAACCCGGTGGTCAGCCAGGAGCAGCGGAAGCGGCAGCTCGCACGGGAGAAGTTCCTGCGGCAGCAGCAGCGGCGTACGGCCGCGCGACGCAAGACACGTATGCGCAACGCGGTGGTCGCGTCGGTCCTCGGAGTGGTCATCGTCGGCAGCATGGTGTCGTACGCGACCGGTGTCTTCAAGAACGACGACGACCAGGCCAAGGCGAGCTCGGAGGCGACCCCCAGCGCCCAGCCGACCAGCAAGGCGCCGGACCCCTGTGAGAAGCCCGCGGCGGGCAAGGTGAAGTCGCTCAGCTACAAGAAGGAGCCGGCGATCACCATCGACAAGTCGGCGGACTACACCATGAAGCTGCAGACCACCTGCGGCACGATGGACATCGACATGCCGGCCTCGAAGGCCCCGCACACGGTGAACTCGTTCAACTTCCTGGTGGGCAAGGGCTATCTGGACCACACCAAGTGCCACCGGCTCACCACCCAGGGCATCTACGTGCTCCAGTGCGGCGACCCGAAGGGCAACGGCACGGGCGGACCGGGCTACACCATTCCGGACGAGAACCTGAAGGACACGCGCCTGAAGGGGAACGTGTATCCGGCGGGCACGGTGGCCATGGCCAACCAGTACAACGCTCAGACGAAGCAGGGGCGCAACAGTGGTGGCAGCCAGTTCTTCCTCGTCTACCAGGACAGTCAGCTGCCGCCCGACTACACACCGTTCGGAACGATCTCGAAGGACGGCATGAAGGTCCTGAAGAAGATCGCGACCGCCGGCGCCGAGCCCGCCGACCCCACGACGGGTAACACCGCACCGAACGCGACCGTTGTGATCAACAAGGCGACCGTGACGAAGTCCTGACCGCCAACAGCGGATTTCGGTCGCGCGGGATGCGGACAGCCGCCCCGCCGGTCGCCTATGTTGGCCGTGACGAAACTGTGGACGATGCCCGGGGGTACAGCAGCCCCACGCAGGCATCATGTGGAGGAGGCGCTGTGAGCAGCGACCCGTGGGGCCGCGTCGACGAGACGGGGACCGTGTACGTGCGTACGGCCGACGGCGAGCAGGTCGTCGGTTCCTGGCAGGCCGGATCTCCCGACGAGGCACTGGCCTACTTCGAGCGCAAGTACGAGGGCCTGGTCGTGGAGATCGGCCTCCTCGAACGACGAGTGAAGACCACCGACCTGTCGGCGAAGGACGCCCAGGCAGCCATCGACCACATCCGGGAGCAGGTCGACGCGCACCACGCGGTGGGTGACCTCGACGCGCTCCGGACCCGGCTGGACAAGCTCGTGGAGACCGTCGAGGCACGCCGTGAGGAGCGCAAGGCCCAGCGGGCGAAACAGTCCGACGAGGCCCGGCACGCCAAGGAGGACCTGGTCGCCGAGGCGGAGCAGCTGGCGCAGTCCGACCAGTGGCGGGCGGCCGGTGAGCGGCTGCGTGCCCTGGTGGACACATGGAAGGGTCTGCCCCGGCTGGACCGCAAGTCGGACGACGAGCTGTGGCATCGCTTCTCGCATGCCCGCTCAGCGTTCTCCAAGCGCCGCAAGGCGCACTTCGCCGCGCTGGACGCGCAGCGCGAGGAGGCCCGCAAGACCAAGGAGAAGCTGGTCGGGGAGGCCGAGGCGCTGTCCGGCTCGACGGACTGGGGTCCGACGGCGGCGCGCTACCGCGAGCTGATGGCTGAGTGGAAGGCCGCCGGCCGCGCCCAGCGCGAGCACGAGGACGACCTGTGGAACCGCTTCCGCGGCGCCCAGGACGTCTTCTTCGCGGCGCGCAGCTCGGTCTTCGCCGAGCGGGACGCGGAGCAGGCCGAGAATCTCAAGCTCAAGGAGGAGCTGGCCCAGGAGGCCGAGAAGATCCTCCCGGTGACGGACCTGAAGGCGGCGCGTGCGGCCTTCCGCTCCATCAACGAGCGCTGGGAGGCCATCGGGCACGTACCGCGCGACGCCCGCCCGAAGGTCGAGGGCCGGATGCACGCGGTCGAGCGGGCCATCCAGGAGTCCGAGGAGGCCGAGTGGCGCCGGACGAACCCGGAGGCACGGGCTCGTGCCGAGGGTCTGACCGGTCAGCTGCAGGCCGCCGTGGACAAGTTGCAGGCGCAGATCGAGGCGGCTCGTTCGGCCGGCAACACGTCCAAGGCCGACAAGCTCCAGAAGGAGCTCGATGGACGCCAGGCGCTGCTGGACCAGGCGCTGAAGGGTCTGCAGGAGTTCGGCGGCTGAGTTTTTTCCGCGTCTACGTACGCGCGTCTACGTAGAAGGGGCTTCCGTACTGAATGTACGGAAGCCCCTTGTGCGTAACTGGCTCAGATGGTGCCTGCGCGGTGGTCGGTCACGGCCTGCGCGCCGATGTCACCCGGTACACGTCGTACACGCCCTCCACTCCCCTGACCGCCTTCAGGACGTGCCCCAGGTGCTTGGGGTCACCCATTTCGAAGGTGAAGCGGGAGGTGGCGACGCGGTCGCGGGAGGTCTGGACGGCCGCGGAGAGGATGTTGACGTGCTGGTCGGACAGGACGCGCGTGACGTCCGACAGGAGGCGCGAGCGGTCCAGGGCCTCGACCTGGATGGCGACCAGGAAGACCGAGGACTGGGTCGGCGCCCACTCGACGTCGAGGATGCGCTCCGGCTCGCGGGACAGGGAATCGACGTTGACGCAGTCGGTGCGGTGAACCGATACGCCACTGCCGCGCGTGACGAAACCCATGATGGGGTCGCCGGGGACCGGCGTACAACAGCGGGCCAGCTTGACCCACACGTCGTCGACGCCCTTGACCACGACGCCCGGGTCGGCGTTGGAGCGGCGTTTGCGGCCGCGTCCGCGCGCGGGCGGGACGCTCTCGTCGATCTCCTCGGTGGCGGCCTCCTCGCCGCCGAGCGCCTGGACGAGCTTCTGCACGACGTTCTGCGCGGACACGTGGCCCTCGCCGATCGCCGCGTACAACGCGGAGATGTCCGGGTAGCGCATCTCGTGGGCGAGCGTGACCAGCGAGTCGCCGGTGAGGATGCGCTGAATCGGGAGGTTCTGCTTACGCATCGCGCGGACGATGGCGTCCTTGCCGTGCTCGATCGCCTCGTCGCGGCGCTCCTTGGAGAACCAGGCGCGGATCTTGTTGCGGGCCCGTGGTGACTTGACGAAGCCCAGCCAGTCGCGGGAGGGGCCCGCGCCGGCCGCCTTGGAGGTGAAGACCTCCACCAAGTCGCCGTTGTCCAGGGTCGATTCGAGCGGGACGAGCCGTCCGTTGACCCGTGCTCCTATGGTCCGGTGACCCACCTCGGTGTGCACGGCGTAGGCGAAGTCCACCGGTGTCGCCCCCGCGGGGAGCGCTATGACGTCGCCCTTGGGGGTGAAGACGAAGACCTCGTTGCGGGACAGGTCGAAGCGCAGGGACTCCAGGAACTCGCTGGGGTCCTCGGTCTCCTTCTGCCAGTCCAGCAACTGGCGCAGCCACGCCATGTCGTTGACGGCGTCCTTGTCCTTGCCCACGCCCCGAGGCGCGTCCGTCCGCACCTTGGAGGCACCGGCCACGGCCTCCTGCTTGTACTTCCAGTGCGCGGCGATGCCGTACTCGGCTCGGCGGTGCATGTCGAACGTGCGGATCTGGAGTTCGACGGGCTTGCCGTTGGGCCCGATGACCGTCGTGTGCAGCGACTGGTACATGTTGAACTTGGGCATCGCGATGTAGTCCTTGAACCGGCCGGGGACCGGGTTCCATCGCGCGTGCACGGTGCCGAGGGCGGCGTAGCAGTCCCTGACCGTGTCGACCAGGACACGGATGCCCACCAGGTCGTAGATCTCCGCGAAGTCACGGCCGCGGACGATCATCTTCTGGTAGACGCTGTAGTAGTGCTTGGGGCGGCCGGTGACGGTCGCCTTGATGCGGGCGGCGCGCAGGTCGGCCTGGACCTCGTCGGTCACTATGGCGAGGTACTCGTCGCGCTTGGGCGCGCGCTCGGCGACCAGGCGGACGATCTCGTCGTACATCTTGGGGTAGAGGATCGCGAAGGCGAGGTCCTCCAGCTCCCACTTGATGGTGTTCATGCCCAGGCGGTGGGCCAGCGGCGCGTAGATCTCCAGCGTCTCGCGCGCCTTCTTCTCCTGCTTCTCGCGCTTGAGGTAGCGCATGGTGCGCATGTTGTGCAGGCGGTCGGCGAGCTTGATGACCAGGACGCGGGGGTCCTTGGCCATGGCGACGACCATCTTGCGTACGGTCTCGGCCTGGGCCGCCTCGCCGAACTTGACCTTGTCCAGCTTGGTGACGCCGTCGACAAGGAGGGCCACCTGGTCACCGAAGTCGCGGCGGAGCTGCTCCAGGCCGTACTCGGTGTCCTCGACCGTGTCGTGCAGCAGGCCCGCCATGAGGGTGGCCGGGTCCATGCCGAGCTCGGCGAGGATCGTGGTGACGGCGAGCGGGTGCGTGATGTACGGGTCGCCGCTCTTGCGTTTCTGGCCGCGGTGCCAGCGCTCGGCGACCTGGTAGGCGCGCTCGACCTGGCGGAGCGTCGACGTCTCGGTCTTCGGGTCGTTGCTGCGCACTATCCGCAGCAACGGCTCCAGGACCGGGTTGTACGGATTGGAGCGCTGGACGCCGAGACGGGCGAGACGGGCGCGTACGCGGTTGGAGGAGCCGCCGGAGCGAGCGGGCTGGCCGGCCGCCGGGCGGACCGCGGGGGTGGTCGCGGGCGCGGGCTTGGACGTGGGGTTCGGCGTGGGCGCGGTCCTGGGCCGCTCGGGCTCGGGAGGAGCGGGCTTGGGACGCGACTGCTCTGCCGCCTTGTCGCCGGGCGCGGACTGGGCGTGCTCCACTGGCCCGCGCGCGTCGTTCTTCGCGTTGCTCGCGGGCGTGGCCGCGGGGCCCGAAAGCTTGTCGGGCTTGGCGGCGATGAGTGGCTGGGCCTCGTCTGGCAAGAGGGCTCCTCGTGCGCGATCCGGGTCCCCCGGTCAGGCTCCGGAGACCCCATGGTAGCGATCCTCGGCCTCGGACTCGCCTTCGGCCGGTGAGACGGCCTTGTACTGGAGGAACGCCAGAGGCGGGCACCGGATTCCTCCGGGCCCGCCTCCGCGGCGTCCTACAGGTGCATCAGGCCTTGCGTACAGCTTGCCTCAAGGATGCCTCAAGGGTGTGGCCGGGTCCTCGCTCAGACCTGGAGGAGCGCCTCCAGGGGGGCGCCCGCCAGGGACGCCGCCAGCCGGCCCCGGCCGCCGAGGAAGCCGAGCTCCATCAGGACGGCGACTCCGGCCACCTTGGCGCCGGCCCGGCGGATCAGCTCGAGCGAGGCCTCGGCGGTGCCGCCGGTGGCGAGGACGTCGTCGACGACCATGACACGGTCGCTCGCGGCCAGGTCCTCGGCGTGCACCTCTATCTCGGCCGAGCCGTACTCCAGGTCGTACGCCTGGCTGAGCGTCGCGCCCGGGAGCTTGCCGGCCTTGCGGACGGGGACGAAGCCGAGTCCGGCCCGGACGGCGACGGGGGCGCCGAGGATGAAGCCGCGGGCCTCCAGACCGACGATCTTCGTGGCGCCGTTGCGGACGCTGATCTCGGCCAGTGCGTCGGTGAGCGCCGTGAACGCCGCCGGATCGGCCAGGAGCGGGGTGATGTCCTTGAACATCACACCCGGCTCCGGGTAGTCGGCCACGTCACGAATACGGCTGAGGAGCAGCTCTTCGATGTCGGTCATCGGCGCTTCCCCGAGGGGCGCCCACGGCCGCGGTTGCGGGACGAGGGCTGGGAACGCTGACCGCGAGGTCCGACGACCGCGGGCGCCGCGGCCGCGTCCTCGGGGTCCTCGTCGTCCTGCGCCCCAAGGACGACCGGGGCTTCCTGGGACTCGCCCTTCGCGGCGGCCGATGCCCGCTTGGCGAGCACACGCCGCTTGAGGGCCTTCATCTGCGGCTCGCGCTCCTTGAGGTCGGCGACGAGCGGCGTGGCGATGAAGATCGAGGAGTACGCACCGGCCGCGAGGCCGACGAACAGCGACAGCGAGATGTCGTTCAGCATGCCCGCGCCGAGCACACCGCCACCGATGAACAGCAGGCCCGCGACCGGGAGCAGCGCGACGACCGTGGTGTTGATGGAACGCACCAAGGTGCTGTTGATCGAGCGGTTGGCGACCTCGCTGTATGTCCAGCGGGTCTGTTTGGTGAGGTCCTTCGACTGCTCCTTGAGACTGTCGAAGACGACGACCGTGTCGTAGAGCGAGTAACCGAGGATGGTCAGCAGACCGATCACCGTACCCGGCGTGACCTCGAAGCCGACCAGGGCGTAGATGCCGACCGTGATGGTGATGTCGTGGACGAGTGCCACCAGTGCGGCCAGGGCCATGCGCCACTCGAAGGCGATCGCCAGGTAGATCACGACGAGGACCATGAAGATCGCGAGGCCCTGCCATGCCTTGTTGGCGATCTGCTCGCCCCAGCTGGGTCCGACCAGGTCGGCGGCGATGTTCTCCGAGTCGACGTTCAGGTCCTTGGAGAGTTCCGTCTTGATCTGATCGGACTTGTCCGTGTCCACACCGGCGATCTGGATGCGCAGCCCGCCCGAGCCCAGCTTCTGGACGATCGCGTCGTGGCCGGACGCCTTCTCCGCGTACTCCTCCCCCTGGGACGCCGAGATGCTGGTCTTCGGGGTGGTGAAGACGGCACCGCCCTCGAACTCGATGCCCATGTTCAGGCCGCGCACCCCTAGGCCCAGGATGGCCGTGATGGTGATCAGGATCGAGACGCCGTACCAGATCTTGCGCTTGCCGACGAAGTCGTAGCCGACCTCACCGCGGTAGAGACGGGCGCCGAGGTTGCCGAGCTTCGACATCTCACGCCTCCTTCGGGTCGACGGGAGCGGACACGCGACGGGAGCGGCGCAGTGGTGGCTTGGCCCCTAGGCGCTTCGGGTCCAGGCCGGACCAGCTGTGGCCACCGGCGAAGAACTTCTTGCGGGCGAGGATCGTCATCAGCGGCTTGGTGAAGAAGAACACCACGACCACGTCGAGCAGCGTCGTCAGACCCAGGGTGAACGCGAAGCCCTGGACCTTGCCGACGGTGACGATGAAGAGCACGGCGGCGGCGAGGAACGACACGAAGTCGGAGACCAGGATGGTGCGCCGGGCGCGCGGCCAGCCCCGCTCGACCGCGGGCCGGAGCGTGCGGCCCTCGCGGACCTCGTCACGGATGCGTTCGAAGAACACGATGAACGAGTCCGCCGTGATACCGATCGCGACGATCGCACCACAGACCGCGGGCAGGTTCAGCGCGAAGCCGATGGTCGGTCCGAGCAGCGACATGATCACGTACGTCAGGACCGCCGAGACCAGCAGCGAGGCGATGGCGATGAGAGACAGGCCGCGGTAGTAGAGCACCAGGTAGATGACGACCAGGGCCAGTCCGATGGCGCCGGCGATCAGACCGGCCTCCAACTGCTCGCCGCCGAGCGCGGCGGTGACGGTGGTGACGCTCGCCTCCTTGAAGGTGAGCGGGAGAGCACCGTACGACAGGACGTTCGCCAGGTCCTCGGCGGACTGCTGGTTGAAGCCACCGGAGATCTGGGCCTGACCGCCGGTGATCGCCGAGTTGACCGACGGAGCCGAGACGATCTCACCGTCGAGCACGATGGCGAACTGGTTCTTCGGCGGGGACTGGCCGACCAGCTTGCCGGTGACGTCGGCGAACTGCTTGGCGCCGGTCTTGTCGAAGTCCATCTGGACGATCCAGCCCTCGCCGGTCTGGGTCTGGAAGACGGCGCTGGCGTCGGAGACCTGCTCGCCCTTCACGGCGACGGGGCCGAGCACGTACTTGTACTGGGACTTCGGGTCGCAGGCGACGACGGGCGCGGAGTTCTCCGCCCGGCTGGCCTTCTCGCTCGCCGCGGCGCGGCCCTTCTTCGTGGCACAGTCCAGCGCGGCGAGCTGCTTCTGCAGGTCGGCGCTGACGCCGGTCGCGGCATCGGCCGGCGGCGAAGCGTTGCCGCTGGGCGTCGTGGAGGGAGACGGGGATGCCTTGGCGTCGTCCTTCGCGAGGCCTTCCGTGACCGCGCGGCCCTGGGTGCTGGCCGTGGCGGAGGGGGTCGGCGACGCCGACTTCCCGTTGGCGGAAGGCGACGCCTTCCCGGAGGGGGTCGGCGACGGAGAGGTTCCGGGATCCTTGCCGCTGTCCGCGCCCGTCGGCGCTCCGGTCAGAACCGGACGGAAGTAGAGCTTGGCGGTGGTGCCGACCTGCTCCCGGGCCTGCTTGGAGTTCGTGCCCTTGGGGATGTTGACGATGATGTTGCGATCGCCCTGGGTCTGGACCTCCGCCTCGGTGACGCCCAGACCGTTGACACGGCGGTTCATGATGTCGACCGCGGTGTTCATGTTGGTCGGGTTGATCGCGTTCTTCTGACCCGGCTCGTTCTGCGCCTCGAGCGTGATGCTCGTGCCGCCGGCGAGGTCGATGCCGAGGCGCGGCGTCGTGTGCCCGGAGGCGAACATGCCACCGGTGAGCGCCACGATGGCGATCAGGATCAGGGCCAAGGTGCGCCCCGGCCTGCCCTGGGCGCCCTGCTTTCGGCCCTTCTTAGGTGCTGCCACCTTCACGTTCTCCCTCTTCGTCCGCACGGCGTCGAGGCGCCTGCGCGGACGACCACGAAATGGTGTCGAGTCTCCGCGCGAAGACACACGATCCGGGGACCGCGGAGTGCGTCGCTCGCACTCCGCGGTCCCCGGTCATGACTACTTCGCTTCGGACTCGCCGTCGGACTTCTTCAGCTCTGCGTCATCGGCCTTCTTCGGCTCCTCGTCGGCGGGCTCGTCGGCCGCCTCCTTCTTGCCGAGGTCGATGGGCGTGTCGTCGGAAGAGTCGGCGGGCTCGTCGGTCTCGGTGAGGGAGGAGGCGTCGTCCGGGACGATGGCCTGGTCGGACTTCAGGTCGTGCTCGATGCCGTGGACGATGCGGTTGTACTCGTCGTCGGAGAGGACGGCACCAATGGCGTTCTTGGCGAAGAGCAGGTCGACGCCCGGACCTGCGTCAAGGAGGACCGTGTCCTCGTTGACCTCCTTCACCGTCGCGTACATGCCACCGATCGTGCGGACGCCGGAGCCAGGCTGCATGTCGTTGCGCATCTGCGCAGCCGCTTGCTGCTTCTTCTTGGCCGACCGGGTCATCAGGAACATGGCCCCGATGAGCACGATGAACGGGAGGAGGGTCACGAGACTCACGGGTCGGAACTTCCTTCATTCGACCGCGTTGCTGAGCGGCCTGATGGATGGGGGTATGTGCGCCGCCGACAAAGGCGGCATCGGCGGAGTCTAAGCGAGTCCGCACTCATGGAACAACGCTCAGCATCGCACCGTGGTTCCTGGCCCGGCGAATGCCCGCGCCGTCACGCCCCGAACAGGTCCTGTTGTCCGGTTCCACCGGTTGACGGGCCGGGCCGGGTGAGGCCGAAATGATCCCATGCGGCCGGTGTCGCCACGCGGCCGCGGGGGGTGCGGGCCAGCAGCCCCTCCCGTACGAGGAAGGGCTCGGCGACCTCCTCGACCGTCTCGCGCTCCTCCCCCACGGCGACCGCGAGCGTGGACAGGCCGACCGGGCCGCCGCCGAACAGCTTGAGCAGAGCTGCGAGGACCGCACGGTCGAGGCGGTCGAGTCCGCGGTCGTCCACTTCGTACACGGCGAGGGCCGCCGCGGCGATGTCCCGGGTGATGACGCCGTCGGCCTTGACCTGGGCATAGTCGCGCACGCGGCGCAGCAGGCGGTTGGCGATCCGGGGCGTGCCGCGCGAGCGGCCGGCGATCTCGGCGGCGCCCTCGGCACCGATCTCGAGGTCGAGCAGATGCGCGGAGCGATGGATGACGCGCTCGAGCTCGGCGGGCTCGTAGAACTCCATGTGCGCGGTGAAGCCGAAGCGGTCGCGCAGCGGGGGCGGCAGCAGTCCCGCGCGCGTGGTGGCACCGACCAGCGTGAAGGGCGGCAGTTCGAGCGGGATGGCGGTGGCGCCGGGGCCCTTGCCGACGATGACATCGACGCGGAAGTCCTCCATCGCCATGTAGAGCATCTCCTCGGCGGGCCGCGACATCCGGTGGATCTCATCGAGGAAGAGAACCTCGCCCTCCTGGAGGGAGGAGAGGATCGCGGCGAGGTCACCGGCGTGCTGGATGGCGGGGCCGCTGGTGATGCGGATCGGGGCGCCCATCTCGGCCGCGATGATCATCGAGAGGGTGGTCTTGCCGAGGCCGGGGGCGCCGGAGAGCAGTACGTGGTCGGCGGTGGCGCCCCGCGCCCGTGCCGCGCGCAGGACGAGGTCGAGCTGCTCGCGGACCTTCTCCTGCCCGATGAACTCGTCCAGGTCCTTGGGGCGCAGCGCCGCTTCGACGGCCTGGTCCTCACGGTCGGCGGACGCGCCGACGAGCCGCTCGTCGGCGGTCGCGTCGGTCGTGTCGTCCCAGTTCATTACGTGTGCCTCGCGGTGTCGTGGTTCGTGAGCGGCTCAGGGGTACGGGAGGTTCAGCGCGCTCTGTTGAGAGTCTGCAGGGCTGCCTTGAGCAACTGGCCCACCTGGGGCGCCGCTTCGGACGCCTCGGCCTGGGGTGCGACGGCGGAGACCGCCTCGTCGGCCTCCCGCGTCGCGTACCCAAGTCCGATGAGCGCGGCGTGCAGTTGCTCGCGCCAGCCGGCGGTGACGGCCGTGCCGATTGCCGGGCCGCCCGTGCCGAGAGGTTCGCCGAGGCGGTCCTTGAGTTCCAGAAGGAGCTTCTGGGCGCCCTTCTTGCCGATGCCGGGCACGGCCGTGAGCGCCTTCTCGTCGCCGGTCGAGACCGCTCGGCGCAGCGCGTCCGGGCTGTGCACGGCGAGCATCGCCTGGGCGAGCCGGGGGCCGACGCCGCTCGCGGTCTGCAGCAACTCGAAGGTCTGCCGCTCGTCGTCGTCCACGAAACCGTACAGAGTCAGCGAGTCCTCCCGTACGACGAGGGAGGTGGCCAGTTTCGTCTCGCGTCCCATACGGAGACCGGAGAGCGTGCCCGGCGTGCACTGGACGGCGATGCCGATGCCGCCCACTTCGACCACCGCGGAGTCGGGGGCGAGGGCGGCGACCGGGCCGCTGACGAAGGCGATCATCGGGTGGCCTTTCGGGCGAGTGTCTGAGCCTGGCGGTGTGCGGCCTGCGCCTGCTGGAGACGGTTCACGGCAGGAGCGCGCCAGATGTGGCAGATGGCGAGGGCGAGGGCGTCCGCCGCGTCGGCGGGCTTGGGACGTGCGTCGAGCCGCAGCAGGCGCGTGACCATGGCACCGATCTGGGCCTTGTCGGCGCGGCCGTTGCCGGTCACGGCCGCCTTCACCTCGCTGGGCGTGTGCAGGGCGACGGGCAGTCCGCGGCGGGTCGCGCAGAGCATGGCGATGGCGCTGGCCTGTGCGGTGCCCATGACCGTACGTACGTTGTGCTGGCTGAACACCCGCTCCACGGCCACGTATTCAGGCTTGTGCTCGTCGAGCCACTGCTCGATGCCCTGCTCGATGGCGACGAGGCGGTGGCCGATGTCCGCGTCCGCGGGTGTCCGCACGACCCCGACGCCGACCATGGTCAGGGGACGCCCGGCGACTCCCTCCACAACACCGACGCCGCATCGGGTCAGACCGGGGTCCACGCCCAGTACCCGCACCAGTCCCCCCTTCTCCTTCGCTCACCTGTTTGTGCAGGCTATCGGCTCGCACTGACAACGCGCGGACGGGCCGAACGGGAGCGTGTCCCGTTCGGCCCGTCCGGAAGGCCGGTATGAGCCCGCGTCAGGCGACTCGCGTCAGGCGCTGGCCTTCTCCATGACCTCGTCGCTCACGTCGAAGTTGGCGAAGACGTTCTGCACGTCGTCGCTGTCCTCCAGGGCGTCGATCAGCTTGAAGATCTTCTTGGCGCCCTCTTCGTCGAGCTCGATCTGCATGGTCGGGACGAAGTTGGCCTCGGCGGAGTCGTAGTCGATGCCGGCGTCCTGGAGGGCGGTGCGGACCGCGACCAGGTCGGTGGCCTCGCTGAGCACCTCGAAGGACTCGCCCAGGTCGTTGACCTCCTCGGCACCCGCGTCGAGCACGGCACCCAGGACGTCGTCCTCCGCCAGCTCGCCCTTGGGGACGATGACAACGCCCTTGCGGTTGAAGAGGTACGAGACGGAGCCGGGGTCGGCCATCGAGCCGCCGTTGCGGGTCATGGCGACGCGCACGTCGGAGGCGGCGCGGTTGCGGTTGTCGGTGAGGCACTCGATGAGCACCGCGACACCGTTCGGTCCGTAACCCTCGTACATGATGGTCTCGTAGTCGGCGCCCCCGGCCTCGAGACCCGCGCCGCGCTTGACGGCGGAGTCGATGTTCTTGTTGGGGACCGAGCTCTTCTTCGCCTTCTGGATGGCGTCGTACAGCGTCGGGTTGCCGTCCGCGTCGGCACCGCCCATGCGGGCCGCGACCTCGATGTTCTTGATCAGCTTCGCGAAGAGCTTGCCGCGCTTGGCGTCGATCACGGCCTTCTTGTGCTTCGTCGTGGCCCATTTAGAGTGGCCGGACATCTGCCTGTCTCCTTCGCGTAACCCATCTCTGTACGAACGCCAGAGATCCTACAAGGACTCCGCTCTACGGTTGGCGCGCACCATGTCGACAAACAGCCCGTGCACGCGGTGATCGCCGGTCAGTTCCGGGTGGAACGACGTGGCGAGCGCGCGGCCCTGGCGTACGGCGACGATGTGGCCTTCGTGCTCGGCGAGGACCTCCGCCCCGGCACCCACGGACTCGACCCAGGGGGCGCGGATGAAGACGCCCTCTACAGCATCGCCCTCGACGCCCTTCACGTCGACCGCCGCCTCGAAGGATTCGTTCTGCCGTCCGAACGCGTTGCGGCGCACGATCATGTCGATGCCGCCGACGGTCTCCTGGCCCGACCGCGGGTCGAGGATCTTGTCGGCGAGCATGATCATGCCCGCGCAGGTGCCGTAGACGGGCATTCCGGCCCGTACGCGCGCGCGGAGGGGTTCCATCAGGCCGAAGAGGACGGCCAGTTTGGAGATGGTGGTGGACTCACCGCCGGGGATGACCAGACCGTCGACCTCGGCGAGTTCCTCGGGGCGCCTCACCTCCCTGGCCACGGCGTCGGCCGCGGCCAGGGCGATCAGGTGCTCCCGTACATCGCCCTGGAGGGCCAGGACGCCTATGACGGGGGTGTCGCTCATCTACGTAGTGCCTGCCTTGTGTACGTAGGTGTGTGCGGGCGCGGTGCGCGTCCCGCACGGTGGCGGTGGCGTTGGCGGGTGATTACCAGCCGCGGTTCGCGTAGCGCTCGGTCTCGGGAAGGGTGTCGCAGTTGATGCCGACCATGGCCTCGCCGAGGTTGCGGGAGGCCTCCGCGACGATCTTGGGGTCGTCGTAGAAGGTCGTGGCCTTCACGATGGCGGCGGCTCGCTTGGCCGGGTCACCCGACTTGAAGATGCCGGAGCCCACGAAGACGCCCTCGGCGCCGAGCTGGCGCATCAGCGCGGCGTCGGCGGGAGTCGCCACACCGCCGGCGGAGAACAGCACGACCGGGAGCTTGCCGAGCTCGGCGACCTCCTTGACCAGCTCGTACGGGGCGCGCAGCTCCTTGGCGGCGGCGTACAGCTCGTTGTTGTCGTAGCCGCGCAGCCTGGCGATCTCGTTCTTGATCTGGCGCAGGTGGCGGACGGCCTCGACGACGTTGCCCGTGCCGGCCTCGCCCTTGGAGCGGATCATGGCCGCGCCCTCGGCGATGCGGCGCAGGGCCTCGCCGAGGTTGGTGGCACCGCAGACGAAGGGGGTGGTGAACGCCCACTTGTCGGAGTGGTTGACCTCGTCGGCCGGGGTGAGGACCTCGGACTCGTCGATGTAGTCGACGCCGAGGGACTGCAGGACCTGGGCCTCCACGAAGTGGCCGATCCTCGACTTCGCCATCACCGGGATGGACACGGCCTCGATGATGCCCTCGATCATGTCCGGGTCGGACATGCGGGCCACGCCGCCGTCCTTGCGGATGTCCGCCGGGACCCGCTCCAGGGCCATGACGGCGACGGCGCCCGCGTCCTCGGCGATCTTCGCCTGCTCCGGGGTGACGACATCCATGATCACGCCGCCCTTGAGCTGTTCGGCCATGCCGCGCTTCACGCGCGCCGTGCCGGTCGCAGGGCTGTCGGCGGGCTGGGCGGAGTTGGAGAGCGTGTTGGACACGGGTTGACCTCACTCGGGGGAAGAGAGTTTCTGCAGCCATGAGGAAACGCGAGAGAACCAGGCCACAGCAAGGGCCAATGGGGAGGCGGTGGCATGTTTTCGGGGCGTGCGGCCCGGCGCGAGTGCTCGACCTGGTGTTTCGCCCCCGCCGCCCCTACCCATTCCCGTACCTGGGGGCTCCGCCCCAGACCCCCGAATCGGCCTGACGGCCTCGTCCTCAAACGCCGGACGGGCTGAAACTCACGAGCGATCGGCCAGCGCTGCCGGAGGCTCGTCGTCCATTTCGAAGGCCATCGGAAACGGCGCGTGACCGGCCAGGCGGAACCAGCGAACCTTGCGATGGCGGCGCAGCGCACGAGCCGCGCGTACGGCGTCGTTGTGGAAGCGCCGGGCCATCGGAACCCGGCGGACCGCCTGGGCCAGCTCACGCGCGGCATCGTCGCCACCGGGGGCTTCGCGTACCGCCTCGACCTGCTGAGCCTCCCCGAAGATGGCCCGCAGGGTCTCGCTGAGGTCGCTCTCGGCGACCTCCCGGTGCTCCTCCTCGGCCTGCCGAGCCGCATGCGCCGCTTCGTAGAGCACGATCGAGGCGGCAGGGTCGAGCACTCCGGAGGTGGCCAGTTCCTGGGCGACCGAGGCACGCCGCAGGAGTTGCGCGTCGAGGGCGGCGCGCGCGGCGTCGATCCGGGCGTGCAGCCGGTCGAGTCGGCCCGCGGTCCAGCTCAGGTAGAGGCCGATCGCCACAAGGGCGACCGCGATCCAGATCAATGTGGAGGTCACGGGCGCACAGGCTACCGGTGCGGGACGAAGCCTCCGGCGCGGCCCGGGGCCACGCCGGGATCAGCCTCCCCGGCCCGGCCGTCAGTCTCTCGCCAGCCCCAACCGCGCCCGCAGCCCGCTGCGTTCGTCGGCGGCGACCGCGGCCGCCCCGTCCGTGACCGTCTCGTACACCGAGAGAATGTCCGCCCCGACCGTCGACCAGTCGAAGCGCCGCACATGCGCGCTGCCCCGCTCGCGCAGCTCCGCGCGACGGCCGGAGTCGGCGAGCAGACGTACCGCCGAGGACGCCAGGGCGTCGGCGTCCTCGTTGGCGAAGAGCTCCCCCGCCGCGCCCTTGTCGAGGACCTGGGCGAAGGCGTCGAGATCGGAGGCGAGTACCGGCGCGCCCGCCGACATGGCCTCGACCAGGATGATCCCGAAGCTCTCCCCACCGGTGTTCGGAGCGACGTACAGGTCGACGCTGCGCAGGAACCGCGCCTTGTCCTCGTCGCTGATCATGCCGAGGAACTCGACGCGCGAACGCAGTTTCTTGGGAAGCGTCTCGACGGCCTCCTGCTCGTCCCCGCGACCGGCGACCAGGAGCCGGCTGCCCGGCCGCTCCGCGAGGATCTTCGGCAGGGCCTTCATCAGGACCGGCAGGCCCTTGCGGGGCTCGTCGATGCGGCCGATGAAGCCGATGGTCTCCCCCTGCCACTCGGCCTTGGGTTCGGCCTTCGCGAAGAAGTCGACGTCGACGCCGTTGGGGATGACGACCGCGTCACCGCCCAGGTGCTCGACGAGCGTGCGCCGCGCGTACTCGCTCACCGCGATCCGCGCGCTGATCTTCTCGAGGGCCGCCTGGAGGATCGAGTACGCGGCGACCATGGCCCGGGAGCGCGGATTGGACGTGTGGAAGGTGGCCACGATCGGCCCCTGCGCCGCCCAGCACGCCAGCAGGCCGAGCGACGGCGAGGTCGGCTCATGGATGTGGATCACGTCGAACGTGCCGTCGTGCAGCCAGCGCCGCACGCGTGCGGCCGACAGGAACCCGAAGTTCAGCCGGGCCACCGACCCGTTGTACGGCACCGGAACCGCGCGGCCCGCGGAGACGACGTACGGCGGCAGGGGGGTGTCGTCATCCGCCGGGGCGAGGACGGACACCTCGTGCCCGAGGCGGATGAGGTGCTCCGCCAGATCGCGGATGTGGAACTGGACGCCGCCGGGTACATCCCAGGAGTACGGGCAGACGATGCCGATCCTCACGGGCGCTCCCCGTCCGTCGGCTCGGGTCGGGGTTCCAGGTCAGCGAGCCACAAGCGCTGGAGCATGTG
This sequence comes from Streptomyces montanus, assembly GCF_005786655.1. Classification (NCBI taxonomy): domain Bacteria; kingdom Bacillati; phylum Actinomycetota; class Actinomycetes; order Kitasatosporales; family Streptomycetaceae; genus Streptomyces; species Streptomyces montanus. Next base: position 92,348 of record NZ_VBZC01000032.1, read on the forward strand.
CCAGTCCTCCGGATGGTCGGCGATACCCGTGGCGAAGGCGTCGGCCAGCGCCTGCGTCATGACAGACGTCTTCTCGGCCCGGGTACCTGTCTCGGGGACTTCGATGGGCGGATGCACCCGCCCCTGCATGACCGGCGAGTCGTCGAACCAGAGCGTCACCGGCAGCAGCAGTGCGCCCGTCTGCTGGGCGAGCAGGGCAGGGCCCGCGGGCATCCGTGTCGTCTCGCCGAAGAACTTCACCTCGACTCCGGAGGCGGACAGGTCACGGTCCGCGACCAGGCAGACCAGGCCGCCGTCGCGCAGTCGGCGGGCCAGCGTGCCGAACGCGGATCCGCCGCTGTGCGGCAGTACCTCCATACCGAGGCCCTCGCGATAGGCGACGAAGCGGTCATACAACGCCTCGGGCTTGAGTCGCTCCTGCACGGTGGTGAACGGGGTCTCCAGCTTGGTGGTGACCCAGGCGCCCGCGAGGTCCCAGTTTCCCAGGTGTGGCAGCGCGAGTATGACGCCCTTGCCGGCGGCGAGCCCGTCCGTCAGGTAGTGCAGGTCCCTGGGGACGAAGCCGGACTTGATGCGTTCTTCGCTCCAGGAGGGCAGTCGGAAGGACTCCATCCAGTAGCGCAGATAGGAGCGCATACCCGCTCGGGAGAGCTCGGCGAGCCGCTCCGCGGTCGCGTCGCCCACCACGCGCGCGTAGTTGGATTCCAGGCGGAGTACGCCCTTGCCGCGCCGCTTCCAGGTGAGGTCGGCGATGGTCCGGCCGAGCCGCACGGCGGCCGGCTCGGGGAGCTTCTTGACGGCGCTCCAGCCGAGGGCGTACAGCCCGTCCGTCAGCCGACCCCGCAGACCGCTCATGACGTGGCCTCACGGCTCGGGGAGCTGCCCGGGGCGGCGCTGCCCTGTGCGCTGCTCTGCGGGTTGCCCTGGGAGGCGTTCTCCGGACTTTTGTCCCGCCCGTTGTCCCGCCCGTCTTCCCCAGCGTCCTCCCCAGCGTTTTCCTGGGCGGCCGCGGCGTCCGCCTCCGCGGACTCCCTGCGCACCGTGACCACCCGCTGGATCAGCGTGACGACACTGCCGACGGCGACGATCCACAGCGCGATGGGCAGCAGCACGTCGATGCCGGGCACGCCGAACTTGTGGAAGCCCGCGAGACCGGCCGCGACCAGCGAGATCACCAGGCGCTCTGCCCGCTCGACGAGCCCGTTGACAGCCACCGGCAGGCCGATCGACTCGCCACGGGCCTTGGTGTACGAGACCACCTGGCCGCTGGCCAGGCAGAAGATGGAGACGGCGCACAGGACGTTGTCGTTGCCGCCGCCCGCGTACCAGAGCGCGAATCCTCCGAAGATCGCGCTGTCGGCGACGCGGTCGAGGGTCGAGTCGAGGAAGGCGCCCCAGCGGCTGGAGCGGCCCATCTGGCGTGCCATGTTGCCGTCGACGAGGTCCGAGAACACGAACAGCGTGATGACGATGGTGCCCCAGAAGAACTCGCCTCGGGGGAAGAAGACCAGCGCGCCCGCGATCACTCCCGCCGTGCCCAGGAGCGTGACCGTGTCGGGGCTGACGCCCCGCCGGATCAGAAACGCGGCGAACGGCGTGAGGACACGCGTGAAGAATGCACGCGCGTACTTGTTCAGCATGGCCTTCCCGAGGGTCGGTGTGGCCGCGCGGCCCCTGCTGGCCACCCGGCGGGCCCATCGTAGCCACGCGCGCGTGTGGGCGACGGGCGGGCACCGGTGGACCACGATCGCGTCCGTTGTATGGACGCGCCGTGACGTGAGTGGAAAGCTCGAAAGGACCGCGGGCGTCAACGGAACCGCCACCGCACGCGGATCCGCGTGTCCGCGCCCACAATGACCTCACCGTGCACGGGAGGCAAGGCCATGGGCGACAAGGCGAATGCACACCCCGGAGCCGCCGGCAGGGCTACGGCGGCCGACCACCCCGCGTCCGTACGGAATGTGGTGCTGGTCGGCCACTCCGGATCGGGCAAGACGACTCTGGTGGAGGCTCTCGCGCTGACCGCGGGAGCGGTGAACCGGGCGGGCCGCGTGGAGGACGGCGGCACCGTCTCCGACTACGACGAGATCGAGCACCGGCAGCATCGGTCGGTACAGCTCTCCCTGGTGCCCGTCGATTGGGACGGACACAAGATCAACATTCTGGACACCCCCGGCTATGCCGACTTCGTCGGGGAATTGAGGGCCGGTCTGCGAGCGGCGGACGCGGCCCTTTTCGTCGTCTCGGCCTCGGACGGGGTGGACGGCTCGACCCGCATGGTGTGGGAGGAGTGCGCGGCGGTCGGCATGCCGCGGGCCATCGTGATCACCCACCTCGAAGCGGCCAGAGCCGATTTCGAGGAGATGACACGGGTCTGCGCGGAGGCCTTCGGCGGCGACGACCCGGACGCCGTACTGCCCCTGTATCTGCCGCTCCACGGCGTGCCCGGCCCCGACGGCCACGCGCCCGTGACGGGTCTGACCGGGCTGCTGTCCCAGCGGCTGTACGACTACGCCTCCGGGGAGCGCAAGGAGTCCGAGCCGGGCCCCGACCAGCTACCGCTCATAGAGGAGGCCCGCAACAGGCTGATCGAGGGGATCATCGCCGAGAGTGAGGACGAGACCCTCATGGACCGCTATCTCGGCGGTGAGGAGATCGACTTCAAGACGCTCGTGGAGGACCTGGAGCGGGCCGTCGCGCGCGGGAAGTTCTTCCCCGTGCTGGCCGCCGCGCCTGCGGCCGAGGGCGCCAAACAGGGCCTGGGGACGGTCGAGGTGCTCGAACTGGTCACCGGCGGCTTCCCGACGCCGCTGGAGCGACCGGCACCGACGGTCACCACGCCGGATGGCAAGGCGCGCGAGGTCAAGGCCTGCGATCCGAACGGTCCGCTGGTCGCCGAGGTCGTGAAGACGGCGAGCGACCCCTACGTGGGCCGCGTCTCCCTCGTCCGGGTCTTCTCGGGCACTCTGCGCCCCGACCAGACGGTGCACATTTCCGGGCACGGGCTGACCGACCGCGGGCACGAGGACCACGACGTCGACGAGCGCATCGGCGCCCTGTCCGCCCCGTTCGGCAAACAGCAGCGCATCCTCACGCACTGCATCGCCGGCGACCTGGCGTCCGTGGCCAAACTCAACCGCGCGGAGACCGGCGACACGATCTCCGCGAAGGACGACCCGCTGCTCATGGAGCCGTGGGAGATGCCCGATCCGCTGCTGCCGCTCGCCATCCACGCGCACAGCAAGGCGGACGAGGACAAGCTCTCGCAGGGTCTGAGCCGGCTGGTCGCCGAGGACCCGACGATGCGGCTCGAACAGAACCAGGACACTCACCAGGTGGTCCTGTGGTGCCTGGGCGAGGCCCATGCGGACGTCGCCCTGGAGCGGCTGCGCAGCCGGTACGGCGTCCAGGTCGACGTCGTACCGCACAAGGTCTCCCTGCGGGAGACGTTCGCCGCCCCGTCGGCCGGGCGCGGCCGTCATGTGAAGCAGTCGGGCGGGCACGGGCAGTACGCGATCTGCGAGATCGAGGTCGAGCCACTGCCCGGCGGCTCCGGCATCGAGTTCGTGGACAAGGTCGTCGGCGGCGCCGTGCCCCGGCAGTTCATCCCGTCCGTCGAGAAGGGCGTACGCGCCCAGGCCGCCAAGGGTGTGGCCGCGGGCTACCCGCTGATCGACATACGGGTCACCCTGCTCGACGGCAAGGCGCACTCGGTGGACTCGTCCGACGCCGCGTTCCAGACGGCCGGCGCGCTCGCCCTGCGCGAGGCGGCGTCCGACGCCCGGATCCATCTGCTGGAGCCGGTCGCCGAGGTGACGGTCCTCGTCGGAGACGAGTACGTGGGCGCCGTGATGAGCGACCTGTCCGGGCGGCGCGGCCGCGTCGTCGGCACCGAGCAGGCGAGCGGCGGACGGACGCTCGTACGGGCCGAGGTCCCCGAGATCGAGATCGGGCGGTACGCGATCGATCTGCGCTCTCTGTCGCACGGCACCGCACGGTTCAACCGCACGTACGCGCGGCACGAGCCGATGCCGCCGCAGCTCTCCGAAAAGATCCGCGAACAGGCCGAGGGCGCCTAGTAGTTGTTGTCCACAATGGTCGGCGGACGGCGTGGGCCGTCCGCCGACGATTGTCGGTTCCGGGGGATACTCTGAGATCCTGATCAAGACGATGACCTGATCAACAGGTGTGCGGAGCACGGAAGTCGGGAAAAGCCGCAGCAGCGGAGCACAGCGGCGATGGGGGCGGTCAGTGGCGGACGAGGGATTCGATTTCAGGCCCGGGGCACAAGTCCCGCTCTCGGGTGCCGCGGGACAGACAGCGGCGACGTTCGCCCTGGCATCGGCGGCGTACCGGGACAACGAGGTCGCGGAGATCCTCAAGGCCAACAACGAATGGCACAAGTCGACCGTGAAACCGGGCCCCAAGTGGGCGACGATCTTCGCTCCCAACCTGGGCGAGGCCTTCGCGCGGGCCGTGCAGCTGCGGATGCTGGGCGGCGGCCGCAAACCGCTCATCCAGTCGTTCGGTACGGAGCCGCAGGTCATCGTCGAGCACTGCCTGGCGGCGAACCGCATCCGCAAGGAACGCGACAGCTGGCTCACGGCCGTGATGGTGCTGACGGGGCTGATCTTCCTGCCCGGACTGCTCGTCTGGCTGCTGGTCTTCCAGGTGCGCCGGATGATCGCCAAGACCACGGACAAGCGCGCGTCCGCCCTCGCCACCACGCTCCTGATCGGCGTGGCCGCGCTCGCCGTGATCTTCCTGCTCAAGATGCCGTTCAGCGGCTTCTGGGCCTGGTACGCGCGCGCGGCGGTCGTCGCCCCCGTCGCCGGCTGGTTCTGGGCGAAGGAGATCTGCGAGCGCACGGCCAGGGATCTGCGCGAGCGCTGGGACAGTCTGCTGGCCGGCGGTGGCATCGGCGCCAAGATTCCCGAGGCGGTGCCCGGCAGCCCCGGCGAGACCGCGGCCGAGCGGCTGCGCCAGGGCCTGGCCCGGCTCACCGCCGAGCAGCAGTCGAACTCGGTCTTCTACGCGGGCCCGAAGGGCATACTCGGCATGGGCACGCGGTGGGGCAGTTGGCAGCTCGCCGAGGACCTGGTGCCGGCCGACGCCGACAAGGAGATCCATCCGTTCCGCAGCTGGGACGTCGTGCGGTCGATCCACGACCAGCTGCGCATGCTGGAGCGTGGCCCGCTCAACACCGGTGGTTTTCCGAAACCCTCGATAAAGCACTGGGTGGTCACACCGATCGGTGAGAACGCCAAGGCGGTGTCCCGGCCGGGTGGTACGGACGTGGACGCGTACCAGGTCAAGACCCATGCCATCCAGGACATCTGCAACAAGCAGCAGTTCGGCAGCGGCGACCGGCACTACCTCGGGGTCCAATGGACCCTCTGGGACGGTCAGTTGATCATCACGATGCTGATCACCGTGACCGTGCTGCACGAGACGCTGCGGATCGAGGTCACCGGTCATGCCCTGGGGCCCGTGCACTCCCTCTTCACGACGAAGCCCGAGGCCAAGACCAAGGAGGTCGCCAAGACCATCAAGTTCTGGGAGACCCGCACGCAGAAGCTGCCGCTGGTCGACGCCGACGAGGTGGTACGGCTCGCCGTGCGCGCCCCCTTCACCTGGTACCCGCCGATCCTGGACTGGCTGGGCGGCAAGCTGGTCCTCCCCGAGCCCTTCGGGCTGCGCCACGCCTGGGCCGACCAGCCCTGGCGCCATCGCTTCATGGCCGACGACGCCCTGCGCGCCGCGACGCCGATCCTCCGCGTCGTGCACGCGGCAGCGATCCGCGTCCTCAACGAGAACGGCGTGGACACCGAGAAGTTCGGCACCCGCTCGGCTTTCCTCAGTACGGCGGTCCAGGACGCTTCGCCTCGAAAAGCCGACCTCTACGACGCGTAGGCCTCCGGCGGTTCAGCGGGCTCGGTGGGCCGGAGGCCCATGGATCCCGGGGCTCCTGGCCCCGTGGCTCCGGGTCCGGCCCCCCGCACGACCAGGGTCGTCTGTCTGCTGCGGGTCGTCTGTGGCTGGTCGCGCAGTTCCCCGCGCCCCTGGCTGGGGGCTGCGCCCCCAGGCCCCCGAGGTTCGTATTTCCGGTGCGGGTCCGTCGTGGCTGGTCGCGCAGTTCCCCGCGCCCCTGAAGGGGCGCGTCGGCTAAGGGGTTGTCGGCCACGTTTCCGCGAGCATCTTGCGGGTGTCCGCGAGGAGCTGCGGCAGGACCCTGGTGTGGCCGACGACGGGCATGAAGTTGGTGTCGCCGCCCCAGCGGGGCACGATGTGCTGGTGGAGGTGGGCCGCGATGCCCGCGCCCGCGACGGTGCCCTGGTTCATGCCGATGTTGAAGCCGTGCGCGCCGGACGCGGTGCGCAGGGCGGTCATCGCCTGCTTCGTGAGCTCGGCGAGTTCGACGGTCTCCTCGGCGGTGAGGTCCGTGTAGTCGGCGACGTGCCGGTAGGGCACGACCATCAGGTGGCCACCGTTGTACGGGTACAGGTTGAGCACCGCGTAGACCCGCTCACCCCGCCGGATGATGAGCCCGTCCTCGTCGGACTTCGCCGGTATCGAGCAGAACGGGCAGCCGTCGCCCGCCCCCGGGCCGGTGGGCTTGTTCTCACCCTGGATGTACGCCATCCGGTGGGGCGTCCACAGACGCTGGAACGCGTCCTGAATCCCCACCCCGATCTGCTGCTCCGGCTCACTCGTCATGTGGTGCAGCATATGGCTTCGCGGCCCGGAGACGGCAAAGGCCCCCGGGGCAGCCGACCGGCCGACCGGCCGACAACGTCACAGCCGGCAGGCCGCCGGCGTCGACCAGGCTCCCCCGAGGGCCTCCGCCCTCGACTCAGACCTGCACCCGCTCCTCGACCACCTTCGCGATCTTCTCAATGGCCTCTTCGACGGGGATGCCGTTCTCCTGGGAGCCGTCGCGGTAGCGGAAGGAAACGGCGCCGTGGGTCATGTCCTCGTCGCCCGCGATGACCATGAAGGGCACCTTCTGCTTCTGCGCGTTACGGATCTTCTTCTGCATGCGGTCGGAGGAGGAGTCCACCTCGACCCGAAGCCCCTGCTTCTTCGCCTCGGCGGCGAACCGATGCAGGTACTCGACGTGTGCGTCACCGATCGGGATGCCCACCGCCTGCACCGGCGCCAGCCACGCCGGGAACGCGCCCGCGTAGTGCTCCAGCAGGACGGCGAAGAAGCGCTCGATCGAGCCGAAGAGGGCCCGGTGGATCATCACCGGCCGCTGCTTGGAGCCGTCGGGGCCGGTGTACTCCAGGTCGAAGCGCTCCGGCAGGTTGAAGTCGAGCTGCACGGTCGACATCTGCCAGGTCCGGCCGATCGCGTCCTTGGCCTGGACGGAGATCTTCGGGCCGTAGAAGGCCGCGCCCCCCGGGTCCGGGACCAACGGGAGGCCCTGCTTCTCGGCCACCTGTCGGAGGGTCTCGGTGGCCGTCTCCCACGCCTCTTCCGAGCCGACGAACTTCTCCGGGTCCTTGGTGGACAGCTCCAGGTAGAAGTCGGTCAGGCCGTAGTCCCGGAGCAGGTTCAGGACGAAGGTGAGCGTCTTGTCGAGCTCCTCGGCCATCTGCTCGCGGGTGCAGTAGATGTGCGCGTCGTCCTGGGTGAAGCCGCGCGCCCGGGTCAGGCCGTGCACGACGCCGGACTTCTCGTACCGGTACACGGTCCCGAACTCGAAGAGTCGCAGCGGCAGTTCACGGTAGGAGCGGCCGCGCGCGTCGAAGATCAGGTTGTGCATCGGGCAGTTCATGGGCTTGAGGTAGTAGTCCACGCCCTCGTCGAGCTGCATGGGCGGGTACATGCCGTCGGCGTACCAGTCCAGGTGACCCGAGGTCTCGAAGAGCTTCCCCTTGGTGGCGTGCGGGGTGTAGACGAACTCGTACCCCTCTTCCTCGTGGCGCCGCCGCGAGTAGTCCTCCATGACCCGCCGGACGACGCCGCCCTTGGGGTGGAACACCGCGAGGCCGGAGCCGATCTGGTCCGGGATGGAGAACAGGTCCAGCTCGTTGCCCAGCTTGCGGTGGTCGCGCTTCTCGGCCTCGGCGAGGAAGTCGAGGTGCGCCTTCAGCTCGTCCTTGGACGGCCAGGCGGTGCCGTAGATGCGCTGCAGCATGGGGTTCTTCTCGCTGCCGCGCCAGTACGCGGCGGCGTTGCGCATCAGCTTGAACGCCGGGATGTTCCGGGTGGTCGGCAGGTGCGGGCCCCGGCAGAGGTCCTTCCAGCACAGGTCGCCGGTCCTGGCGTCGACGTTGTCGTAGATCGTCAGCTCGCCGGCGCCCACCTCGACGTCCGCGCCGTCGTCCGACGAAGCCGAGCCCTTCAGCCCGATGAGCTCCAGCTTGTACGGCTCCGACGCCAGTTCCTCACGCGCGGCCTCGTCGGTCACCACACGCCGCGAGAAGCGCTGCCCGCGCTTCTGGATCTCCTGCATCTTCTTCTCGATGGCCTTGAGGTCCTCGGGCGTGAACGGCTTCTCGACGTCGAAGTCGTAGTAGAAGCCGTCCTTGACCGGCGGGCCGATGCCCAGCTTGGCCTCGGGGAAGATCTCCTGCACGGCCTGCGCCATGACGTGCGCGGTGGAGTGGCGCAGGATGTTCAGACCGTCCTCGGAGGAGATCTCCACTGCCTCGACGGTCTCGCCGTCCTGCACCTCGTACGCGAGGTCCTTCAGGTCGCCCGCCACGCGCGCTGCGACGATCGTGCGCTCTCCGGCGAAGAGTTCGGCGGCCGTAGTGCCCGTCGTCACCACGCGCTCTTCCCGCTCGGAATCGCGTTGGATGATCACACGGACGTCTGACACCGGTCTCTCCTGACTGAAGGGGTGTACGCGTCTCTCTTGCGTACGTAATAGATAGAAGGGATCGTACCGAGCCCGAGGCACGCTTCGCGAAACGGTCGCCCCTCCCCCGGAGTCAGTCCCCGCCGCACGCCTCTTCGAAGAAGTCGAGGTTCTCCTGGAGCGACTTCATCAGCCGGTCCCGCTCGGCCTCGTCGACCTGCACGGGCGTGACCCCGGACGCCCCGGTCAGCCGCCGGAAGCCGCCCCGGCTCTCCAGCCGCCCGATCACCCGCACCGGCACACCCACCAGGTGGGCATGGCCCGCTGTCCGGTACGCCTCCTCGTCGAGGGTCGCCCGTACGTGCGGAACCTCGGCGCCCGCGAGGACCCGCAGCCGTACGGTGCCGTCGCCGCAGGGCCCGGACCTGCGCATGCGCACCACGGTTCCGGTGATGCGCACGGGCACGGACGGTTCCTCGCGCAGGTAGCGGGCGGCGGCCTCGCGCAGGGCGGGCAGGTCGCCGGGCGAGAACTCGACGGGGTCGGCGGATGTCGCGCACCCCTCGGGGACCCCGGCGGCAGGCGCCCACTCGACGGCGATCCTGGCTCCCTCGGTGCCCCGCACGAGGGCCACCAGCGCCTCGGTGAGCTCATGGCTGACGCCTGCTTCGACTGCCGCGTCGAAGGCGTCCATGCCACCGGTGGCGCGCTGGTAGTCGATGGCTTCGCGGGCCGCGTACAACGCCTGGTGGAGCCGGACGGCGAGCGGCCGTCCGGTGGCGACGGGCACGAAGGCGGTGAGCTGCCGACCGCCCGACGCGGCTCCGACGAGCACGTTCTCCAAGGACGCGGCGGCGGGCCCGCGGTGGCGGGCGCCGTAGTAGCCCGCACGCGCGCGTGCCGCGAGGGCGCCCGCGAGGAGCATCTTGCGGGCGGCCGTGCGCAGTTGCTCCTCGACGGTCCAGGGCGCGACGCCGACGGGGCCGCTGGGGACGTCGCGCCACCAGCGGATCTCGTCACTGGGCACGGCGAGACCGACCAGGACCTCGCGAGCGGAGGGCGAGCCGCTGCGGGACAGGGCGACGAGGGCTTCGCCGAGGAGGTCTTCGCTGTCGGGGAAGGCACGGTTCTCCGGCACGAGCAGGCTGGTGCCGGAGCCGCCGGCGCTGCCGGACCCGGGTGGGGTCCAGCGGCCGTACCGTCCGGCGGCTCCGCCGCGGCGCTGCCAGCCGTGCCGGTGCAGCAGCGCCCCGAGGACGGCGGGGTCCACCTGGTCGGGCCTCGGTGGCTGCTCCCACAGAGCCGGTGTCTCCACGGGGTGGGGCCTCACCGGTCGTACGGGTTCGTCGGTCGGGCGGTGCGTCACGGTCTGCCTCCCGTTCCGACCCGCGTCATGATCTCGCAGAGTGCTCGGTCGTCGAAGATGCGCGAGGTCGGTATCCGCACGGTGGTCCTGCGCCGGCCGGTGACCGGATGTCCGGCGAGGTTGGTCCAGTAACAGCAGTGCCGAAGATCGAGCCGGTCGTGACCGGCGCGCAGCCAGTCGTCCTGGGACCTGGGCACGAGCATCACGACCAGGATCTTGTGGACGGAGACCGGGGTGCGGGCGAGCTTCTCCAGGTGGGCGTTGTCGAGCGTGAAGGAGAAGGCCGGGCCTGCGGGGTTCGGCGGGATCTGGTACGTGCACTTGAGCTGCACCTTGATGGTGACTTCGTCGTCGACCGTGTGCCGGGGGGTGCTGTGGCTGACGTGCCAGTCGATGCCGTTGTCCGGAAAGGGCTGGGACAGCGAGCAGCCCGCGGCCGCCGCGACCGCGTGTAGATAGCCGACCTGCAGCGTCTCCATGCAGGCGGTGGTGGCGAGCGTGCCGCGATGCGGTGCTGACCGCTGGGGCAGCAGCCCGCCCTGTTCGGGCTGCGCGAGCGCCATGTGCCAACAGCCTTCCAGAACTGGTGAATCCCCGTACCGGGCCGCTGAACTGCGAAGACCCTCATCTCTGTTGTCTCCTTCCGGCGTACGGCGCAAACAGCCCGGGTATCACCGAATCGGGCAGAGGACGGCACGGACGGAGCGTCAACTGCCGAGGGTGAACGAGGAGTTGTGTGCGCATGACGAGCTGGTACGAGGGGCCCTTGGCCGCGTTCGACACGGAGACGACGGGTGTGGACGTGGAGACCGACCGGATCGTGTCGGCCGCCGTCGTCGTCCAGGACACTTCCGGCGGCCGGCCACGCGTGAGTCGCTGGCTGGTGAACCCGGGAGTTCCGGTGCCCGAAGGGGCGACCGCGGTACACGGGCTGACGGAGGATCATCTGCAGCGCAACGGCCGCTGGCCTTCGCCGGTGATGGACGAGATAGTCAGGGAACTGGCCGAGCAGAGCGCGGCGGGACGGCCGATCGTGGTGATGAACGCGCCGTTCGATCTGACGCTGCTGGACCGGGAGTTGCGTCGGCACCGGGCGTCGTCGCTGGACCGCTGGTTCGAGACCGCGCCGCTGCGCGTCCTCGATCCGCGGGTCCTCGACAAACACCTGGACCGCTACCGCAAGGGCCGCCGCACGCTCACCGACCTGTGCGCGCACTACGGCGTGGAGCTGGCCGGCGCCCATGACGCCGCGGCCGACGCGCTGGCCGCGATGGAGGTGGTACGCGCGATCGGGCGCCGTTTCGCGGTCCGTCTGGAGCGGCTCTCCCCGACCGAACTGCACACGCTGCAGGCGGTCTGGCACGCCGCACAGGCCCGCGGCCTGGAGGCGTGGTTCGCGCGCAGCGGCACGGACGAGGCGGTCGATCCGGCGTGGCCCCTGCGTCCCGAACTCCCCGCGGCGGCGTGAGCGCGGCACACATCCCGGGCAAGCTCCTGGAATGCGAAAAACCGGCCCGTATGAGACGGGCCGGTCTTCTCCGGGTGGGCGATACTGGGTTCGAACCAGTGACCTCTTCGGTGTGAACGAAGCGCTCTCCCACTGAGCTAATCGCCCGGGAACGCACTGAACCATACAGGTCCCGGCGGGTTTCCATCAAACCGATTGAGGGTTCTCGCGGAGGTACGCGGCGAGCCCTCGCCGCCCGGCCCGCATCATCAGCGCGTGGTTGGCGCGGAACGCCGGCCGTCCCGGCACCGCCAGACGCCGCAGCAGGGGTTTGGTCACGTGGACCTCCTGGTCGTAGCGGGCGCGTGTGCCCGGCCCGTCGGAGGTGAGGGTCCAGCGCGCCCAGCCGTCCACGTCACCCGTCATCGTGATCTCGAGGACCCCGGCCGCCGGGTCCCGGCGCACCTCCCGCGCGGTGAACACCAGGTCGTACGGGAGCAGTGAGCGGATGCGGATGACACCGCTGCTGTCGTCGAGCCGTGTCACCTCCCGGACCTGTGGCCACCACCGGGGGTAGTGCTCGGCGTCGGCCAGCGCGTCGTACACGTCGTCGGCCGGGGCGGCGAGGACCCACAGGCTGCGGAAGCGGTAATGCGTCCAGTCCATGGGGCCGAGTCTGCCGGTCGACGGTCGCCTGCGGGGAATCTGAGTACGACCTGAGTACACGCACTCATGCCGTGCGACGTGACCTGGACCACACTCCTGAGGCATGACGAAGATTCCGCCCCCGGCCGAGGAGTTGCGGATCCTCGACCACGAGCTGTGGCAGCTCGACGCGCGCCGGGGCCAGTTGCTGGCGCGCCGGGCCTGGCTGGTCGGGGTACTCCAGTCGGCCTCGGCCCAGGCCCTCGCCCCAGACGCGGCTCCCACTCCGACCGCCGCTCCGACCGCCGCTCCTCGTCCCGGGCAGCCGACGGGCACCGCGCCGCGGCGGGAGACCACGGCGCCCAGCGTGCAGAACGTGCTGCTCGTGCTCGGCGGCGTCCTGCTGACCATCGCGGCGATCGCGTTCACCCTGGTCAGTTGGGGTGACCTGGGGATCGCGGGACGAGCGATGGTGCTCGGCGCGGTCACGCTGGCCGCGCTCGGTGTGCCCGTACCGCTGCTGAGGCGCGGACTCCGCTCGACAGCCGAGTCGGTGGCGGGCCTGGGCCTCGCGCTGACGGTGCTCGACGTCTACGCCCTGCACCAGGTCGCATTCCCGGACGCGGACGCCACCGGTTACGCGGCGGCCGCGTCCGCGCTCCTGGCCGCGCTGTGGGCGGCGTACGGGCTGGCCCTCGGCGCGCTGCGCCTGCCGCTCCCGGCCGCCATGGCGGCGGCTCAACTCCCCTTGTTCCTCTGGGCGGTGGCGGCCGGTGCGGGCGATCACGCGCTCACGGCGGTGTTGCTCGTGACGGCCGCGTTCGATGCGGTGATGGCGCTCCGGATGTCCGTGAAGTCCGTGCGGCTCGTCGCCGCCGTCGGCGCGTACGGCTGGGGTGCGTGGGGCGTACTGGCCGCCGGCTGGCTTTCGTGGGAGGCCACTGGTCCGAGCGCCGCCGCCCGTGCGGCGGCGCTCCTCTTCCTCGCCGCGGCGATCGCGCTGGGGGCGGCGTGGCATGTGGCGAACGTGAAGACCGCCACCGGCATCGCGCTCACCGGCGGCCTGGTCGTGGTCGCCGCGATCGGCGGGATCCCGCGGCCGGTGCTGCCCGAGACCTGGACGGTTCCGGGCTACCTGGCGTGCGGCATCGCGGTCGCGGTGCCGGCGATCCTGGGCATCGCCCGTCTCCCGGAGCCCGTACGCCGCGGCCTGGTGGGGGCGTCCGCCGGCGTCCAGGCCCTCGCGGTGGCGTGGGCGCTGTCCCCCGTTGGCGTCGCGCTCCTGGGCCCCGTGGGCCGGCTGGGACGTGTGTGGTCCGGGGCTCCGGCCGACGCCCGTGACGCGGTGACGCTCGCCGACCCATGGCCTGCGGACGCGGACACGGCCCCGCTCGTCCTGGCCGTGGTCGCCATGGTCCTGGCGTGGGCGTTCCGCAGCGGGCCACGCCGTCCCCTGGCGCTGAGCGGCGCGCTGACACTGGCCTGGGCCACGGCTCTCGTTCTCCCGGCCACGCTCGAACTTCCTTACAGCGCCGCCCTGTTGGCGCAGGGCGTGACCACGGCGGCGACGCTGGCGGCAGCGGCGTACGGACGTCGAGGAGGGACGCCCGAGCCTGCCTCGCCTGCCTCACCTCTTCCCCTCACGGCCCTCGCGCTGGCGCTCGTCACCTCTGTCCACCTCGTCCTCCTTTCTCTGGCGACCGAGACCGCGACCCTCGCCGTTCTCACCGGCCTGACGGCCTTGTTCGCAGCGGTGGCCCTCACGCATCGGCTCGCGCCCCTCTGCGGGCCCGTCTGCGCCGCCGCCTCGACGGCGTACGCCGCCGCGCTCGCCTGCGCCACCGGCGCGTCTCTGGGCTGGCAGCCGCACCACATCGCGCTGCTCGTGCTCGTCGTGCCGGCCACGGCGGCGCTGCTCGCGGCGCGGCTCAAGGAGGCTGCGCCGACCGCGTCCGTAGAGGTCACGGGGGCCGTCGCGGGACTCCTGGCCATGGCGCTCGCGATCACGGACCTCCCGACACTGGCCCTCGTCCTGGCCCTGTGCGGTGTGATCGCCGCCGGAACCGCCGTCCGCCCGGACCGACAGCGAGCCGGATACGCGGCCGCGGCACTGTTCCTGTTGGCCACCTGGGTGCGCCTGGCGGCTTGGGAGGTCGACGTCCCGGAGGCCTACACGCTGCCGGTGACCGTCCCGGCGCTGGTCGTCGGTGTCGTACGCCGGAGCCGTGACGCACGGGTCTCGTCCTGGACGGCGTACGGGGCGGGCCTGTCGGTGACGCTGGTGCCGAGTCTCGTCGCGGCGTGGGGTGACCCGGACTGGCCGCGCCCGCTGCTGCTCGGCGCGGCCGCGCTGCTCGTCACGCTCGTGGGTGCCCGGCACAGGCTGCGGGCGCCGCTCCTGCTGGGCTCCACCGTGCTCGCCCTGGACGCGCTGCACGAACTCGCCCCGTACATCGTCCAGGTGGCCGGTGCGCTCCCGCGTTGGTTGCCTCCCGCACTCGCCGGTCTGGCGCTGCTCGCGCTCGGCGCGACGTACGAGCAGCGGATCCGTGACGCACGGCGAGTGCGGGAGGTGCTTGGAAGGATGCGTTAGCGCTCCACTGGGGGTGTGGGAAAGTGCGGGTCCGTTGTGGCTGGGCGCGCCCACGCGGCGGAGCCGCAGATGTCACAGCCCCGCGCCCCTTCAGGGGCCTACGGCATCTTGTCGCCGAGCAGCGCCAGGTTCTCGATGGCCGCGAGGCCGTACAGCGAGGTGTCGTTGGTGCTGACCCAGGTCGCCTCCTCGCCGGCCACCAGGCCGAGCGGTCCGCTCACCTTCTCCGTGGCCCAGGGCGCCGACTCCTTGTAGCCGTCGGAGTTGTAGAACTTCTCCCAGGCCCGCTTGGCGAGCTTCTCGTCCCCGGTCTGCACGGCCGCGTAGGCGTCGAGGCGCGAGTGGCCCTGGAAGAGCAGCAGGGAGCCGAAGTCGGAACCGTAGCGCGCCTTCTGCTCGGCCTTGGTGGCGTTGAAGTAGCGGCAGTAGTCGAAGTACGCCTCGTTGAACTTGGGCATGTCGACCAGGTCGATGAGCTCGGCGCACAGCTCGTTGAGGCCGAAGACCGCCGACAGGTGGGAGACGGAGACGGCGGCCTTGTCGGCGACGGCGAACTTGCCCGTGTCGAGGTCGTACAACCCGCTGCCCTGCACGAATCCGTTGGGCTGCGCGGCGATCGTCTCCATCGTGGACAGTACGCGCGCCTTGGCCTTCTCCCACTTCGGGCCCTTGCGCTCCCACTCCGTGAGCCACGCGGAGACGAGACCGCTCCAGTCCGTGCCGAAGCCGATGGACAGCGCGTGGCGGTCCGGGGTGTACGGCTCGGTGCGGATCTTGCGGATCGGGTCGAGGACCAGGAACGTCTCGTCGGAGTCGACGTTCGCGTGCATGAGGTCGCCCACGCGTTCGTCCGCCGTGAGGAAGTAGTAGTAGCGCCGGTACGTGGTGTTCGCGATGCGCTGCTGCTTGGCGCTGTCGGCGTAGTGCTGCACACCGTGCCGGGTGCCGAGGCCGGCCCACTCCCCCAGGTGGTAGACGTCGACCTCGCCGGTGTGCCGGGTCATGGCCTCGGCGAAGCGGAAGATGTCGGCGCGACCGGAGCGCAGATACGCGAACCAGAGCCAGAGGTCCGGCGACAGCTCGGAGTTGTCCCAGGCGTATCCGCCGACGTCGTAGCGCCACTGGTGCCGGGCCGTGTCGTACGTGTGCATGATGTCGCCGTAGTCCCAGAAGCCGTACCAGCGGCGCATCTCCACCTGGTCCTTGTAATACGTGAACAGGAAGTCCAGGTGGTCCTCGATCTTCGCCTTGGCGGGGCTGGAGCGGTCCGGCTCGGAGAACAGGCCGCCGAAGACCTTGGCCTTGATGAGGTGCTTGGGCGGCGCGGCGAGCTGCGGGAGCGTACGCACGGCCTCGACCTGTTCGGCGAGCTTCGCGGGTGACGGCGTCGACTCGTTGGCCCAGAAGAGGAGTTCGGAGGTCCGGGCGATGCCGTAGGGCGTGCCGAACTCGGGCTCGTAGTCCTCGTATGTGATGTTGAGGCCTTCGAGCTGTTCGGCGTACGTGTCCTGGCCCATGCCGTCGTGGTAGAAGCGCAGGTCCATCGGCTGCGCCTCGGGTGACCAGAGCCAGAGGGTGACCTCGGCCTCGTCGGTGTGGGCGTCGCGGATGTCGAGCTGGGCGGGGAACTTCTCCCAGAAGTCCCTGAGCCCGAAGGAGAACCCGCCGCTCGCCCCGCCGACGTACCCGAAGCCGGAGGCACGCCGTCCGCCGCCCGCGCCGATCCAGCCGTGCCCCTTCTTGGTGCGCTTGCGCAGGGTGAAGCCGTCCGCGGAGAGCTGGGAGAGGGAGTAGTCGCCCCACTCGGGGATGTACTGCAGCCTCGTCGTCACGCGCTGGTCCCAGGTCGACGGATCGGGCAGCTTCTCCCCCGCGAACTGGGCCGCCTGCACGGCCGCGCCCGGGTCACGACGCAGCCCGGTGATGCCCTTGACCGCCTCGCGCAGCAGCCCGGTGCCGTCCCCGCCGATCCGGATGTGCCGGTCGTACGCGGCGTCCCGCATCGGCACGGTGAAGCGGACGCCGAGCCCGCGGATGAAGTCGCCGCTCGCCTTGCCGGGCTCCTGCTTCCCATCGAACGTGATCGTGTGCACCATGCGGAACGACTCGCCGCCCGCGAAGAAGTAGAGCCGGATCGAGAACGGCAGCCAACTCCGGTCGCCGCGGCGGTGCTTGCCGTCGATGCGGACGACTCCGCGGACCGGCCCGTCCTGCTCGACCTCGACCTTGGAGATGGCGCTCTCGAACCGCTCGTACTTCTCCGTGCCCTGGTCGCCGTCCTCGATCTCGGGCTGGCGCAGCAGAACGAGGCGGCCGTTCTTGGCGATCTCGGTGGAGCCGCGGGTGACGGACTTGACGAGGGTGGAGCCGCTCTTGCCGATCTTCGCTGTGATGACGCCGGTCGACACGGTGATGCTGCCGCCGCTCTTGTCGACCGTGACCTTCTTCTCGGGGGCGGCGGGCGAGCCAGCGGCGAGGGTGAGCTTCCCGGCGCCGGCGCCGGGGCCGACCGCGTGCGCGGTCCACTTCAGCGAGCCGTCCGGCCAGTAGGCGATCGGCCAGGACTGCACCGCCACGTCCTTGCCGTCGGCGTCCTTCAGCGCGAACGTCTGGTCCTTCTCGTACGCGCCCTTCGGCCAGGGCACGCCCACGGTGGAGCCGGGGGCGGCGCCGAGGCCGCCCTCCTCCAGCCAGTCCAGTGTCACCGGGTCGGCCTCGGCCGGCTCGGCTCTCGGCGCGGCCTGCGCGTCCTTCGCGCCCAACGCCCAGCTGAACTGGGCGGCGGCTCCGGCGACGGCGGCCGCCTTGAGCAGGGACCTGCGGGGGATGGGGGACATGGCCTTTCCTTTCCGTGCGGGGAAGTCAGGGGCATGACAGAGAGAGGTGCGGCGCCGCCGGGGGCACCGAACCTTGCTCGAGTGACCGGTCAGCGACGCCTGCCGCGCTCCTCCACGGCGAGGGCCGCCGCCGCGACGGCCCCCAGGACGGGGACCGCCAGCGGCGCGACGAACCAGGCGGAGCAGGCCACCACGGCCAGCCCGCCGACGAGCAGGAAGGACCCGGCGGGGTCCAGGACCGTACGGCGCCCCGCGGCCGCGAGCAGCACGCGCCAGGACGCGCCGGGCTCCCAGACCGCCGCCGCGCGCAGCCCGGCGACGCCCAGTCCGATCAGGGCGAACAGGCCGACGGCGCCGACCACCGGGCCACCGGGGATGCCGGCGCGCACCGCTTGGACGTCCACCCAGACCGCGGCGGCCGCGGCCCAGCCGGCCAG
>NZ_VBZC01000033.1:0-109477 GCF_005786655.1 Streptomyces montanus
CGCCCTCGCGGCGCAGCCCGCGAGCGCGGCCGACGGACCGGCCGCCCTGCCCGACCCCGGCGTCGCCCGGCAGACGGCCCCCGCGCCCACCGCCTCCGAGGCCGAACTGCGCGACCGCGTCGTCGAGGCCGCCGAGGACCAGGCCACCCCGGCCACGGACGCACCCACCAAGTCCCCGTTCATCATCGGCGGCACCGAGACGACGATCGCCGACGCCCCGTGGATGGTCCAGCTCGCGTACCACGACGAGGCCGCCCAGCAGAGCTACTTCTGCGGAGGCACCCTCGTCTCCCCGACCAAGGTCCTCACCGCCGCCCACTGCGTGGCGGGCCTGGACTGGAAGCAGTTCGGCGCCGTGGTGGCCGGTGCCACCGACCTGAACGACGGCACGAACGGCACCGTCGCCGGCGTTTGGCGCCAGTGGAGCCACCCGAAGTACGACGCGGCGACCACGAGGAACGACGTCGCGGTCCTCACCCTCGACCGGCCTCTTGAGCAGCCCTGGCTGCGCCTGGCCGCGTCCGACGACAGCGCGCTCTACACCGCCGGCACCACGGCCACGGTGTACGGCTGGGGCCTGACCTCCGGAGCCGACGGCGCCGCCCTGTCCACGAAGCTCCGCAAGGTGAGCCTCCCGCTGGTCGCCGACTCGACCTGCAACAGCTCCATGGAGTCGGTTCTCGGCGCGGACTACTTCGTCGAGGGCTCCATGATCTGCGCGGGCACCCCCGCGACCGGCACCGACGAGGGCACCAAGAGCCCCTGCAACGGCGACTCCGGCGGGCCCCTCGTCGTCGGCGGCAAGATCGTCGGCATCGTCTCGTGGGGCGTCGCGGGCTGCACGGCCCAAGGCGCGTACCCGGTGTTCACGAAGGTGTCCTCGTACACCTGGGCCGCCCAGCCGCGCATCGACGACACCGACCTGACCTTCGACGGCCGCGCCGACCTGCTGGCCCGCACGCCCTCCGGCAACCTCTTCCAGCAGGACAGCCGGGGCACCTCGCTCGCACAGCGCGCCTACCAGGGCAACGGCTGGGAGGGCATCAGCTGGGGCATGCAGGCCGACCTGGACCGGGACTTCTTCCAGGAAACGATCGTCCGGGACAAGACGGACGGCAAGCTCTACCGCAGCTACATGGACCACTCCACCTGGGAGTGGAACTGGATGCAGATCAGCTCGGTCTGGGGCGGCTACAAGTCGTACGCCATCCCCGGCGACCTGACCGGTGACGCCCGCCCCGACCTGGTCGCGCTGGACGCGGACGGCTCGGTCTACCTGTACCCGGGCAAGGGCGACGGCCAGTTCAACGGCAAGGTCAAGGTCGTGTCCGGCGCCTGGAAGGGCGTGAAGCTCATGGGCCGCGGCGACCTCTCCGGAGACGGCAAGCCCGACCTGCTGGTCCGCTCCACGGACGGCACCCTGTGGCTCTACCGGGGCACGGGCAAGGTGTCGGCCCCGTGGTCGTCCCGTATCAAGGCGCGTACGGGCTGGAACTTCACCTCGTACGTCACCAACGGCGACATGAACGGTGACGGCACCGCCGACGTCCTCGCCCGGTCGTCGGACGGCACGCTGTGGCTCTACCGGGGTACGGGCAAGGCGTCCACGGACCTCTTCGCGTCCCGCGTCAGCCTGGGCACCGGCTTCAACCAGTACAACCTGCTGTTCTGAGACGCTCGTCCCCGCGCCCCTGAGGGGCGCGGGGACGTCACATCATGCGGCTTCGCCGCGTGGGCGCGACCAGCCACGACGGACCTGCAGGTTCGGACCGCCTTCTCAGCGGAGCGCTCAGTTGCAGCCGCAGGAACGGCGTACGACCAGCCGCGACGGAAACAGCTTCAGGCGTTCTTCCCGGCGGGAGCCGCGCTGGACGCCGTCGTCGAGCACGAGGTCGACGGCCGCGCGGGCCATCGCCGAGCGGTCGGAGGCGATCGTGGTCATCGGCGGATCGGTGAGCGCGGCTTCCTTGATGTCGTCGAAGCCGGCGACGGCCAGCTCGCCCGGCACATCGATGCGCAGCTCGCGCGCCGCACGCATGATGCCGACCGCCTGGTCGTCGGTGGAGCAGAAGATCGCGGGCGGCCGGTTCGGCCCGGACAGCAGCTCCAGGCCCACCTGGTAGGCGTCGTAGCGGTTGTAGAGCGCCTCGAAGAGGCGGCCCTCGGTGGGCCGCCCAGCCTCTTGCATCGCGCGCCGCCAGCCCTCGACGTGGTCGGAGACCGGGTCGCCGACGGCGGGGGTCTCCGCCGTGCCGCCGAGACAGGCGACGTACTCGTGGCCGTGCTCCAGGAGGTGGCGGGTGGCGAGCTGGGCGCCGCCGATGTCGTCCGTGACGACCGCGACGTCGTCGATCGCCTCGGGCCGCTCGTGCAGCAGCACCACGCGGGCGTCCCACGCCTCGATCTCGGCGGCGGCCAGATCGTTCAGGGCGTGACTGACCAGGATCAGTCCGGAGACCCGCATGCCGAGGAAGGCCCGCAGATAGTGGACCTCGCGCTCGCCGATGTAGTCGGAGTTACCGACGAGCACCATTTTTCCGCGCTCCGACGCGGCCTGTTCGACCGCGTGCGCCATCTCGCCGAAGAACGGCTGGCGCGCGTCCGGCACGATCAGTCCTATGAGGTCCGTACGCCGCGAGGCCATCGCCTGCGCGACCCGGTCGGGTCGGTAGCCAAGCTCTTTGATCGCGGCGAGAACGCGCTCGCGCGTGGCCGGGGCGACCGGCCGGGGTCCGTTGTTGATGACATAGCTGACGACGGCGGTCGAAGTACCCGCCAGCCGCGCCACATCATCCCTAGTCACCTTGGCCACGCGCGGAGTCTACGCGGATGGACCTACCTCTGGGCAGGGCGTACGGCGGCTTCCTGTGGCTCCGCCGCGAGCCCGGGGTCCGAGGGGGCGTCCAGGTGAGCCGTCTCGTCCGCATCCTCCGGCTTTGGCTGGGCCGCTTTGGCCCTCGCCTCGTCCGCGGCACGGTCGATCTTTTCCGGCGTAACGAATCGATAACCGACGTTCCGGACGGTCCCGATCAGCGACTCGTGCTCGGGTCCGAGCTTGGCCCGCAGCCGTCGTACGTGGACGTCGACCGTCCGCGTACCGCCGAAGTAGTCGTAACCCCAGACCTCCTGCAGCAGCTGCGCGCGCGTGAAGACGCGGCCCGGGTGCTGCGCGAGGTACTTCAGGAGCTCGAACTCCTTGAAGGTCAGGTCGAGGACCCGGCCCTTGAGCTTGGCGCTGTAGGTCGCCTCGTCCACGGATAGATCGCCGTTACGGATCTCCATGGGGGAGTCGTCGGCGACGATCTGCTGGCGGCCCATGGCGAGCCGCAGCCGCGCCTCGACCTCCGCCGGACCGGCGGTGTCGAGCAGCACGTCGTCGATGCCCCAGTCGGCGGTGACGGCCGCGAGACCGCCCTCCGTCACGACGAGCATCAGCGGACAGCCGGGGCCCGTGGAGCGCAGCAGCTGGCACAGGCTGCGCACCTGCGGGAGGTCACGGCGCCCGTCGATCAGGATGACGTCGGCACCAGGTGTGTCAACGAGTGCGGGGCCTTCCGCCGGAGCCACTCGCACGTTGTGCAGAAGCAGGCCGAGAGCGGGAAGCACCTCCGTCGACGGCTGAAGGGCATTGGTCAGGAGCAGCAGAGAGCTCATCGCGCCCCACCTGCCCGGGTCGTCCTACGGTTGTGCAAGGTTCGCTCGCCCATAACGTCTGGTTCCTCCTCGGTCCCTGCGAGGACGTTTGCGGCACTGCTTCCTACCGGTCGCGGCTCCCGCGCCCCTGGGCGCCGCACCTGCGCTTCCTCGTCGTCACAGCGCTCGTACTCCACGCTCGTACGACCCTCCAGAAAGCGCAAAAGGACCCGGGGGCTACGCTGCCCGAGTCCTCTGCCCAGCAGAATAACCCACATGAGCCAAGGTCCGGCAGGTCATGTGACGCGATCTTTGCATCGTCCACACACTGAGACAGCCCGGGGAGTGGAGCGGCGGAGGATGCTGCGGAGGTTTCTGCGCACGGTCGACGGGGTCACGATCGAGGCGGCGTACGCCCCGTCCTCCCACAGATCCGACGACCTCGTGATCGTGGTCGCGCACGGTTTCACGGGGGATCTCGACCGGCCCCACGTGCGCCGGGCGGCGGGTGTCCTCGCGCAGTACGCGGCCGTGATCACGTTCTCCTTCCGCGGGCACGGCGCCTCCGCGGGGCGTTCCACGCTCGGCGACCGCGAGGTACTCGATCTGGCGGCGGCGGTCGCATGGGCGCGAGAGCTTGGACACACGCGCGTGGCCACGGTCGGCTTCTCCATGGGCGGATCGGTCGCGCTGCGGCACGCGGCCGAGTACGGGGCCTCTGCCGGGGAGCGCGAGGCGCGTGAGGGGCGTGAGGCGCGTGAGGGGCGCGCCGATACGCGGAGGGAAGCGCGTACAGATGCACATCCGGATGCGCATACGGACGCGGTGGTGTCCGTGAGCGCTCCGGCTCGCTGGTACTACCGGGGCACGGCCCCCATGCGGCGCCTGCACTGGCTGGTGACCCGGCCCGTGGGCCGAGCGGTGGGCCGCTACGGCCTGCGGACCCGGATCCACCATCGCGAATGGGACCCGGTCCCGCTGTCCCCGGTCGAGTCGGTCCCGCTGATCGCCCCCACACCGCTGCTGATCGTCCATGGCGACCGGGACGGGTACTTCCCGGTGGACCACCCCCGGATGCTGGCCGCGGCGGCCGGCGGGCACGCCGAGCTGTGGCTGGAGGCGGGGATGGGCCATGCGGAGCACGCGGCGGGCGACGAACTGCTGGAGCGGATCGGGCAGTGGGCGGCCTCGGCCGCGGGCTAGCCTGGCCGTGACCGTAACCATTGACCCGTTGAGCGAGGAACTGAACCTGATGGCACAGGGCACGGTGCGTTACTGGGCCGCCGCCAAGGCCGCCGCCGGCGTCGCGGAGGAGCCGTACGACGCGGAGACCCTCGCGCAGGCGCTCGACGCGGTGCGCGCACGACACGGCGGCGAACTCGTCCGTGTCCTGCGGCGATGCTCGTTCCTCATCGACGGGGACCCCGTGGGCACGCGCGGACATGAGACGGTACGGCTGGCCGAGGGCGGCACGGTCGAGGTGCTCCCGCCGTTCGCAGGAGGGTGACGGGACCATGAGCAGCAACCAGCCGTACGAGGGGTACGACCCTCATCATGATCAGCAGCAGCCCGTCTGGCCCGGGCAGCAGCAGTACGACGAACGCCACCAGGAGGACACCCAGCAGTGGGAGGGCCAGACCTGGGAGACCCAGTACCAGCCGCAGGTGCGGCCCGCGTCCGCGGACGAGGCCCAGGCTCCGGCTCCCGCTCCGGCTGACACGGCGTATCAGCAGCCGCAGGCTCCGGGCGAGCCCGTGTACGGGGCGCAGCAGTACGGGGCGCAGCAGTACGGCACGCCGTCGGGCACGAGCCACGGGTACGGGACGCTGGGGCAGCCGCTGCCTCCGGAGGCTCATTCGGGGTATGCGAGCCGGCCCGGGCAGGGTTACGCGGCGGCGCAGACTCCGGGGTGGGACCACGCGGTCCAGGCACCCGCGCAGGATCCCGCCTACGGCGACCTCGCCCCCGCTCCCGCTCCTGCCCCTGCTTCCGCAGCCCAGGCGAGCGGCGACCAGGCCGCCGCTCCCTCTCACAGCGCTCCCGCCTACGGCCCGCCGACCGTCACCGGCAACCCCCGGGTCACCGACGCCCAGCGCGCCCGCGCGGAAGGGCGTTCGCCGATCATCGAGCCGGGTGGGCAGCCGGCCGCGCTGACGGCGACGCTCGGGCTGCTGCTCTCGGGAGCGGCGGCGATCGGCCAGTACGCGCTGGTCGTACCCCTGGTGATCCTGCAGGCCCTGACCGCGGCGGGCTGGTTCCGCCTGAACGGCATGTGGCCCGCCCGGCAGGGCATCGCGCTGGCCTTCGCGGGCGCGCTCACGGCGGACATCGTGCTGCTCACGACCGGCCGTGAGAACGCCCCCGCCGCGATCCTCGGCACCCTCGGTGTCTGGGTCCTGCTCACCCTCGTCCTGCAGCTCCGCAGCCACGCCGATCCCGACGAGCGCATGTACGGCCTGATGGCCACGGTTGCCTCGGCGGCGCTCGCGATCGTCGCCACGGGGCACCTTGCGGCGGTCGCCGACGCCGTCACCGTGGGCGGGGCGGCGGTCGCGGCGGCCGTCCTGGTCCGCGCCCTTCCCCTGCCGACGCCGGTCTCGGTGCTCTTGGCGCTGCCGGCCGCGGCGGGGGTCGGTGTCGCGCTGGGTGGCGTGACGGACTTCGGGACCGGCGGTGCGCTTCTCGGTGCGGCGGCCGGAGGCTGTGCCCTGATCGGCCACCGGGTCGCCGCGTACGACTACCCGTCCCGCTTCGTCCACTTCACCGCGGGTGTGGCACTGCCGCTGGCGGCGGCGGCCCCGGCGATCTATCTGGTGGGCAGGGCGCTGGCCTGAGGCGGGGTTTGTTTCGCCCCCGCCGCCCCTACCCATTCCCGTCCCCTGGCGCTCCGCCCCAGACCCCGCCAGGGGGCTCTGCCCCCTGGACCCCCGCTCCTCAAACGCCGGAGGGGCTGGAGTGTTCGCGCCCGGGCCAGCACTCACCAGCCCGTCCGGCGTTTGAGGACGAGGCCGTTCAGGCCGATCGGGGGTCTGGGGGCGGAGCCCCCAGGTACGGGGCCCCACCTGTCACAGCTGATCGACAACCCACGTCCACCACCCCACCCAACCCCCGGACGGGGTTACGCTCGCTCGACGGCCACCGGAGGTCGTCGATGCCGAGGTGGGGGAACACCAAGACATGCGTGCACTGCGAATACTCCTGATCGTCGCCGTCATCCTGGGCGGACTCTTCGTCATAGCGGACCGCGTAGCCGTCGGCTTCGCGGAGGACGAGGCGGCGGACAAGCTGCGGACCAGCGAGGGCCTGGCCAGCACACCCGACGTGTCCATCAAGGGCTTCCCCTTCCTCACCCAGGTCGTCGGCGGCGAACTCGACGAGGTCGAGGTCGGCATCAAGAACTACGAGGCCTCCACGGCCGGCGCGGCCGGCAGTGGCACCGGCACCGCCGCGGGCAAGATCCGTATCGACGACCTGACCGCCCAGATGCGAGGCGTCGCCTTCTCGGGCAACTACAGCTCCGCCACCGCCGCCTCCGCCTCCGGCACGGCCACGATCTCGTACGACGAACTCCTCAAGGCCGCCAAGTCCGAGCCGGTGCAGCTCGCGCGCGGAGTCACCGCCGAGGTCGTCGGCCTCTCCGACGGAGGCAACGGCAAGATCAAGGTCGAGGTCGAAGCCACCGTGCTCGGGACCAAGCTGCCCGAGCCGGTCTCCGTGCTGAGCACGGTCAGCGTCGAGGGCGACACCGTCAAGGCGCACGCCGACGGCCTGCCCAACCTGGGCGTGCAACTCGCCGAGGACAAGGCGCGCTCGGTCACGGACTTCAAGCAGCGGATCGACGGCCTGCCCGGCGGCATCAAGATCGACAAGGTCGAAGCGGCCCCGAACGGCGTCGACATCACTGTGAAGGGTTCGGACGTCAAGCTCGTCGGGTAGGACACCGACGGAGGAACAGCTGTCCGAAAGGCGAGACGGACTCGTCCGCACAGCAGATGTGAACACCGCGGCGGGCGCCGGCAGGCGCCAACACGTGCGCCCGGATCCGGGGCGAAGTCACCTCCACGCTGCCCCCATCCCGCATCGCGGACGATCGCGTCTCACCATGCGACACGTCGGTGACATGTCCGCCTGTCCGTCCTTACGATCGAGAGCATGAAGCGACAGGCGGATCTCACGAAGCGGCGGGCAGTCGACCTGTGCCGCGTCGCCGCCATGCTCTGTCGCTCCTTCTGAGCGGGAGCCACGAACTCCCGTTTTCCCGGGCCCTTCGACCGGACCGCCCGAGTCAGGGCCACCCCGTGCGCCACGTACGCGTGCGCGGTCATGCGCGTACACGCACCCCATTACTGACGCACCGCCCCGCCGCAACTGCCCCGGAGGAGAAAGAGCATGAGCCGCAGCGACGTCCTGGTAGACGCCGACTGGGTCCAGGAGCACCTGGACGACCCGAAGGTCGCCATCGTCGAGGTCGACGAGGACACATCGGCGTACGAGAAGAACCACATCAAGAACGCCATCCGGATCGACTGGACCAAGGACCTCCAGGACCCGGTCCGCCGTGACTTCATCGACCAGGCGGGCTTCGAGAAGCTGCTGTCGGAGAAGGGCATCGCGAACGACACGCTCGTCGTTCTCTACGGCGGCAACAACAACTGGTTCGCGTCGTACGCGTACTGGTACTTCAAGCTGTACGGCCACGAGGGCGTCAAGCTCCTCGACGGCGGCCGCAAGAAGTGGGAGCTGGACTCCCGCGACCTGGTGGCCGAGGTGCCGACCCGCGCCAAGACCGAGTACAAGGCCAAGCCGCAGGACACCTCGATCCGCGCCTTCCGTGACGACGTCGTCGCCGCGATCGGCTCGCAGAACCTGGTCGACGTCCGTTCCCCCGACGAGTTCAGCGGCAAGCTGCTCGCCCCGGCCCACCTGCCGCAGGAGCAGTCGCAGCGCCCGGGCCACGTCCCGAGCGCCCGCAACATCCCATGGTCGAAGAACGCCAACGACGACGGCACCTTCAAGCCGGACGACGAGCTCAAGGAGCTCTACGCCGAGGAGCAGGTCGACCTCGCCAAGGACACCATCGCGTACTGCCGCATCGGTGAGCGCTCGGCCCTGACCTGGTTCGTCCTGCACGAGCTGCTCGGCGTCGAGAACGTCAAGAACTACGACGGCTCGTGGACCGAGTACGGCTCCCTCGTCGGTGTGCCGATCGAGCTCGGCGCCAACAAGTAAGCCCCCGACCTTTCTCAACTACCTAGGAGCAGCAGCACATGTGTGGAGCGAAGGCCGGCGGCCCCGACGCCTCGACGATCAAGCCCGGTGAGACCACCATCCAGGGCCAGGTGACCAAGGACGGCGAGCCCGTGGTCGGCTACGTCCGTCTCCTGGACTCGACGGGCGAGTTCACCGCCGAGGTCCCGACCTCGGCGACCGGACAGTTCCGCTTCTACGCGGCCGAGGGCACGTGGACGGTGCGCGCCCTCGTCCCGGGTGGCACGGCGGACCGTACGGTCGTCGCCCAGACCGGCGGCCTGGCCGAGGTGGCCATCGCCGTCTGAGCACTCCGAGCAGGCTGCTGCACTCTGAGCAGCTCTGAGAAATCCGGCCCGCAGGGCCGTATGAACGGCTGAAGGGCCGCACCCCCGGGGGTTGGACGCCACCACTTTGATCGGGGTGCGGCCCTTCGGCTGCGCGAGGCGTGCCGAAGGGCTCCTTTCGGATCTACGCTGGACGTATGTACGCGCGACGCCGCCATGTGTACTTCGCCATGATGGGCACGTGCCTCGGGCTGTTCGTCCTGGCCTGGGGAGTCGTGCGGCTCTGGTCGATTCCCGTGGCCGTCGGCATGTGCTTCGTGGCGATGGTGATCCCGCCGCTCGCCGCCGTGGTGGCGAACCGGCGCGGGCCCGACGACCGGTGGTGGGACGACCCGTCCGGGGATCCGAAGTCCGACGAGTGGTGGGACGAGCTGGACGGCAAGAAGCGCCGGCAGTAGGACAGTACGCATGCCGCGAGTCAAAGTGTCCACCGTCACCTTCGACGCGCACGACGCCCATGAACTGGCCGACTTCTACGTGCGGTTGCTCGGGTACGAGGTGCGCGCGGACGAACCCCACTGGGTGCTCGTCGGGCCGCCGGACGGGGACGGCGTCTCGCTCTCCTTCGAGACCGAGCCGGAGTACGTGCGGCCCGTCTGGCCGACCAGGAAGCCCGGCGACCAGCAGATGATGCTGCACCTGGACATCGAGGTCGACGACCTGGAGGCGGAGACCGCGCGGGCGGTCGCGGAAGGGGCCGTGCTCGCCGGATACCAGCCGCAGGACGACGTACGGGTGCTGTTCGACCCGGCAGGGCATCCGTTCTGCCTGTGGGTGGAGACGGCGGAGTAGGCCGCCGGGGCGGCCACCACCACGATCCGGGCGACTCGTCTCAGTAGACGAGCGCCTGCGTCCCGTCCGCCAGCGCCTCCTGGACGAAGACCTGGGCGCCCGCGATGCGTACGCCCTCGATGACGTCCTTCTCCGTGATGTCCCGGCGCGCCGCGCACTGGGTGCAGAGGGTGAGGCGGCCGCCGGCCAGGACCGACTCGAGCAGGTCGGGGAGCGGTGCCGCGTGCGGTAGTTCGAACTCGGCGGCGCGGCCCGGCAGCGCGAACCACGCGGATTCGCCGGTCAGCCAGAGCGAGACATCCACGCCGCTGGCCACGGCGACCGCCGCCACCGTGAACGCCTGCGAGCAGCGCTCGGGGGCGTCCGCCCCGGCCGTCACCTTGATCACGAGCTTCTTCGCCATGGCCGCATGCTAGGCCCTGTCCCAGAGCCTGTCCGGGTCCCGGCACCTCGCGGCAAGCCCCGGGCCCCGGCCGAGTAGGCTGGAACCCGGCTCTGTGTACCGCCAACCCTCGCTCACGCTCATCCAAGGAGCACCCCGTGCTTGAGTACTTCTTCGAAGCCCTGCTGATCCTGGTCTGCGTCGGTGTCCTCGCCTTCGCCGGGCTGACCGTGAAGAAGCTGTACCAGGGCCAGCGCTGACCCCCGTCACAGACGCCCCAGACCTCACACGTACGGACTTCTGAGCTGCTCATGATCGAGATCCCGTCCGACCTCCACAAGGACCTCGTCCCCCTCGCCTTCCTGCTCGGCAACTGGACCGGCGCGGGCGTTCACGACTTCCCCGGTGCCGAGAAGTGCAACTTCGGCCAGGAAGTCAGCTTCACCCACGACGGGCGGGACTTCCTCGAGTACCACTCGCGCACCTGGGTCCTCGACTCCGAGGGCAACAAGGTGAAGCCGCTGGAGACCGAGACCGGCTTCTGGCGTATCGACGCAGACCGCAAGGTCGAGGTCGTGATGACCCGCGACGACGGTGTCGTCGAGGTCTGGTACGGCGAGCTGGCCGACAAGAAGCCGCAGATCGACCTGGCGACGGACGCGGTCGCCCGTACGGCCGCCTCGGGCCCGTACAGCGGCGGCAAGCGGCTGTACGGCTACGTCAAGAGCGACCTCATGTGGGTCGGCGAGAAGCAGACCCCCGACGTCCCGCTGCGCCCCTACATGTCCGCCCAGCTCAAGAAGGTCGTCTCCCCGGAGGACGTCGAGCGCTGGGCCAAGGCCCTGCCGGACGACATGCCCGACGACGGGATCGCTTTCTTCAAGTGATTCCCCCGATGGGTCGCCTGTTTGGGTGAATGGTGTGGCTCGGCGGGACGCGCCGCAAGTCGCCGCATAACTTCGTGATCGTGAAGTTGGTGGTGCGGGTCAAGCTCCTGCCAACGCCCGAGCAGGCGGCGGCACTTGAGGCGACGCTGCGATCGTGCAACGCGGCAGCGAACTGGCTGTCGGCCGAGGCGTTCGCCCGTCGGGTGACCTCTCGCGCGGGGTTGCAGGCCCTTGCGTACGTCGATCTTCGGACGCGGGGGCTGTCGGCGCAGCCCGCACTGCATGTGCTACGGAAAGTAGCGGACGCGTACGCCGCGTTGAAGGCTCATGCGAGGGTGGGAAATCTGGGCAAGCCGACCTCGAAGCGGTATGCGAGGGCCACCTCGAAGCCGATCACGTTTCGTGCGGGGGCGGCACAGCCGTTCGATGACCGCTGTCTGTCCTGGCAGATCGGCGCCGCCACGGTGTCGATCTGGACCACAAGCGGGCGACTGAAGAACATCACCTTTACCGGGCATTCGGAGCAGCTGGAGCTACTGGCCCGCTACCGACGCGGCGAGTCGGATCTGCTGTGCCGGGATGGGCAGTGGTATCTGATCGCAACCTGCGAGGTTCCCGATGTCGAGGAGAACAGCAGGCCGGACGGCTTCGTCGGGGTGGATCTTGGGATCACGAACATCGCCACCACGTCCAGCGGGCGGCGGCACAGCGGACGACACCTGAACCGCCGCCGCGAACAGGATCGGAAGCTGCGCGGCAAGCTGCAGCGGAAGGGGACGAAGTCCGCCAAGCGGCGGGCGAAGCGGCATGCGGGCAGGGAAGCGCGCCGGGCTCGCGACATCAACCACAAGATCAGTAAATGCATCGTGGCGGAGGCTCAACGCACCGATCGCGGGATCGCCCTGGAGGACCTGGGCGGCATCCGCGAGCGGGCACGGCTCAGGAAGCCCCAACGCGTTACGTTGCACTCATGGGCGTTCCATCAGCTGGGTGCGTTCATCTCGTACAAGGCCAAGCGGGCCGGAGTTCCGGTGGTGTACGTGGATCCGGTATACACCAGCCGGGAATGCTCCCAGTGTCACCACATCGACAAGCGCAATCGGCCATCACAGGCCGTGTTCGCCTGCAGGTCTTGCGGCTTCGTTGAACACGCAGACCTCAACGCGTCCCACAACATCGCCTCTCGCGGCTGGTGGGTGTGGGTCTGCGGGGCCAGGTCAGTGGCCCCTGCTCTCGCACCCCTGGCGTGAGGGCTGGACGCAGCCGGTCTCATCGAAGCCATCGATGACCTGAGCCGCAAACCCGGGACCGCAGCATGGGTAGCTGACGTAGTTCTAGACTTCCAGGTGTGGTGAGCACTCATAGCAGCACCGAAAGCAACGCGGAAAGCGGCGCCGAGAGCACCGACTGGAAGAGTGATCTGCGGCAGCGTGGCTACCGGCTGACTCCGCAGCGGCAGCTGGTGCTCGAAGCCGTGGACACCCTTGAGCACGCGACCCCCGACGACATCCTCGGCGAAGTGCGCAAGACGGCGTCGGGGGTCAACATCTCCACGGTGTACCGGACCCTGGAGCTCCTGGAGGAGCTCGGTCTGGTCAGCCACGCCCATCTCGGGCACGGCGCGCCCACGTACCATCTCGCGGACCGCCACCACCACATCCATCTGGTGTGCCGGGACTGTACGAGCGTCATCGAGGCGGACGTGTCGGTGGCCGCCGAGTTCACGGCGAAGCTGCGCGAGACCTTCGGGTTCGACACCGATATGAAGCACTTCGCGATCTTCGGCCGATGCGAGGACTGCACCGGTAAGAGGAAATAAAAAACGCACCTACTCGGTCGTAGGCTGTATGCCCATGAAGAGCCCCCTGCTGTCCCTGCCCGGCGCCGTTCCCGCGGAGGGCGTGGACGAAGGCGTCGCCGCCCACTACGGCGATCTGTTCCGCGAACAGCGCGCCCTCGCCGACGGCACCGGTTTCGTGGATCTCTCGCACCGCGGTGTCGTGAGCGTCACCGGGGAGGACCGGCTCGCCTGGCTGCACCTCCTGCTCACCCAGCACGTCTCCGACCTCCCGACCGGCCGTGCCACGGAGGCGCTGATCCTCTCCGCGCACGGACACATCGAGCACGCGCTGTATCTCGTCGACGACGGCGAGACGGTGTGGGCGCACGTCGAGCCCCAAACCCAGGACGCGCTGATCGCGTACCTGGAGTCGATGAAGTTCTTCTACCGCGTCGAGGTCGCCGACCGGACCGCCGAGTTCGCGGTCGTGCACCTGCCGGCCGGCTCCATCGCCGAGACGCCGGAGGGTGTCGTGGCACGCGAGACCCCGCACGGGCGGGATCTGTTCCTTCCGCGCGGCGACCTGGAGGCGTACGCCGAGAAGAGCGGCCCGGCGGTCGGGATCCTCGCGTACGAGGCCCTGCGCGTCGAGAACCACCGGCCGCGGCTCGGCTTCGAGACCGACCACCGGACCATCCCGCACGAGCTGGGCTGGATCGGCACCGCGGTGCACCTGGAGAAGGGCTGCTACCGCGGCCAGGAGACCGTCGCCCGCGTCCATAACCTGGGCAAGCCCCCGCGCCGGCTCGTCTTCCTGCACCTCGACGGCAGCGAGGTCCATCTGCCGGTCCCCGGCACCGACATCCGGCTCGCGGCCGACGGCCCGGACGGCCGCAAGATCGGTTTCATCACGACGTCCGTACGCCACCACGAGCTCGGCCCGATCGCGCTGGCGCTGGTGAAGCGGAACGTGCCGGTCGATGCGCCGCTCCTGGCCGGGACGACGGCCGCGGCGCAGGAAGTCGTGGTCGAGCCGTAAGTACGTTCGGCTCGGCCGCCGCTCAGATGTCGAGCAGCACCGTGAACGGGCCGTCGTTCGTCAGGGACACGCGCATCTGGGCGCCGAAACGGCCCGTCGCCACCGTCGCGCCCAGTGAACGCAGCTGGGCGACGACCTCGTCCACGAGGGGCTCGGCGACATCGCCGGGGGCGGCCGCGTTCCAGGTGGGGCGGCGGCCCTTGCGGGCATCGCCGTAGAGCGTGAACTGGCTGATGACGAGCAGCGGCGCGTCGATGTCGCTGCACGACTTCTCGTCGCTCAGCATGCGCACCGACCAGAGCTTGCGGGCCAGTTGGGCCGCTTTCTCCTTGGTGTCGTCGTGGGTGACGCCCACCAGGACGCACAGCCCCTCGCCGCTGAACTCGCCGACCGTCTCGCCTTCGACGACGACGCTCGCGCCGTCAACCCTCTGTACCACTGCACGCATACGGACCATCATGCCGTGCGCTCGCTTGACCTCCGTAAGGAGTCTTTCTTATTGGCGCTTAACCCCATGAACTGGGGCCGAACGGGGGTAGTTGGTCCCATTGCGGCCACTTGGGGTGGCACGATGCTCACACACGCCGATCGAGGGGACGGTTGAGGCGTATGAGCACATCGAGTACCGCGGGGCAGCCGCCCGGGTTCGTTTCGCTGGTCCGGGGGGAGCGTGGGCCAGGTGCGATCGGGGGCGCGCCGCATCCGATCGCGCCGCGTCCGCCCACGCAGCGGACGGACAGCCCGATGCCCGAGCCGTCGCCCGAGCAGGACGTGTCGCTGCTGCTGCTGCCCGAGTTGCGCACGCTGCGGCGAGGCGCACAGCGGGACGAGGCGGACCTCAGCTATGTACGGCGGCTGCTTCAGGGGCGCATCGACATCCTGCGCGCCGAGCTCCGGCGGCGGGCCGAGCCCGGGCGGTCGGTGTCGGCGTCGGTGCCGGCGTCCGGGGCGGTGTCCGGGGTGGTGGCGGCCGGCGAGACGACGTCCGCCGGCTCGCCGGCCCACTCGTCGGACGTCTCGTCCGTCGTGGAGCGGCTGTCGGAGATCCTGACGGACGCGCCTGCGCGGCAGCGGTCGTCGGCCCGGCATGTGACGCTCGGCACGCCGCACAGCGAGGAGTTCCGGCGGCTGGCCGCGGACATGCTCGCCGAGGTGGAGCTGTCCGACCTTCAGGCCCGTACGGATCCGGAGCTGAACACCGCGATGGTGCGGCTCGTGCGGTACGAGCAGCAGGTCTCGCGGCGGCGGCAGCGGCTGCAACGGACCGCCGACCAGTGCAGTGCGGAAATTGCCCGCAGGTACCGTGAAGGCGAAGCACAAGTAGACGACCTGCTCGTGTGACGCGGCGGCCCCGGTGATCCCGGGGTCGTCGTCGGCTCTGCCCGGGGCGACCCTGGGGCGGAGCCGGCGAGCGGGTCCCTGTCCTGGGAGGCCACCCGCCGATGCCCGTTTCCGCCACACCACCGGCACCACCGTCACCGCCTGCGATATCCACAAACCCTGCGACATCCGCCCTACCCCCTGTCCTCGTCGAGGTCGTGCGCTCCGGATTCGTCGAGGGGCGTCACCGGGGCAGCCTGGTGCTGCTGGGCGCGGACGGGGCGGTGGAGCTCGCGCTCGGAGATGTCTCGGTGCCCGTCTTTCCCCGCTCCTCCAACAAGCCGATGCAGGCGGCCGGGATCCTGCGGGCGGGGCTCGACCTCGCGGGAGAGCAGCTGGCGCTGGCGGCCGCGAGCCACTCGGGGGAGGGGTTCCACCGGGATCTCGTGGCCAAGATGCTCGCCGAGAACGGGCTGAGCGCGGCGCTCCTCCAGTGTCCGGAGGATCTGCCGCTGGACGCGGTGGAGGCGGAGACGTATCTCGCCGCGGGGAGTGTGCGTGAGCGGATCACGATGAACTGCTCCGGGAAGCATGCGGCGATGCTCGCGGCGTGTGCGCTGCGGGGATGGTCGACGGAGTCGTATCTGGACCCCTCGCACCCGCTCCAGAGGGAGATTCTGGCCGTGGTCGAGGAGGCGGCGGGGGAAGCGGTGGCCGCGGTCGGTACGGACGGCTGCGGTGCCCCTCTGATGGCGATCAGCCTGACGGGGCTGGCCCGCGCCTTCCGCTCCTTCGTCCTCGCCGAGCCGGGCTCGGCCGAGAGACGCGTCGCCGACGCGATGCGCGCACACCCCGAGTACGTCGCCGGGACGCGTCGACACGACACGTGGCTGATGCGGGAGGTGCCGGGGGTGTTGTCCAAGATGGGCGCGGAGGGCGTCCAGGCGGTCGCCCTGCCGGACGGCCGCGCGCTCGCCTTCAAGGTCGACGACGGCGCGCCACGAGCACTGCGCCCCGTACTGGCCCGCGCACTGACGCTACTGGGCGTGCGGGAACCGGTGGTGTCACGGATCGGACGGGTGCCGCTGCTGGGCGGAGAAACCGAGGTGGGTGAGCTACGCCCCGCGTTTTAGGGGCGCGGGGAACTGCGCGACGAGCCACGGCGGGCCCGCAGCCGAAGTACGAGACCCACCCCCTCCCCCTGCCTCCCGGGCGAAGGCGGTTCGGGTCGCGCCCCTTCAGGGGCGCGGGGAACTGCGCGACGAGCTATGGTGGGCCCGCAGCCGAAGTACGAGACCCACCCCCTCCCCCCTGCCTCCCGCGTGAAGGCGGTTCGGGTCGCGCCCCTTCAGGGGCGCGGGGAACTGCGCGACCAGCCACAGCCGGCCGGCAGCCGAAAGACGAACCCGGGGGGCCGGGGGCGCAGCCCCCAGGGATGGGTCGGGTAGGGGCGGCGGGGGCGAAAACCCTTGGGGCGGGCCGCCCACGTCTGCCTAGGCTGGCGCCCATGAGCCGCCCCCAGGACATAGACGTACGCCCGATCACCAAGGAAGAGATCCCGGACTGGATCCGCGCGCTGAACACCGGCTTCCTACGAGCACCGACCGTGTCGAAGGAAGAAGTGGCGGACCGCAGCACGTACATCGTGCCCGAGCGAACCCGGGGCGCCTTCGACGGCAACCGCTGCGTGGCAACGTTCCGCTCCTTCGCCCAGGAACTCACGACGGTGGGCGGCGCAGCCGTACCCGCCGACGCCATCTCGAACGTGACGGTCACGGCGACCCACCGCCGCCGCGGCCTCCTCACGCGCATGATGGCGCAGGACCTGGCGGCCGCGAAGGCACGCGGCGACGTCGTGGCGACGCTGATCGCCGCGGAGCACCCGATCTACGGCCGGTACGGCTTCGGACCGGCCACCCACGTCGCCGAGTGGACGATCGACGTGCCGCGCGCGGGGCTGGACCCTCGTTGGGCGGATCCGGAGGACGGCGGGCGGGTCGACCTCGTGGACGGCGAGGACGTACGGAAGATCGGGCCGGAGCTGCACGAGCGGCTCAGGCGGACCCAGGCGGGTGCGGTCGACCGGGACGAGCGGTGGTGGCGGGTCAGCACCGGTGCGCTGGCTCTGGACCGGGTGTCGTGGACCGAGCCCTTCCACGCCGTGTACCGGGGTCGGCGCGGAGAGGTCGAGGGGCTGCTCACGTACACCGTGGACGACCACTGGGGCGACGCCAAGCAGCCGTTGAACACGGCGAAGGTGAAGGACCTGATCGCGGTCTCGCCGGCCGCCGAGCGTGCGCTGTGGCGGTACCTCTGCTCGGTGGACTGGATCAAGACGGTGAAGACGGGGCACCGCGCCCCGGATGATCTGGTGCCGCAGTTCCTGCCGGATCCGCGTGCCGCGGCGATCAGCACGCAGGCGGACTGGCTGTGGGTGCGGATCCTGGATGTCGTACGGGCGCTGGAAGCCCGTACGTACACCGCTTCCGGGACGCTCGTGCTGGAGGTCACCGACCCGGACGGGCTGTCCGCGGGGCGGTACCGGCTGGACGCGTCACCGGACGGGGCGACCTGCGCGCGAACGACGGACGCCGCCGAACTCACGCTGGATGTAGGTGAGTTGGCGGCGCTCTGGCTCGGGGACGAGTCGGCGGTGCGGCTCGCCGCGCTCGGCCGGGTGGCCGAGGCGCGGGCGGGCGCCGCGACCACCGCCGACGCCCTGTTGCGTACGTCCAGGCGACCGTGGTGCCCGGACGTCTTCTGAACTCCCTGTCACCTCCTCCTCCGTAGCGTGCGGTGAACGGACTGACCGGGCTCCCGGCTCCCCTCCGGAAGGGAGCCCGGTCAGCCGGACTGACAGACGGTGGCGTCCGGTCAGCCGGTCTGGGCGAGCAGCATCACGAGAATCACGGCTCCGATGCCGCCGATCATGGTGTTCTTGGCCTTGATGCCGATGGAGAGAGCGACGAAGGCGATGAGGCCCATCGCCCCGTACTTGACCTGGACGAGCTGCTCGAATCCGATGACGAGGGCGGCGATGGCGAGGGCGATGAGCGGCATGACGGTCCCTCCTTCGGGATGGGGGACACGGACCCCCGGTTGAGGGTCGGCCACCTGGTCGACGTAGTCACCCATGGTGACCAACCCTCGGAAAGTTTGGCCATGTTGCTGAAGTTGGTGACCAACTCCACTGGACTTATCTCCGCTTGGAAGCGTCTCATAACCACCTTCCCAGTAACTGCCCAAAGATGGCGCGAAGTTGTAGTGTTTGGTTGTGGACCCGGAACACGTCGCCGTCAATGGGCGGACTCGGTCTCAACGGCCACAGAAGTCACACAGAGAGGTGGCCGACGAGCTGCGCAGCCGGATCAGGTCCGGCGAGTTGCGGCCGGGACAGCGCATGCCCACGCAGGCCAAACTGGCTGACGAGTTCGGCGTGGAGCGAGGTGCCGTACGCCAGGCGCTGCGCATCCTGCAGTCGGAACACCTGCTGGCCAACGTGTCCAAGGGCAGCCCCGCGACCGTCGCCCAGAACGTGGCCGAGGCCCTGACCGGGCCCGAAGCTCCGCCGCAGCCCACCATGGTGGCGCTGGCACCGCGGATAGCGGCCGCCTTCGCGGCCCCTCACGTGGAGATAGACGCCCTGTGTCTGACGTCGGTCTCCCTCACCCTCGCCATGGGAGAACCCCTCCGCCTCATCCACGAAGGCCGAATAAAACCAGCCAAGGTCGACGTCCGGATTCTGCTTCCCAGCCGTGAGATCGACCTCGCCTTCCCGGTGCCCGTGGAGGGCTCGGGCGAGGACGACGTGGTGCACGAGCGCTGGCTGGCCCAGCGCAACGCCCAGGGCCAGGTGCTGCGCCACAACCTGCTGGCCCTGCGGGCCACGCACGGCATCGATGTACGGGTCCACTTCCGCGCGCTGCCGTTCACACCGCCGGTGAAGCTGTACCTGCTCAACGGCGAGGAGGCGCTGTTCGCGTACTACACCCTCACCCGGCGCGGCGAGGAGATCGACCACGAGTACCTGGAGATGTACGACGCCGAGGGGACGCAGTCCATGCTGTTCCCCTTCGAGCAGGGGGACGGACTGCGGGACACCACGTTCGTGGAGCAGTCGCATCTGTGGTTCAACGCACTGTGGGAGACCATCAGTTCGGAGCTGGTGCTCACGAGCTGAGGTCTCCCGGGGTGTGTTCCGGCCTCACGAGAGGGCCGGGCCTGCGACGAGCACGGCGAGGAGGACGGCGCCGATCGAGCTGCAGGTGGGGCTCTTCGTCTTGATCCCGATGCTGAGCAGCAGCAGGCCGAGGATGCCGGCCGGGCCGTACCGCCACTGGACGAGCTGTTCGAAGCCGACGACGAAGACGGCGCAGATGAAGGCGATGGCGGGCATGGTGGCTCCTCCTTCGGGAGGGACGGGAACTTCCAGGGGCGGGGGCTTCCTATCTGCCAAGTGCTTGCGAGAGGAGGTAAAAGTTCCGCCATCTTGGTTAAGTTGGCGACCAACTCTGGGTAAGTTATCCCCAGTTGGTTGGAGAGAAAACCACCTTCCAAACAACTCCCCATAGATGGATCGAAGTTGTAACGTTTGGTCGTGACTCAGGAGAACCTTGCAGTGAACGGCAGCAGAAGGCTCTCGCCCCAGGAGATCGCCGACACCCTGCGCGAACGGATCCGCGAGGGCGAGCTCAAGGCCGGGGACCGCCTGCCCACGCAGGCCGAACTGGCCGACGAGTTCGGTGTGGAACGCGGCACGGTCCGCCAGGCCCTACGGGCGCTTCAGGACGACGGCCTGCTCAGCAACGTCAGCAAGGGCAGCCCGCCGCGCATCGCCGAGGTGACGCCCACCCGCGACAAGCCCCAGCCGACGATGGTCGGCCTGGCACCACGTCTGACGGAGGCGTTCGCAGCCCCGCAGGTCCGCGTCGACGCCGTCTGCCTCACGGCGGAAACCCTGATGCTGGCCCTCGGGGAACCGGTCCGCCTCATCCACGAGGGCCGCATCCGGCCCCAGTCGATCGACGTCCGCGTACTGCTGCCCTCCCGGGACATCAACCTGGCGTTCCCGGTCTCGGTCGAGGACCGCGGCGACGACGACCCGGTCCACCAGCGCTGGCTGGAGATGCGCAACGCCCAGGGCCACGTTCTCCGGCACAACCTCCGCTCCCTGCGTTCCTCGCACGGCATCGACGTACGCGTCACCTACCGCGCGCTGCCCTTCACGCCGCCGGTGAAGTTGTACCTGCTCAACGGCTCGGAAGCGTTGATCGGGTACTACATGATCACGCGCCGGGAGGAGCCGATGGACACCGGGACGCTCGACATGTACGACACCTTGGGATCGAAGTCCCTCCTCTTCTCCTTCGAGAAACAGGCCGGCCAGCGCGACGCCGCGTTCGTGGATCAGTCCCAGAAGTGGTTCGACGCCCTCTGGGAAACCATCACCACGGACCTGACACTCTCCTAGTGACTTCTGATACGACGCAGACTGAACTGGTGGAAGCAGAGACAGAGAACCTGCGAGAACTGATCACACGCGCGCGCGTTGTGCTCTGGGACTTCGACGGGCCGGTCTGTCGGCTGTTCGCGGGCCACTCGGCGGACCGGGTGGCGAGAGAACTCGTGGAGTGGCTCGAAGGGCGGGGCCTGCACGGCCTGGTGACGGAGACGGAACGGGAGTCCCTCGACCCGCACATCGTCCTGCGCGCCGTCGACCGCCGGCACCCCGGCAGCGATCTGGTGGCGGAGCTGGAGGAACGTCTCACCCAGGAGGAACTCCGCGCCGCGACGTCGGCGATGCCCACGGCCTACGCCGATCCGCTCATACGCACCTGGAAAGCAGTGGGCTCCCGGCTGGCCATCGCCACGAACAACTCCCCGCGGGTGGTGCGCGAGTACCTGGCCGGCCGCGGCCTCATCTCCTGCTTCACCCCGCACATCTACGGCCGCACCCAGGACCTCCAACTCCTCAAGCCCGACCCGCACTGCCTCAACCGCGCGCTGAGCGCGATGGGGGCCGCGCCCGCGGCCGGACTGATGATCGGCGACACCCCCTCGGACTTCCACGCGGCGCGACAGGCCGAGGTGCCGTTCATCGGCTACGCGCGTAACGAGCGCAAGGAGAAGATCCTGAGGGAGGCGGGGGCCACGACCGTCGTGGGCTCTCTGGAACTCCTCCTGCGGGTGGTCCGGAGTCTGCGGAGTCATGCCTGACTCCGCCCGAGTCATGCCTGAGTCATCAGAAGGACGAACAGTACGGCGGCCGTGGTCAGACATGCCGAGTTCCGGGCGCGTACGCCTATACCGATCAGGAGCAGGCAGGCGAGCCCCATGGCGCCGTATCGCCACTGGACCAGCTGCTCCAGGCCGAGACCCAGGACGAACGACAGAAGTTGATACAAGGCCATGCTTACCCACCCCTCACCAATCCCAGTGAAGCGATCAACTTGCAGTCCAATTGGACTGGTTGACGTTACTTGGTTGTCCCCTTGTTCTTTGATCACCTAACTGTGGGTCTTGGTTGACTGCCGACTTGTCTGAAAGTGGTGTGCTTCACGGCCGTCAGCGGTACGGTCGGCTTGTGAGCAGCGGGCAGGGCATTGACGGTGGCAGGGAGTTCCAGCGTGTCGCGGAGACGCTGCTCTCCCGCATATCCGGCGGTGCCTACCCCGAGGGGTCGTTCCTGCCCCCACAGCGAGAACTGGCTGCGGAGCTGGGCGTTTCGCGCGACACCGTGCAGCGGGTTCTGCGGATGCTCGCCGACGAAGACTGGATCGAGTCCCGTCAGGGGCGCGGATCGCGGGTACTGAAGAGCCAGCGGATCCGTTCCAGTGGCGCGAGTACCGCAGCCCAGGGAAAGGTTTACCTGGGGGACTTCATAGGCGCGGCGTTCAGGCAGGCCGAGGTCACCCTGGACGTGTTCACGCTGTCCTCCGAATCGCTGGATGCCCATATCCGGGTCCAGTCGGAACTGATCAGGTCAGGTCGCATCCAGCCCCAGCACATCGGCGTGCGCATGCTGTTGCCGTCCTCCTCGGTGGATCTGCCCTACGTGCGCGCAGTGGACGACCCCGACCCCCGGGTGCGGGAGCGCGTGGACGACATCACGCGCAGGCACACGTCCTCGCTGCGAGACGCGATGCTCAACCTGAAGCATGCGCAGACCGTGCCGTCCGTCGACCTCGAGATCAGGCACATTCCGCTGGCGCCCACGAACAAGCTGTACCTGCTCAACGGAAACGAGGCGGTCTTCGGGCCGTACAAGGTGCTGCAGCGCACCATTCACCTGGCCGGGGACGAGGAGATCGAGGCTCTGGACGTCCTGGGTCTGGATGCGGAGCTGACCCACTTCGAGAAGGACGCCGACGACACCTCCGTGGGATCGGTGTTCGTATCCAGCATGCAGAAGTGGTTCGACTCCGTCTGGGATCTGCTCTCCGAGTAGCGGAGGGGACCGGGAGATTACCCCAGGAGTGTGCTGTAGCATTCCCGCACCCCGTGAGCAACTGCTCAGGTTCATGCGTATGGGATGGCGAACAAGCCAACATCGAAAGACCTGACGCAGAAGAGTGGCAAACCACCCGTTCTACCCACTCGGGCTTGACTCTAGTCGTGCGGAGTATCACCGGCGATTAGCGTTTGCCGTACCAGCTACCCTCGCGCGAGCACCTCGGAGCGGCCAGTGGGCGCACCACCTGTTCTCCCTCCCCTTCTCGGGGAACGCCCTCCCGGCGAGCTGCCCGATGCCGCCTTCAGGGCCTTCGTGGAGAACGCCGAGCGGTGGGGACAAGCCAGCAACGGGCACCACAACCAGAACTACGTGCTGCCGTTGACGGAGGATGCGGCGCGCCTGATGGGCCGTGAGGCCGGCAGGTCCGTGACCGTGCGGATCCGGCGTGCCGAGGCGTTGCCCGTGGTGATCAGGACCTGGGAGAACGAGGCGGAGATCCTCGGCGCCGTCAAGGGCATCCTGCCCCACGCCCCGCAGTGTCTGGTCGAAGGGGACGGTTTCGCGATCCACAGCTATGTGGAAGGTGTACCGCTCTCCAGCGTCTGCGGGAACGGAAAGCCCGTCGACACACTCCTGATGAAAGCCCTGGCCGGCCTGCTCGCCCAGATGACCCAGGTACGCAGAGAAGCACTGCCACCGCTGCCGGATGTCTGGCCCCGCAACGACAAGGACAGCCAGGGCTTTCTGCAGACGCTGGCGCGCCTCGCCGACCGCCAGATCCGGCAGCCCAATTGGCCTGAGTTCGGAGGGCTGTTCGCGGCGCTCGGTATCCCGGAGGACGCGCTGATCCGGTTGGCCGAGCGGGTACCCGCGATGGCGCGGCGGCCGTACAGCCTGCTCCACGCGGACCTGCACCGCGACAACCTGATCATGTCGTACGACGGTGACCCGCCCCTCATCTGCGTGGACTGGGAACTGGCGACCTACGGCGATCCCCTGCACGACCTCGCGACGCACCTCGTGCGCATGCAGTACCCCTCCCACCAGCGGGGCGAGGTGATTGACGCCTGGGCGGAGGCCATGGAGCGGATCCGGCCGGCGGCCGTCAACGGTCTGGCCAACGACCTGCGCCATTACATCGACTTCGAACGGGCGCAGTCCGTCTACCCGGACGTGATGCGGGCCGCGCAATCACTGGGGGAATCGTTCGACCAGAAGACCCTGGACGAGGCGACGGCGGCGGTGCGCAAGGCTCTGGAGGTGGCGAAGGCTCCATTGAGGCTCCGCGGCCTGCCGAGCAAGGCCGAGATCGAGCGGGCCCTGTTCCGGTGGCGGGTTTCCCGGGGCGAGGCGAAGGGCCTCATGTCCTCCTTCACGTCCATCGGCTGGGAACCGGACAAGCGACTTCCCGAGCACCCCGAGTTTCCCACTTCCGTGGTGGGGGGCGCCTTGCTCGCGGAGGGCGCCGCGCCGGCCGGCCGGGTGTTCAAGGGCACGGCCCACCTGAACTCGGTGGTCCGGGTGCCCGGCGTCGATTTCCCCGTCGTGGTGCGGCGCAAGCTGGCGAAGGCCTGCCGGCGCGAGCGCAGTTTCCTCAGCGAGCATGCCGTGTTGCGGGCCATCGAGGAGTCGAAGGTCGCGGTGGCCGCACCGAGGGTTCTCGCGCTGGGGGAGAGCTACGGCAAAGAGCGCTTCGCCATCCACACGTATGAGGGACCGTCCGACATCGAGCAGCCGCCCAACCACCCGGTGTACGGCTTGCTGCCGCACGAGGCGGACCGGCTCGTCGATCAGCTCTGCGCCCTGACGGACGTGGACTACACCCAGCTCGACCCGGTTGCCGAGGAGGGGGAGGGGAGCTTCCACCCCTGGCTGAGCGAACAACTCGTGGCACTCGTACGGGA
Source organism: Streptomyces montanus (assembly GCF_005786655.1). NCBI lineage: Bacteria > Bacillati > Actinomycetota > Actinomycetes > Kitasatosporales > Streptomycetaceae > Streptomyces > Streptomyces montanus. The sequence continues at coordinate 24,785 of NZ_VBZC01000033.1, forward strand.
CTTGCCCAAGGAGTCCCAGCAGTTGGCCCGGCTCCTCGGACTGCCGGACGCCTCCCGGCTGAGGCAGATCCTGTCCCGGCACAAGGTGAGCCACCGGAAACGGTCCCTGTTGCACGGCGATCTGAACCCGTGGAACCTGGTACGCCGCGACGACCACCTGGCGCTGACCATCATCGACTGGGAGATGTCGCTGGTCGGTGATCCGCTCTACGACCTGGTCCGGCACATGCACCTCACCCCGACCCGGTCGGAGATCCGCGATCGCATGTTCCGCCGCTGGGAGGAACGACTGCCCCCGGAGTTCACCCAGAACTGGCGGCAGGACTGGCGCGTCTACCGATGGATCGAGATCGTCCGGTCCGCGTACGTGGATCTCGACCGCCTGGTGACCGGTGCGAGCCTGGACGCCCCCAATGTGCGCCGGGCTGTCGACTCGTACGCGATGACGCTGGCATCGGCCACCGGCTCGCTGGGCCTGCCGGCCCGCCCGACGGCGAATCCCTATCTTGCCAGTGCGCTTCGCGTAGGCGGCAGCGGCAGGGGCAGGGGGCGGCGGCCTGAGCCTGCCGGACGGCCTGCGTAGGCTCGGGGCATGGGTGAGAGTGGACTGCCTGCGGCCGGGTTGCCTGAGATCGGGCTGCGTGAGCGGAAGAAGCAGCGGATGTACCAGACGGTCTCCGACGTCGCGATCGGGCTCTTCCTCGAGAAGGGGTTCGACGCGGTGTCGGTCGCGGAGGTCGCGGCCGCCGCCGAGATCTCGAAGCCGACCCTCTTCCGGTACTTTCCGGCCAAGGAGGACCTGGTCCTCCACCGGTTCGCCGATCACGAGACGGAAGCCGCGCGGGTCGTAGCCGAGCGGGCCGAAGGACAGTCGCCGCTCGACGCGCTGCGGCTGCGCTTCCTGGACGGGCTGGAGCGGTGCGATCCCATCACCGGGCTCAATGACCAGGAGCCCGTGCTCGCCTTCCACCGGCTTCTCTACGGGACGCCCTCGCTCGTGGCCCGCCTGTACGGGTACGTGGAGCGGTCCGAGGAGGCACTCGCGTACGCGCTGGGCGGCGACCTGTCGGCCCGGCTGGCCGCTGCCCAGATTGTCGCCGTTCAGCGCGTCCTGGCCATGGAGAACTGGCGGCGGATCGCGGCGGGGGAGGGCGTGGAGGAGGTCCGGGCCGATGCCGTCGCCGCCGCCGGGCTGGCCTTTGAGCAGGTGGGGGCAGGACTGAAGCGGTTCGCATGAGCAGGGATACGGTCGGCCCGGGAAGTGGGACTCGGGGTGGGTCTCGGCGCGACCTCTGCGCGAGTCTCGGTAAAAAATTTAACTCGGTAACGTAATGTCGTTATCCTTGCTGGAATGACGCCTCCCGAGCATCCCTCCCTACAGCACGTCCTCGCCCAGGAACGCGCCTACCACGACACCTGCCGGGCCGCCCTCACCGCGATGGTCGACGGCGCCCAGGAGCACGTCGTCACCGGCGAGGACGTCTCCGCCTCCGGTGCCGACGCCGAAGTGCTCGGTTACCAACTGCGCAGCAAGGCGAAGGCCTTGCGTGAGCTGCCCGAAGGGCCGTTGTTCTTCGGGCGGCTGGACTTCGACTCGGGGGAGCACGAGCATGCCGGGCAGAGCTACCACGTCGGCCGGCTGAGGATCACCGAACACCCCGCCGCCCCGCCCCTGGTCGTCGACTGGCGCGCCCCCGTCTCCCGCGCCTTCTACCAGGCGAGCGCCCGCGACCCGCGGGGTGTTCGCGTCCGCCGACGGTTCGGATGGGCGCCGGGAAGCCGGGGCGACTCCGTCGACCTCACCGGGCTGGAGGACGAGCACCTCGAGGGAGGGCGTACGCACGGGGAGGCGGGAGCCGGGACTCAGGGGGTAACGGGGGCACTGGGGGAAACGGGGGCACTGGGGGCGATGCGAGGGGCGAGCCGGATCCTTGTCGACGAGATCGAGCGCCCCCGTGTCGGCCCCATGCGCGACATCGCCGCGACCATCCAGCCCGAGCAGGACGATCTCGTACGCGGGGACCTGGCCACCTCCGTGTGCGTGCAGGGCGCCCCGGGCACCGGCAAGACGGCGGTCGGGCTGCACCGGGCCGCGTATCTCCTCTACACGTACCCGCAGCGCATCCGGCGCGGCGGCCTGCTGATCCTGGGACCCAACCCGACCTTCCTCTCGTACATCTCCGCGGTGCTGCCCGCCCTCGGTGAGACGGGCGTGCGGCAGTCGACCGTCGCCGACGAGATCGGGCGCCATCCGGTGACGCCGGCGGACGGCGAGCGGGCCGGCGTCGTCAAACACGACGCGCGGATGGCGGAGGTGCTGCGCCGGGCGCTGTACGCCCGCGTGCGCGTGAGCGCGGCGGCTGAGGGCGGGGGCGGCAACGGCCTTGCGGTGCCGGACGGTTCGTACCGGTGGCGCGTGTCCGGTGACGAACTGGCGCGGATCGTGGCGGGCGTACGGAGTGAGGAACCGCCGTACGCCGTCGGGCGCGAGCGTGTGCGGACCCGGATCGTACGGCGTCTTCAGCGCGAGGCCGAGCGGCGGGCCGGGCCGCCTACGCAGGCGTGGGTGCGGAAGATCTCGGGGGCTCGGGCCGTGAGCGCGTACGTCGACGCTGTGTGGCCCCGGGTGCTGCCGGAGGAGGTCGTCGCGGAACTCCTCGCCGATCCGGCCGCGTTGACCGCGGCGGCGGACGGGGTGCTGGACACGGACGAGCAGAAGGCGATCCTGTGGGCGCGGCCCCCTCGGTCGTACAAGTCGGCGCGGTGGTCGGCGGCCGACCTCGTTCTGCTCGACGAGGTGGCGGGGCTCATCGAACACCCGGAGGGCTACGGGCACTTGGTGATCGACGAGGCTCAGGACCTGTCGCCGATGGAGTGCCGGGCGATCGCGCGGCGGGCGGCCTTCGGGTCGATGACGGTGCTGGGGGATCTCGCGCAGGGGACCACCCCGTGGGCCGCGCGTGACTGGGCCGAACTGCTGGGGCATCTGGGCAAGCCGGAGGCCGTGGTGGTGCCGTTGACGACGGGGTTCCGGGTGCCGGGGGCGGTGGTCGAGCTGACGAACCGTCTGCTGGCGCGGCTGGATGTGCGGGTGCCTGCGGCTCGGTCCCTGAGGAGTGACGGGGAAGTGCGGATGCGGCCGGCCGGGCCGGTGGGGCGGGCAGGGCGTGCAGGGCGGGTCGGTGATGTCGTGGAGGAGACCGTCTCCGCCGTGCGGGACGCGCTCGGCTACGAAGGGTCCGTCGGAGTCATCGCGGCCGAGTCGGATGTCGCACGGGTGCGGGAGGCGATCGGTGCGGCGGGGATCGAGACGGCGGGACCCGACGAACTGGGCGCCCGCGTCACGGTGTTGGAGGCCGGTGCCGCCAAAGGGCTCGAGTACGACCATGTCGTCGCCGTCGAGCCGGCGGCGATCGTGGAGGCTGAGGCTGAGCCGGGGGTGGGGGCCGGGGCGCGGGGTTTGCGTCGGCTGTATGTCGTGATGACGCGCGCGGTGTCGCGGCTCGATGTGGTGCATGCCCGGCCGCTGCCCTTCGAATAGAGGCCGTTGGCCGGGCGGTGTTACCGGAAGGCGACGGACTCATGACCGCGCGTACACCATGGCGATCTCCGCCGTGGCTACGGTGATCTTGCCGGTGAGCGGCTGAACGCCCCCCTTGTGGCCCGCGACTCCCCTTCCCAGCGGGCCGGTTCGCCGCTCACCGGTGGCCGATATGGGTTCTTTCAGACGCTGTCTTCGGTGAAGACCCCGTTCGCGGTGAAGGCCAGTCCGGCGAAGCGTTCGCCGATGCGGTGGTGGGTGGCGGCGTCAGGGTGGAGCTCGTCGGGCAGCGGGAGCTCGGCGAAGTCGGCCTCGCCGTAGAGGTCGCGGCCGTCGAGGTAGTGGAGGTGGGGGTCGTCGGCCGCCCGCTGCTCCACGATGCGGGACAACTCCTCCCGGATGACGTTGAGCGTCAGTTTTCCGGCGGCGCGCTCGGCCGGGTCGCCGGTGGCCTGGAACCGCAGCTTCCCCTCGCTGAGCGCGCTGAAGTCAAAGGCGCCTGGGCCGGGGGTGTCCTCGTGGATGGGGCACAGGATGGGCGAGACGACCAGCAGGGGTGTGGTGGGGTGTCCCTCGCGGATGGTGTCGAGGAAGCCGTGCACGGCCGGGGTGAAGGCGCGCAGCCGCATCAGGTCGGCGTTGACCAGGTTGATGCCCATCTTGAGGCTGATCAGGTCGGCGGGGGTGTCCCGCATCGCGCGGGCGGTGAAGGGGTCGAGCAGGGCGCTGCCGGCCAGACCGAGGTTGATCAGCTCGACCTCGCCGAGGGATGCGGCCAGCGCGGGCCAGGTGGTGGTGGGGCCTGTCGCGTCGGAGCCGTGGCTGATCGAGCTGCCGTGGTGCAGCCATACCCGGCGGCCGCGGTCCGGCAGGGGCTCGATGGGGGCGTCGGTGCGCAGGGCGACGAGTTCGGTGGTCTCGTTGTGCGGCAGCCAGATCTCGACGTCCTTCACGCCCTCGGACAGCTCGGTGAAGCTCAGGGTGCCGACCGGGCCGGGCCGGTCTTCCGTGGTTCCGGTCGTCAGGTCGATGGTGAGGGTGTTGCCCCCCTTCACACTGGCCTGGCCGGTCAGACGGCCGTCGACGAGCAGGTCGTACACGCCGTCCGGGCGGGGCGGGGCGCCCACGTAGACCCGCTTGGTGGGGAGCGTGTCCAGTTCGACGGCGGTGGCGCGGGTGCGGAAGACCAGTCGTACGCCGGAGGGCTGGGCCTCCGCCATGGCGAGTTGTCCGTCGGCGCACTGCGCGCGGGCGCGGGCGGGCAGTCTGTGCGGCAGTAAGCCGTGCGTGGTGCGCTCCAGGTCGAGGGCGCCGCGCAGGAGGTCGGCGGTGATGGGGGTGGTGATCCAGTTGTGCTTGGCGTGCAAGGTTCTCAGCCCCTTGATCGGTGTTGATCGGTGGTGGTGGATGGGGGCGGATGCGTCGATATGGCGCGCGGAGGGCGCGGTCGACGGCCTCTGGCCGGCGCGGGGGCTGGCCATGGTCAGGGCGCGGGCCAGTTCCGCAGCAGGGCGTCGAGGGCCTCCAGGATCCGTGACCAGGTTTCCTGTGTGTCGGGGGCGCTGTGGCTGAACCCGCCGCCCATCTCCAGGCTGACGTAGCCGTGGAAGACGCTGCCCAGCAGCCGGACGGCGTGTGTCTGGTCCGGCTCCGTCAGTTCGTAGCCGCGCAGGATCGCCCGGGTCATCTGCGCGTGCCTGACCCCGGCACTGGCGGCCGCGGTCGCCGGGTCGAGCCTCGTCTGGGCTGCGGCGTAGCGGCCGGGATGTTCGCGGGCGTAGTCGCGGTAGACGTTCGCGAAGGCGGCCAGGGCGTCCTTGCCGGCCCGTCCGGCCAGGGCGTCGGCGGCCCGGTCGGCGAGTTCCTCCAGGGCGAGCAGGGCGATCTTCGTCTTGAGGTCCTGGGAGTTCTTGAGGTGCGAGTACAGGCTCGCGACCTTGACATCGAACCGCCTGGCGAGCTCCGACACGGTCACTTGGTCGAAGCCGACCTCGTCGGCCAGTTCCGCCCCCGCCCGGATCAGGCGTTCGGTGGTCAGTCCTACGCGTGCCATACCGTCCTCCCCCTTCGACAGAAGGGGATTGTGCATTTGCCTAACACCTTTAGGCAAATCGGCTCGTCCTCAAGCCTGTCGGGCCCGCAGCACTGCACGCCCTGCGGAGCCTGGCCACCCTTCCGGCAACCGGCCCCTCACACGGTGCTGCACGCCTTCGCCGCCGCCGGCGGCCCTGTCTTTCGAAGGCACCCCGGCCGAGCTGAGCGCGCGAGCGGCGGGCCGGGTCTGGAGCAGTACGCAGCGGCATCCCGGCGCGAAGGCCGGCTGGCGCACGGGAACGGGGGCCTTCCGCAACGTCGGGGATCCGCCACCGGGTGTTCGGAGATGTCACAGGCGGGGTCGCTGTCTCGTCCCAGGAGGTGCAGGCAATCCTCGATCAAGGAGTGGACGATGAACCTCGTGCTGTGGATCAGTGCCGGACTGCTGGCCGCAGTAGCCCTGACCGGCGGCATCAGCAAGACATTCGTGCCCAAGGAGAAGCTGGCCGCGGCTCCTGGTGGGGGATGGACGGAAGAGGTCGGCGCCGGCTTCGTCAAGACCCTCGGCGTCCTCGAACTCCTGGCCGCGTTGGGCTTGATCCTGCCCGCTGCGGTCGGCATCGCACCGGTTCTGGCGCCGGTGACCGCCGTCTGCTGGGTCGTGCTGATGGCCGGCGCGATGGTCACCCATGGCCGACTCGGCGAATCCAAGTTCGTGGTGCTGAACCTGATCTATCTCGCGCTCGCGGCATTCATTGCGTGGGGCCGCTTCGGCCCCGAGTCCTTCACCGGCTGACGGGCGGCAACACACAGCTCCCGATCACCGTCTTGTCCCGAGGGTGGAGAGTTGATTGTCGATCAAGGAGGAGCCGGCATGAGCAGGACCGAGGAGTTCCAGGAGCTGCGGCCGCTGCTGTTCTCGATCGCCTACCGGATCCTGGGCAGCGTGAGCGAGGCCGAGGACGCGGTCCAGGAGACCTGGCTGCGCTTCGAGGCCTCCCCGACCGAGCCCAGGTCGACCAAGGCCTACCTCTCGGCCGTGGTGACCCGGCTCTCGATCGACGTGCTGCGCTCGGCCCGCGTCCGGCGGGAGGAGTACGTCGGGCCGTGGTTCCCCGAGCCGCTGCTCGCCGACCCCTATGAGGACCCGGCGCGGTCGGCGGAGCTGGCCGACTCGGTGTCGATGGCGGCCCTGTTGCTGCTCGAGCGGCTCAGTCCGCTCGAGCGGGCGGTCTTCGTACTGCGGGAGGTGTTCGACTTCGGCTTTCCCGAGGTCGCGTCGGCGGTGGGGCGCTCGGAGTCGGCGTGCCGCCAGCTGGCGGTGCGGGCGCGGCGCCATATGGCCGCGGGCCGGCCCCGCTTCGAAGCGGACCGTACGGAGCGGGAGGAGCTGGCGTCGCGGTTCTTCGACGCCCTCCGCGAAGGCGACGTCGCCGGCCTGCAGGACCTGCTCGCCGCCGACGTATCGATGGTCGGCGACGGCGGCGGCAAGGCCCCGCAGCTGGCCAGGGCCATCATCGGCGCCGAGAAGGTAGCCCGGCTGCTTGGCTCCGTCTTCCCCCGGATGGCCCGGATCGACGTGACGTTCGAGCCGCATGAGGTCAACGGCCAGTCGGGCGCGATCTTCCGCGACCGGGACGGCAAGGTGCTCCACACTCTGGCGCTCGATGTACTCGACGGGCAGATCCAGACGATCCGCCTGGTGATCAACCCCGACAAGCTCGGGCACGTGGGCCCAGTGGCGGACGCCTGGGCCGTCGACCGCGCAGTGAGACAGGCACGCCGCCCTCCCGCGCCGTGAGTTCGTCAGTTCTTGACCGACTTCCGGTGCGGCTCATGAGAAGTCGTATGCCGCCCAGTTGGTGAGCGGGCGGTAGCCGAGGCGCTGGTAGAGGGCGTTGCTGGTGGGGTTCGCCAGGTCCGCGAACAGGACGACCTCCCTCGCGCCCGCGGCCAGTGCGGCCCGGCTCACCTCAGCCGTCACGGCGCCCGCGTAGCCGCGACCGCGTAGGTGGGCCGGGGTGTAGACGATGTCCACCTGGATCTGGCCGCCGATCATCGGGTTCATGCCCGCGATGGAGACGGGAGTGCCGTCCGGGGTCTCCCAGAGCGTATAGCGCTTGTCGGCGAAGCGCGTGCCGGCCCAGGAGTCGGCGTCAATGGAGACGACTTCCCCGACGGCCTTGGCGAACTCGCCGCACCAGAACATGACTTGCTCAAGGTCCTGCTCGCCCAGGACGCGGCCCCGGCCCGCCGGCATCGGCTCCGGTGGGGTGAGCGTGCCGAGGCGGTACAGACAGAGCCGCGTGTCGCGGAGTTTCGGCGTTGCGCCTGTGTGCCGCTGCCAGGCCTCGGCGAAAGCGGTGGCGGTGCTGTGGTCCGCGCTGACGGAGGGAAGGGAGTGCCCGAGGGCGGCCAAGTGGGCGGCGAGGCTGTCGGCTTGCTCGGGCGTGAGCGGGGTGAGGCCCAGACCGCGGGGCGGGAGACGGTAGAAGGCGGCGCGGACCTCGCCCGCTCGCTCCAGCAGGCCGAAGACGGGGGCTTCGGTGCCGAACGCGTCCGCCCCACGCGTTCGCACTCTCTCTGCCCACGTCAGCGGCATGACGTGCAGGCCGGGCCGCGAGCGCAGGAAGTCTCCGGCTCGGGCGAGGAAGTCGTCGACGTCGTCGGTGAGGTGCCAGTCATCCGGTCGCATGCTTCATGATTCCCCATGCCGTAGGCGTGCCCTGTGGTTTTCCGCCAGGGCGAGGCCGCAGGACTTCCTCACCGTTGTTCGGGCTTCCGTGCCGGGCAACCCTGGTTTCAGGGCACTGAAACCATCGTGAAAGCGCGCTGAATGCGCACTGCCGCAACCTCTGCGGCATGACGACAACGACATCGCACTCACTCGCCATCGCCGCCAAGGGGCTGCGCAAGGCGTACGGGGACAAGACGGTCCTCGACGGTATCGACCTGGCGGTGCCGGCCGGCACCGTCTTCTCCCTGCTCGGCCCGAACGGCGCCGGCAAGACCACCGCCGTCAAGATCCTCTCCACCCTCATCACTCCCGACCCCGCCTCCGGTGAAATCCGCGTCGGCGGCCACGACCTGGCCACAGACCCGCAGGCGGTGCGCGCCGCGATCGGCGTCACCGGGCAGTTCTCCGCCGTCGACGGCCTGATCACCGGCGAGGAGAACATGCTCCTCATGGCGGACCTGCACCTGCTCTCCCGCGGCGAGGGCCGCCGTACCGCCGCCGAACTCCTTGAGCGCTTCGACCTGGTGGAGGCCGCGAAGAAGCCCGCCTCCACCTACTCCGGCGGCATGAAGCGCCGCCTCGACATCGCCATGACGCTGGTCGGTAACCCCCGGATCCTCTTCCTCGACGAGCCGACCACCGGCCTCGACCCGCGCAGCCGTCACAACATGTGGGGCATCATCCGCGAGCTCGTCTCCGACGGGGTGACCGTCTTTCTCACCACCCAGTACCTGGAGGAGGCCGACGAGCTCGCCGACCGCATCGCCGTGCTCAACGACGGCAAGATCGCCGCCCAGGGCACCGCCGAGGAGCTCAAGCGGCTCATCCCCGGCGGAGACGTCCGGCTCCGCTTCACCGACCCGTCCGCCTACCAGTCCGCCGCCGTCGCCCTGCGCGAGGCCACCCGCGACGACGAGGCGCTGGCGCTGCAGATCCCCAGCGACGGCAGCCAGCGCGAGCTGCGCTCCATCCTCGACTGGCTGGACTCGGCCGGCGTCGAGGCGGACGAGCTGACCGTGCACACCCCCGACCTCGACGACGTGTTCTTCGCCCTGACCGGCGGAACCAACGTCCCCAGCCAGTCCAAGGAGACCGTCCGATGAGCGCCCTGTCCCTCGCCGTACGCAACTCGAACACGATGCTGCGCCGCAACCTCCTGCACGTACGGCGCTACCCGTCCATGACCCTGAACCTGCTGCTCACGCCGATCATGCTGCTGCTGCTCTTCGTCTACGTCTTCGGAGGCGTGATGAGCGCGGGCATCAGTGGCGGCGGCGCGGACCGCTCCGACTACATCGCCTATCTCGTCCCGGGCCTCCTGGTGATGACCATCGGCAGCACCGTGATCGGGGCCGCGATCTCCGTCTCCATGGACATGACCGAGGGCCTCATCGCCCGCTTCCGTACGATGGCGGTCTACCGCGGCTCTCTGCTCATCGGACACGTCGTCGGCAGCGTGCTGCAGGTGCTCGCCAGCCTGGTCCTCGTCGGTGCCGTCGCCGTGGCCATCGGCTTCCGGTCCACGGACGCCACGGCCCTGGAGTGGCTGGCGGCGTTCGGACTGATCGCGCTGTTCGCCCTGGCGCTCACCTGGATCGCGGTCGGGATGGGCATGGCCAGCCCGAACCCCGAGGCCGCCAGCAACATGGCAACGCCACTGATCCTCCTCCCGCTCATCTCGAGCGCCTTCACCCCGGCCGACACCATGCCGGGCTGGTTCCAGCCGATCGCCGAGTACCAGCCGTTCACGCCGACCATCGAGACCCTGCGCGGCCTGCTGCTCGGCACCGAGATCGGCAACAACGGGTGGATCGCGATCGCCTGGTGCGTCGGCCTCAGCGCGCTCGGCTACCGCTGGTCGACGTCGCTGTTCAACCGCGACCCGAAGTAACCGCCATGACAGCGCGGGCCGCCTCCCGCAGCTCGTCCCGCCCCAGGGCGGCGTACTCCGACACCGCGTCGGCGTACGCCGCCCTGGCAGCGTTCCCGGCGGCCCCGACCGCCTCCCGGGCGCGGTCCGCCGACATCGTCGGCTGGAACTCGCGCAGCACCCGCAGCCGTTCGGCCAGCGCGATCATCCGTACGGCGGTGGTGTCGCCGGACGCCAGCCCAGCCATGCCGAGCGCGTGCAGCACCGTCCCGAACACGGGGAGCTCCATGGGCGAGCTGGACGGACCGGAGAGCAGCGTCCGCAACTGCTGCCGCAGCCGGTCGACCGGCCCCGCGACGAGTTCGAGACGGCCGGCATGCGCGTGCGCCGTCACCGCCGCCGACTGGACCTGCAGCGACCACCGGTCGAAGAAGGGGTCGTCACCGTCCAGCGAGCCGGCCGCGGGCATCCGCTCCACGGCGTTGCGCCACAGGCCGAGCCCGACCTCGGTCAGTCCGCGGGCGAGCGCGATCTCGGCGCGCCCGCCGAAGTCCGGGCTGTAGAAGTCGTCCTTCTGCGGGGCGTTGTCGCCCTCCGCCCGCCGCAGCCAGTACTCGGCCTCGTCGGGGTCACCGCGCTGCAGGCAGGCGAGGACGAGGCCCCAGCGGACGCCGATGGCGTCGTGCTCGTCGCCGAGCCGCGGCAGCGCCTCCAGCGCGGCCTTGAGGTGCCCGTACGCGGCATCGCCCTGCTCCGTCTGCATGTACAGCTCGCTCAGCCGAGCGTGGCCCATGAGCTGCAGGAACGGATTGTCGGCCGGCGCCAGTGCGGCGATGATCCGGCGAGCCGAGGCGAGCGCGCGGTCGAGGTCGTGCTCGTACTCCCAGACGTAGGTGGCGACGCACTCCGCGATGCCGGCGAGCAGCGGCTGCTCGCTCTCGCAGAGCCCCCGCAGCACGTCGTAGTCGGGAGGCAGCATCTCGGGAACTGCGCTCAGCACCGTCGCGATGGCCCTCAGCAGCGTGTCCGGCGGGGCCGGGGACAGCCGCCGGAGGGTGACGAGATGGCGTACGGCGCGCGGGCCGTAGCCCATGAACAGGCTCGCCGTGCAGAACGCCGCAGCGGCGCGGGCGACTTCGACGTATTCGGGCTCGGGGTAGTAGTGCGACAGCGGCGGGCCGGTGTCCGCGGCGAGGGCGGTGAGGCGGGGGTAGTTGGAGCCGGTGGACCACAGGGCGGCGAGGACGGCGGTGAGGGCGGCGGTGGTGGGGCCGTCCGTACGGGCCAGGGCGTGCCGCAGCGCCAGCACGAGGTTGTCCTGCTCGGCCCTGATCCGCTCCCAGGCGGTCCCCGGCTGCGAGCCGAGGAGCCAGTCGTGGTTCGCGACCCCGAAGTCCCGCGCCCAGGCGAGGAACCGGCCGACGGCCTCCTCGTCCTCGCCCGCCTCCGTACGCTGGGCCGCACTGAACTCCCGTACGGTCTCCAGCATCCGGAACCGCACGCCGGCCGGGGTGTCGGCGACGGTGAGCAGCGACTGATCGGCCAACTGCTCCAGCAGGAACAGCGCGTCCTCGCCGAGCACCTGCTCCGCCGCTTCACCGCAGAAGCCGCCGGGGAAGACGGACAGCGTGCGCATCGCGGCCCTGGCCTCGTCCTCGAGCAGGTTCCAGCTCCACTCCACGACCGCGTGCAGCGTGCGGTGGCGCTCCGGCACGTCCCGCGCCCCGCCGCGCAGCAGCGCGAACCGGTCGCCGAGGCGGCGGGCGATCTCCGGCACCGAAAGCACCCGCACCCGCGCCGCGGCCAGCTCCACGGCGAGCGGCAGCCCGTCGAGGTGGCGGCACAGCTCGGCCAGCGCGTCCGTCGGCAGCTCCACGCCGGGCCGGGCGGCCCTGGCCCGCTGCGTGAACAGCTCGACCGAGGTGTCGAGAGCGAGTTCCGGCAGCGCGTACACCGCCTCCGAGGTGAGGCCCAGCGGGGCCCGGCTGGTGGCGAGCACCCGCAGGTCCTTCGAAGACGAGACCAGGGCCCGTACGAGGCCGGCGGCGCCCCCGATGACCTGCTCGCAGTTGTCGAGGACCAGCAGCGCGGGCCCGGAGCCGAGCACGCCGAGGATGCCGGACACCGGGTCGGCCGGGGCGTGGCCGCTCACGGCGCCGTGCCGGCCCTCGCCCGCGCCGAGCGCGGAGGCCACCTCCACGGCCACGTCCTCGTCCGCGGTGACGCCGGCGAGCGGCACGAAGTACACCACGCGCTGCTCGGCCCGACGGCTGACGGCGTACGCGAGCCGGGTCTTGCCGAGACCGCCGGGGCCGACGACGGTGACGGCGCGGGAGGCGCGCAGCAGCCGCTCCACCGCCGCGATGTCCTCGTCCCGGCCGAGGAGCGGGTTCGGCTCGTGCGGCACGCCGTGCCTGGCCACGGGCGCCTCGCCGCGCAGCAGCTCCTGCTGTACGGCCTTGAGCCCGGCGCCCGGATCCGTGCCGAGCTCGTCGCGCAGCTCACGGCGGTACGCCTCGTACCGCGTCAGCGCGGCGGACGGGCCCGCCGACGCCGCCTCGCCGCGCAGCAGCTCGGCGAGAACCTCCTCGTCACGCGGATGCTCCGCGGCGGCCACGGCCAGCGGTCCGGCCGCCTCCGCGTGCCGTCCGAGGCGGGCGAGCGCGAGCCCCTGCGCGCGGACGAGCGTGCCGCGGACGGGGGCGCGCTCGGCGCGTAACGCGGCTACGGGGTCGTCGGTGTCGCCGGCCCCGTCAGGAGTGCCCTCCCACAGCGCGAGCCCGGCCTCGGCCGCGGCCAGCGATCCCGCGTGGTCCCCGGCCCTGGCCCGGTCCGCGCCGGCGGCGGCGTGCAGCAGCAGGGCGGAGCTGTCGACCTGGTCCTCGGCGAGTGTGAGCCGGTATCCGGTCGGCGTGCTGACGACGACGTCGGCGTCCAGCTGCGCCCGCACCCTGGACACGAGGACCTGCACCGCCTTTCCCGGCCGCTCCGGCAACTCGTCCGGCCACAGCCCTGCCACAAGCCGCTCGGTGCTGCAGCCCGTGCGCAAGTCGCCCGCGAGCAGCGCGAGGAGACCGCGGAGCCGGGGCGCCGTGACCTCCTGTCCGCGATAGGCGACACGCGGCAGGAGGGTCAGATCGGTGGTCACCCGTGCAGGTTAGCCAAGGCCCGGCCGCCGGAACTCCCGCTCGGCAGCGCGATGTCCGGTCTCGCTCAAGGTGAGGCAGTGTGAGTGCCTGATCTGGGGTGCCTCAGTTTGAGTGAGACGGGGGCGGGGCGGCTGTCTCGCTCAATCCGAGGCGTCGCGCTGAGTGTTCGAGGTCATTTGCATAGGGGCAGCGGCGATCAGCAGTGCGGCGAACACGATGGGGGCGGCTGTCTGATACCGGATCCAGACTTCACCCCCTGTGCTGCTGCTCTGCCGCGCCATCAGGAGGCCGGTCAGGGCCGTCAGCACCCAGCCGCTGTCGTAGGCAATCATGAGCTGCGTGTAGGTGCGCATCGACCGGCTGCGCGTGTATCTGATCTCGATGCCGCCGCCGATCAGCAGGGCCACGCCTGAGACGACCATCAGCCAGGTCGGCGTGCCGAGTAACCGGCCGAGCGGGGCAGCGCAGGCGATGTAGACAGCGGCGAGCAACATCTTGAAGGCGCCGTCGGCGATGGCCCCCACCGTCTGGCGGGTCACCCGCGATGCCCGGTATCGGGCCAAGCTTGATGAGATCGCCGAACGTGCCGACCTGACCACCGGCGCCATCTACTCACTGTTCGGGAGCAAGAACGGCCTGGTGGTCGCCCTGGTCGCCGACTACCTGCGGCCGTACTACGAGGAGATCGAGCAGGCGGTTCCCGCTGAACTTGATCTGCTGGAAGCGGTCGACGCCTTTGCCCGGTACTACCGGCGCAGTTGTGACGCCCCGGACGCGCTGTCTGGCCTGTCGCTTCAGATCACCTTGCTGGACATGGCCCTGCATGACCCCGATCTGGGATCCCAGCTCGCCACGTCCATCCGGGCGCAGGAGAACCATCTGATCGCGCTGTTCACCGGAAGGTCGCACAGCGGAAGCGTCGTGACGTCGCAACAGGCGCAACGCTTGACCACCGCGCTCAGGGCACTGTTCGTCGGCCTCAGCCAGGGCGTCCCCCTCGGTCTTGCCCCTGGTGCCGACGAACAGTACTTCGCCGACGTTGCCCGCGCTCTGGCATCCGGGATGTCCCTCACCGATCACGATGCGGATGCTTCGTGATGGGCAGCCAAGACGAGGCGTCTTCGGGTTCACCGTCGTGATTCAGAAGCCTTCCCTGGTGGGCGACTTCCTTGACCGTGGACGTCCGCACGACTTGCAGTCGGAGTGGTAGTCGATGCGCCGTTCGTTGTAGGAGTTGCGGACCCGGTCGCCCATCACCTCCCAGCTTCGGGCGGAGGCGAGCCGGAAGGTGGTGGTGTCAGTGTCGACGAAGTGCCGCCACCCCGCCAGGGTCGTGGGCGGTTCGATGCGTTCCTCGTCGGCGGGTGCCATGCCGTCGTCGGAAGGGTTCACCACCATCGTTTCGCCTCCTCGCGGGCGTCGAAGATACCCAGCGGCACCACCTTGGCCAGCTCCTCGGTTTCCTCGGCCGCTTCGGAGTCTTGAGCTGCTTCGTCCGGCGGCTCCTCGTCTCTGGGCGGTTCGGGCCGGGACCAGGCTGCGGTGCTGGTGGCCCGGGTGCGGGCGGCGGCCTTGCGGTCGCGCCGCTCATCCGCCCGCGTCCCCCCGCACTGCCGCTGCCCTGGCAGCTCGCCGCGGCAAGACCGACACGGCCCTCCTGCGGGTCCGCGAGTCCATCACCCGGCTCCAACGGGAGAAGGCCCAGGTCGGCGTCGCCGCTGTCGCCCGGCGGGCGAACGTCTCACGCACCTTCCTCTATGCCAACCCCGAGGCCCGGGCCGCCATCGCCACGGCGATAGCCGAGGCAGGTGACCGCCGGACGCGGATCCTCGTCGAACAGGACGACGAGCGCGAGGCAACCTGGCGCGAGCGCGCGCTGAACGCTGAGGAAGCACTCAAGGCCGCCCAGACCGAGATCCTCACCCAGCGCACCCGGATCGGCGAACTCCTCGGCCAGCTAAGGGACTTGCAAGCCGAGTGGACCGAAGAGGCCATCCAGCGGATCACCACCGAGAACACCACCCTCAAACAACGGGTCCGCCGGCTGACCGCTGACAACCGCACCCTCGACGAGCGGCTCAAAGCCGCCCGATCCAACCTCCGCTTCCAGGACCGGCGCGTCGCCGACCTCGAAGCCCAGATCGCGTCCCCACCAGGCTGCCCTCATCCGCGCAGTGGCCGTCTCACCGTCAGCGAGGCGGCCACTGGCCATGGCGCACCCGGAGTCGAAAGCAGCGAAGGAAAATGATCTGCACCTCGGTGGCCGACCCGCCTATCCTCCCCTCCATGCACCCAGACGACGATCAAGCCTTCGTTGCGCACGTCACGGACCGGCTCGCGAGCCTGCCGGGTGTGAAAGCCGTCGCGTTGGGGGGCTCGCGAGCCACGGGCACGCATCGGCCCGACAGCGACTGGGACTTCGCCATTTACTACCGGGGCGAGTTCTCTCCCCAGAGCCTGCGCGCCCTCGGCTGGCCCGGGGAGGTCTCCGAGATCGGCGGGTGGGGCGGCGGCGTGTTCAACGGTGGAGCGTGGCTCCAGATCGGCACCCGGCACATCGACGTGCACTACCGCGATCTCGATGACGTCGAGCATCAACTTTCCGAAGCCCGCCAGGGCCGGTTCGGCATCGAGAGGCTCATGTTTCACCTGGCCGGCATTCCGACCTACCTGGTCGTCGCCGAGCTGGCCGTCAACCAGGTACTCCACGGAGAACTGCCGCGCCCTGAATACCCCGAGGCTCTGCGACGCCATGCACCTGAGCAGTGGTGGGGCACGGCCCAGCTCACCCTCACCTATGCCCGCGCTGCCCACGCCGAACAGGGACACCTCACCGACTGCGCCGGGGCAATCGCCACCGCCGCCTGCCAGACGGCGCACGCGGTCATGGCCGCGCAGGGACAGTGGGTCACCAACGAGAAGAAACTGCTCGACCGCGCGGGACTGCGAAGCATCGACCGCGTCCTGGCCAACCTGGCTCCCCAGCCACAAGTGCTCACACATGCCATCGACGAAACGGTGTCCTTGCTGAAGCGGGCCGTCCAAACGGCATAGCAGCAAGCCCTGCCGCTGTGTATGCCGTCCGCGACGACGACGTTCGCGGGGTGCAGGTCACCGTGCCCCCATCGCTTGGCGGACTGGCGCATCTGCGCCGTGCCCCGCTTCAGATGCAGATCACGATCTTTCCGCGTGTGCGTCCGCGCTCGGCGTGCGCGTGGGCGTCGGCGATCCGCTCCAGGGGGTAGGTCTGTTCGATACGGGGTGTGTAGCGGCCTTGCCGGCCCAGTTCCGCGGCCGCGGACAGGAGGGTGGAGTCGTTCTCCGCGTTGACCACATGCGTGCCCAGGCGCTGCCCGCCTGCGTGGTCGGCGACCGTCGCGACGCGTGTCGGGTCGCCCGTGATCGCGACGAGGTCGTCCAGGGATCCGGAGGCCGCGGTGTCGAGCGCGATGTCGACGCCGTGCGGAGCGAGAGCGGAGAGGCGCTGCGCGAGGCCGGGGCCGTAGGTGGTGGGAACGGCGCCGAGAGAGGTGAGGAACTCGTGGTTACGTTCGCTGGCTGTCCCGATCACGGTGGCACCTTGTGCCACAGCGATCTCGACTGCCGCGCCGCCCACGCCTCCGGCGGCGCCCTCGACGAGAAGGGTGCGACCCGCCAGGGAGCCGAGCGCGTTCAGGCCACGCATCGCGGTCACGGATGCGAGGCCGGCGCCCGCGGCCTGCTCATCGTTCCACGTGTCGGGGGCGTGGGCCCAGGCTGAGAGGATGACCAGCTCTGCGGTTGCGCCGGTGACACCGCCCAGCCCGAAGACGCGGTCGCCGATGCTCACCCCCTGCACTCCGTCACCGATTTCGTCGACCACGCCGGCGGCGTCGCGCCCGGGGATGGCGGGTAGCTCCAGGGGTATCAGCTGGTGCAGGGCGCCGGCGCGCAGCTTCCAGTCGATGGGATTGACACTGGCCGCCGCGACGCGGACACGGATCTCACCAAGTCCGGGGTGGGGGTCGGGGGCCCGCTCGATCACCAGGCTCTCCGCTCCGCCGTATTCATGGAAGCGGGCTGCACGCATAATGTCCTGCCTTACCTTTATAGGTCGAAATGATGGTGTTCATTCGACGCCCGTTACTGCAAATCTGACGTTGACTTGAGGTGCGGCAAGCCGACTGCCTTCCGGCCAGAGGAGGACGGGTACGGATCGGTGAGGTTGTCGAGCAGTCGGGCAGCCACCCGCCCCGACAACCACGATCCTGCCCATCGTCGGAATACCTCCCGTTGAGTCGATGCTCCGGAAGATATCCAGAAGGTCGGTAACCAGCTGGATACCAAGACCTGAGACGGGAGACCCTCAATGACGCAACGGCCACCGCTGCCACCCGACTTGTTCGACGAGCTGTGCCCGTCCCCGCTGCTGCCTTTCCGCTTCGGTGACAAATGGGCATCCATGGTCCTCCGCTGCCTGGACGACGGCCCGCGCAGATACTCCGAACTCCGCGTACCACTGAGTCGCGTCACCCCGAAGGCGCTCACCCAGTCGCTCCGCGGCTTGGAGCGGAACGGGTTCGTGTCACGCACCGTGCACGCCGACCCGAAACTGCGGGTGGAGTACGCGCTGACACCGCTAGGCCGCAGCATGCTGGAGCCGCTGGCCGCCGCGTGCCAATGGGCGGCCGAGCACTGGGACGAGCTACTCGACGCCCGCGAGGGCGGCATCTCCTCCATCGGCTGACTCGAACCTGCTGTCCCCGTCGCGCACTACTTCGCGGACTTGCGAGCCGTGGTAGCCATGATCTTTCGGTCCTGGCCAGTGGCTCGCGACTACGCCGGAACGCCGGTCCTGGCCACTGCGCTCGACGTGGAGCACGCCGCCCGCGACGCGCAGGCGCGGCCCATGTTCAACACTCCCGGCAAGAAGAAGACCTCCAAGCCCTACACCGCGCCCCCCGAGGGCTCCCTGGCTGCGGGTGCAGTCATGCAGATCGCCGTACGACTCCTCAATGCCGCGGACGCGCACGAAGCGCGGGAGCGTCTGGCGCCGCTCGTCGAAAGGCTGCGTGGTGCCGATCGCGCACTCAGCATCTACATGCGTCGCTCCGCCTGGATATCGACGGCCTTGTGGCGCAGCCTTCAGCGATGAAAGACGGCGAGGCGGACAGCCGGATGGGGCGGCGTTCGGCCAGCCGCTCATCGGCCTGGCTACGCTTCGAGGAATTCCAGCGCCCGTGGGACGAAGGCGTCGTGGAACTGGAAGATCCCCCCGTGCCCGGCGTCGGGGTAGAGGGGTTCGAGTTCGCCCTGGGGCAGCCGGGCCGCCAGGTCGAGGGTGTTGACGCTCGGGACCATCCGGTCGCTCTCGCCGTTGGCCACCAGGACCGGCAGGTGGATGCGCGACAGGTCGGCGGGGGCCTGGACGCCCCAGCGGTGGATGGCCTTCAACTGGGCGCGGAATGATGAGAGCGAGATGGCTTTGTCGCGGTCGTCCGTGCGCTCTTTCTCAGCCGGTCCAGGAAGGCGTGGGCGGCCCGTCGGCCGCTTTCGGTGTCGGTGAAGAAGAGGAACTGCTTGGGGTCCCTGCGGGTCGCGACGGCCTTGAGGGTGTCCTTGATGGTGAGGGAGGTGACCTTGTCGATGCCGGGGCCTCCGGCGGGGCCCGTGCCCGCGAGGATCATCTTCCCTACGAGGTCCGGTTCCTGTGCCGCGACGACCTGGGCGACGAAGCCGCCCATCGACAGGCCGAGCAGGTCGACACGGTCGTACCCGAGAGCCCGGATGAACAGCACCGTGTCGCGGGCCATCGCCTCGATGGTGTCGGGCGTGGAGCCGCCGGAGGCGCCGACGCCGCGGTTGTCGTAGGTGATCACGCGGCGTCGGGCGGCGAGTCCGTCGACGACGCGGGGGTCCCAGTTGTCCAGGACCGCGGACAGGTGGTTGAGCAGGATCAGCGGTACGCCGTCGTCCGGACCGTGCTGCCGGTAGGCGAAGTCCACGCCGTGCACGGACACGGCGCGGGTCGGCGCGTTCTTGTACGACGACGGGGTGGGCGTGGGGGAGCTGGACGGTGCGTTCGTGATCGGGTCCTGGTGTGGGAGAGAGGAGCGTGGGGCGGGATCTTCTCGTTGTGGCGGGCGGCGTTCTCGGCGTCCGGCAGGGCCGGTGCCCTGTGCTCACGTCATGGAGACGACGACCTTGCCGGCTTTCGGGCGGCCCTTCTCGGCGTACTCCATGGCCTGGAGGGTCTCGTCGAAGGGGAAGACACGGTCGACGATGGGGCGGATCTTCCCGGCGTCGATGAGGGGGGTGAGTTCGCGGAGTTGGGCGCCGCTGGCCTTCATGAACAGGAAGGCGTAGGTGACGCCGAGGCGCTTGGCCTGGCGCCGGGTCTTGGCGCTGAGGGCGGTGACGGCCAGGCGCAGGACCGGGTTCGAGCCGAGCTCGCGGGCGGTGGCCGGGTCGGGCGGGCCCACGACGGAGATGGCCTGGCCGCCGGGCTTGAGGACGCGCAGGGACTTGGCGAGGTTCTCGCCGCCGAGGGAGTCCAGGACGACGTCGTAGCCGTGGAGGATTTCGGTGAAGTCCTGTGTGCGGTAGTCGATGACTTCGTCTGCGCCGAGTTCCTTGACCAGGTCGACCTTGGCGGTGCTCGCGGTGGTGGCCACGTACGCGCCCAGTGCCTTGGCCAGCTGGACGGCGATGGAGCCGAGGCCGCCGGCGCCCGCGTGGATGAAGACCTTCTGGCCCGGCTGTACGTGGGCCCGCTCGATCAGGGCCTGCCAGGCGGTCAGCGCGACCAGGGGGAGGGAGGCGGCCTCGGTCATGGTGAGCGTGGCGGGCTTGGGGGCGAGGTCGTCCTGGTGGACGGCGAGGAGTTCGGCGAAGGTGCCGATGCGGTCCTTGTCAGGCCGCGCGTAGACCTCGTCGCCCACGGCGAAGCGGTCGACGGACGATCCGACCCGGACGACGGTCCCGGCGAGGTCGTTGCCCAGGACGAGCGGGAGACGGTAGGGCACGATCGCCTTGAGGTCACCGTTGCGGATCTTCATGTCCAGCGGGTTGACGCCCGCCGCGTGGATCTTGACCAGGACGTCGTCGGCGCCCACCTGAGGGTCAGGTATCTCGGCGGCGCGCATCCCGGCCGCATCACCGTACTTCTCGACCATGAAGGCCTTCATCGTCATCTCCGTTCGTGTGGTCTCCCGTCCAAGCGGGAGGGGTGTTCTGTCCGTGAGTGGTTTGTCTCGGTACGAGACGGTTTGTGGTGTTCTTCTAGTCCGCGCGCTCCGCGTCGGCACGGCAGTGGCCAGTGCCTGCGCGGAGAGCTCTGCGTCGGCCGTGTTTCCGGGCTCAGGCCACCGGCACGACCGGGGTGATGACGCTGCTCGCGTCGCCGCCCTGGAGGTGTCCCAGCGAGCCCGCGATGCCCTCGTGCGGTACGCCGAGCGGCACGGCGCTGACCTTGTCGAGGCGCGCGTACTGCTCGTCGGTCAGCTGGACGTCGAGGGCTGCGAGGTAGCTGTCGAGCTGGGAGAGGTTGCGCGGGCCGATGATCGGGACCAGCGTGGCCGTGGAGCGGGCGGCGCGCTCGCGGACCCAGGCCACCGCCACCTGGGCGGGCGTCGCACCGGTCTCCTGGGCGATGGCCAGGACGGTGTCGACGACGGCGGTCTTCTGGTCGGTGCTCTCGGTGTGGATGACCATGCCCAGGTCGCTGAGGCGCCCTTCTGCGGACGTGCGGTACTTGCCGGTGAGCAGTCCGCCGCCGAGCGGGGACCACAGCGCGGCGCCGAGTCCGAGGCTCTCGGCCATCGGCAGCAGCTCCCGGTCGGCGGTGCGCTCGACGAGGCTGTACTCGTGCTGGATGCCGATGATGGGGGACTGGTTGCGCAGGTCGGCGAGGGTTACCGCGCGCGAGACGCGCCAGGCGGGGAAGTTGGACAGCGCGGCGTGGTGGATCTTGCCCGCGCTGACCAGGTCGTCGAGACCGCGCAGGAGCTCCTCCATCGGAGTGAGCTGGTCGGGGAAGTGCACCCACAGCAGGTCGATGTAGTCGGTGCCCAGGCGCTTCAGGCTGGCCTCGACGGAGGCGACCAGGTTCTTGCGGCTGTTGCCGGTCTTGGAGATGTCCGGCTGCGGGGCGGCGCCGAGGGCGAACTTGGTGGCCAGGACGAAGTGCTCGCGGTCGGCGGAGACGAGCTTGCCGGTCAGTTCCTCCGACTCGCCGAACTGGTAGCCGTCGGCGCTGTCGAGGAAGGTGCCGCCGGCCTCGGCGAACCGGTCGAAGATGCGGCGGGCCTCGTCGGGCTCGGCGCCTGCGCCCCAGCCGGTGCCGAAGTTCGCGGTGCCGAGCGCGTACTCGGACACGCGCAGTCCGGTCCTGTGTCCGAAGGTCGTGTAACGCAGGAGAAGTCCTTACGTAAGGGGGCCTGGAAGGCCGTCGTGCCGTGGTGGAGGGGGTGAGCGTCAGCCCGCGTTCGGCTGGGGTGCCGCGGACAGGCTCTGCTTGACGTACCGGCTGGTCTCGTCGGCGAGGATCTCGGGCAGGCCGGTCTCGATGCCGTACAGGGCCTGGGCCGCGACGTCGGCGGCGGCGACCTTCTGATCGGCGGGCACGCCGGCGGCCATGTCGGTGTCCATGTAGCCGACGTGCAGCGCCGAGACGGTGATCCCGTGCGGTGCCAACTCCTCACGAGTCGCGTCGCTCAGCGCCCAGGCGGCGGCCTTGGAGGCCGCGTAGGAGCCGAGTCCTGCCGGGTGGAACCAGGACAGGGCGGACAGGACGTTGAGTACGGCGCCGCCGCCGTTGCCCTCGATGACGGGGGCGAAGGCCCGTGTGGCGACGAGCGGGCCGAAGAAGTTGGTCTCCATCTCGCGCCGTACCTCGTCCAGGTCGCCGCCGACCAGCGTCGCGCCGGTGGAGATGCCCGCGTTGTTGATCAGTAGCGTCGCGTCCGACGCGATGCGGGCGGCCTCCCGTATCGACTCCTGGTCCGTCGCGTCGAGGCGCAGTGGGCGGACGCCCGGCAGGTCGACCGTCTCGGGACGGCGGGCCGCCGCGTAGACCTTGGCGCCATGCTCCACGAGCTGGGCGGCCAGGTGCCGCCCGAGGCCCCGGTTGGCGCCGGTGACCACCGCGACCGCGTTCTTGAGTTCCATGCTCGCTCCAGATCATTTCGGGCGCCGTCGGGACACCCGCGTCAATTAGATTGCGGCAACAATCTAAACACCGGACTACGATAGATGCCAGTCGACATCCAAATGGGAGGTGGTCATGGGCCGCGTATCGCAGGCGCAGGCGCAGGAAAATCGCAGGCGGGTGGTGGACACCGCGTCGCGGCTGTTCCGGGAGCAGGGCACCCACGTCAGCGTCGCCGATCTCATGAAGGCGGCCGGCCTCACCCACGGTGCCTTCTACAAGCAGTTCGCCTCCAAGGAAGCGCTCGTCGATGAGGTCACCGCCCACGCCTTCGATGAGATCGCACGGCGCAATGCGGCCGGGCTCGAGCGGCACGACGGGCAGCGGGATGCCGCTCAGCGGGCCCTGATCGACGCCTACCTCTCCGTCGAACACCGTGACAACGCGGCGGACGGCTGCCCGGTCGCGGCTCTCGCCATCGATGTCGCGCGCGGACCCGAAGGCCGCGAGGCGCGCCGTACCTACGCGGAGGGCGTGGCCGACTTCGCCGCGTTCCTCGCCCCCGCCGAGGCCGTCGGGGGCGGCGAGGGCGGCCTCGCCCGGCTGTGCACCCTGGTCGGTGCTCTGGTCCTGTCCCGGGCCACCCAGGGCTCCCCGCTCTCCGAGGAGATCCTCGCCGCCGCGCACGCGGCCCTGACGGAAGCCGGCTGACCGGGGGCCCGGCATCGGGCGCCGCGCGGCGTGTGTGCACCGGTCGCACCCGCGAGGTGACGCGGGGCCTGAGGCTTCCGTGCTCGCGGCCTGATCGATCTGGCGTAGTTCCGTGCTCCCTACGACAGTTGTCGTGCAAATGCGACACCTATCGTGCTCAGGCTCACCGGTCCGGGAAGTGGCATGGCGCACTTTTGCAAGCAGGTGCTTGCAATAGTTAGCGGCCGTGGTGCAGGGTGGAGTCATGGCATCGCTCAACGTCGGCAATCTCGGTGACTATCTGCGGGAGCAGAGGCGCAACGCGCAGCTGAGCCTGCGGCAGCTCGCCGACGCCGCCGGGGTGTCCAATCCGTATCTGAGCCAGATCGAGCGCGGGCTGCGCAAGCCGAGCGCGGAGGTGTTGCAGCAGGTTGCCAAGGCGCTGCGGATCTCCGCCGAGACGCTGTACGTGCGGGCCGGGATCCTCGATGACGAGCGTGACCGGGACGAGGTGGAGACGCGCGCCGTCATACTCGCCGACCCCACGCTCAACGAGCGGCAGAAGCAGGTGCTGCTCCAGATCTACGAGTCCTTCCGCAAGGAGAACGGGTTCGAGATCAAGACGGTCGAGGATGCTCAGGGCATATCGGATGTTCAGGATGCCGCTGTTGACCAGGCCCGCACAGCCGACGGCAACGAGGCCGATCTCCAGAACGACCAGCACGTCAAGAAGGATCAGCGCGCCAAGAAAGTCCAGCGCGCCAGGAAAGACCAGCAGGGCAAGAACGACCAGCGCGTCAAGAACGACCGCGACGACGCGCGCGGTCAGCAGCCCGCGAGTTGATTCGGCCGCCCGCCGGAGCCCGGTCCCAGTCGACCGGGCCGGACAGGGCGCCGACGGCCGCGGAGCACCGACCGCACACCACCCGCACCACCCGCATACGAAAACCCTCACGCTCACAGCGATTCCGGGAGGACCCTCGCCATGGCCATCACTGAAGACCTGCGTAAGACCCTCAGCGACCCGACCCCGCTCTACTTCGCCGCCGGCACCGCCGACCTGGCCTTCCAGCAGGCCAAGAAGGTGCCCGGCATCGTCGAGCAGCTCCGCTCCGAGGCCCCGGCCCGCATCGACGCCGTACGCAACATCGACCCGAACGCCGTCCAGGAGAAGGCCGCCAGCCGCGCCAAGGAGGCGCAGGTGACCCTCCAGACCAAGGTCACGGAGTTCATCGGCACGCTCGACACCGACCTGAAGAAGATCGGTGAGACCGCTCAGGACTTCGCCCTCCGCGGTGTCGGCGTGGCCGCCGAGTACGCCGTGAAGGCGCGCGAGACGTACGAGAAGGTCGCCGAGCACGGTGAGCAGACCGTGAAGACCTGGCGCGGCGAGGCCGCCGAGGAGATCGAGGAACTGGCCGTGGCCGTCGAGCCGAAGCCGGAAGCGTCCGAGGTCAAGAACAACAAGCCCGTCGCGGCCAAGACCGAGCCCGCCCCGGCGAAGAAGGCCGCTCCGGCCAAGAAGGCCCCGGCCGCCCGCAAGACCACCGCCAAGAAGACCACGCCGCCCAGCAAGTAAGGCGTAGGCCCGGCAGGTAAAGACACATATGGCGGTTCGCCGTCACGAGAACGGGCTGGGGACTCCGGGCACTATCGGAGTCCCCAGCCCGTTCTGCGGGTACGGTGACGGCGTAGAGATGACTCGACACGGGTGGTGGGCACAGTGCTGATGACGGCATTCGGCGGCTTCATGTCGCTGATCTTCCTCGCCATGCTGGTGCTCGCGGTGGCGGCGCTGGTGCTGGCGGCGCTGGCCCGCGACGACGCGTATCGGGCCGCCGACAAGCAGAACAAGATGTTCTGGATGATCATCCTCGGTGTCACGGTGGCCGTGAACCTGCTGGTGCCGATCCTGTTCCTGCAGATCGCCGGGCTCATCGCCACGATCGTCTTCTTCGTGGACGTTCGGCCCGCGCTCAAGCAGGTCTCGGGCGGAGGCCGGCGCGGCGGAAGCAGCAGCGACGGTCCGTACGGGCCCTACAACGGCGGCCGGTGACCTCCAGGCTCCATGCCAGGCACGATTCAAGCCCGATTCAGCCCGCTTCAGGCACGGATTTCGGACCCGGATCTCAGGCCCGACCGAGTCAGCCGACGCGGTCCAGCAGCAGTACCGCCACGTCGTCCGTCAGCTCTCCCCCGTTGAGGTCCCGGACCTCGTTCACGGCCGCCCGGAGCAGCTCCTCGCCGTGCAGGCCCTGCGCCAGCTGGCGGCGGACCATGTCCACCATCCCGTCCTGGCCCAGCCGTTCCCTGCCCTCGCCGATCCGGCCCTCGATCAGGCCGTCCGTGTAGAGCATCAGACTCCAGGCGCCGCCCAGCTCCACCTGCTGGCGCGGCCAGCGGGCGTGGGGCAGCAGACCGAGCGCGGGGCCGCCGTTCTCGTACGGCAGCAGTTCGGCGACGCGGCCCGCACGGGCTATCAGCGGGGACGGGTGCCCCGCCAGGCACAGGCCGGCCCGGCGGCCGTCCGGCGCGATGTCCACGGTGCAGAGTGTCGCGAAGATCTCGTCGCTCTCGCGCTCGTGCTCCAGGACCTGCTGGAGCGTCGAGAGCAGTTCGTCGCCGCACAGGCCGGCCAGTGTCAGCGCCCGCCAGGCGATGCGCAGCTCCACGCCGAGCGCCGCCTCGTCGGGGCCGTGCCCGCAGACGTCGCCGATCATGGCGTGCACGGTGCCGTCGGGGGTGCGCACGGTGTCGTAGAAGTCCCCACCGAGCAGCGCACGCGAGCGGCCGGGCCGGTAGCGCGCGGCGAACCGCAGGGAGGAGCCCTCCAGGAGGGGCGTGGGCAGCAGGCCGCGCTCCAGGCGGGCGTTCTCCTGAGCCCGCAGCCTGGACTCGGTGAGCCGTCGCTCGGCCGTGTCGGAACGTTTCCGCTCCACCGCGTACCGGATCGCCCGGCTCAGCAGCCGGCCGTCCAGCTCGTCACGGAACAGATAGTCCTGGGCGCCGACGCGTACCGCCTCCGCGCCCCGCTCGGCGTCCCCGGACGCGGTGAGGGCGAGGACGGCGTGCCGGGGCGCGAGCCGCAGCACGTGCTTGAGCGTGACGAGTTCGTCGTCCCCCTCGACCGCCTGGCCCGGCGCGTGCAGCGCGAGGTCGAGCAGGATGCAGTGGACGTCGTCGGTGAGCAGCCGCTCGGCCTCGGTGAGGTTGCGGGCGGTACGGACCCGGATCGGCTTGCCGGCCGAGTCGAGCAGTTGAGGAACGCTCAGCGACCCCGCCGGGTCGTCCTCGATCAGGAGCAACGTCAGCGGGGCGGTGCTGCCGACGGCGGCGCCGCCGGTGCCGGACGCGGTGCCGGCTGAACCGCCTGGTGTGGATGCGGCGCGAGCCTGACCACCTGCCACGGCAGGGATGGCTCTCTGCCGCGGTACGGGTACGGGCATCGTCTTCGTTCCTTCCCTCCCCCCGAGGGCACGGTGGGGCAAGGTTCTCGACCCACCGACGGGGACCATAGCGTCAGCTGCCGCCGCAAAGGAATGCCGTAAGGCGCTCCGGCCGGAAAACGGACGCCGTCATATGCCGCATCCCGCAACGCATTTGGACAGGGTGCGGCTCTGCCCGTAATGACGAACATCACGTTTCCGGGGTTGAGAGGGTATGAGGAACGTGCTGAGGGTCACGTGGGGCGCGTCACCTGGCGAGGCTTTTGGCGGGACTTTCTTGGCTCTCCTGGGGTGATTGTCCGCTGGTGCGCGCGTTTGTCACCCTTCGGTCCCGTCCTCAACTGCCG
The DNA here is from genome assembly GCF_005786655.1 of Streptomyces montanus. NCBI lineage: Bacteria > Bacillati > Actinomycetota > Actinomycetes > Kitasatosporales > Streptomycetaceae > Streptomyces > Streptomyces montanus. The sequence continues at coordinate 51,726 of NZ_VBZC01000033.1, forward strand.
GACGGGCCACGAGGTGTGGCGGCCCTCACGCGTCGGGACGTACGACCCCCAGGATCGGCATCGTGCCCGCACCCGCGATCGTCACCGTCCGTCCCGGTCGCGGGGCGTGGATGATCGCGCCGTCGCCGATGTACATCGCCACATGGCTGGCGTCGGAGTTGTAGATGATGAGGTCGCCCGGGCGCATGTCCTTGATGTCGATGCGGTCGAGCTGCTTCCACTGCTCCTGCGAGGTGCGCGGGATGCCCTGGCCGGCCGCCGCCCATGCCTGCGAGGTCAGGCCGGAGCAGTCGTACGTCTCCGGGCCCTCCGCGCCCCATTCGTACGGCTTGCCCAGCTGTGCCGTCGCGTACTCCACGGCCTTCGTGCCCTGGTCCGTCGCCGCGCCCTTGATGTCGTCGAGGACACCGGAGCTCAGCCAGGCCGTCTGCGCCTTGTCCGCGGCCTTCCGCTCCAGCTTCGCCAGCCGCTCCTTCTCGTCCTTCGCCAGCCGCGACTCGAGCTCTTCGGCGGCGGCGATCTGCTCCTTGACCTTCTTCTTGGCCTCCGCCTTGGCCTTGCGGTTGGCCTCCAGCTTCCTCCACTGGGCGGCCGCGTCCTTCGCGTACTGCTTCAAGTCCTCCTGCGTACGCGCCATTTCGGCGAGCATCCCCTTGGTGGCGTGCTCGCCCTGGCGCACCCGGCCCGCGCCGTCCAGGTACTGCTGCGGATCGTCGCTGAGCATCAGCCGCGCCTCGGGCGGCAGCCCGCCGCCGCGGTACTGCGCGCGGGCCGCGGCGCCCGCACGGTCCTTCAACTTGTCCAGCCTGGCCTGGCCCTTCACGATCGCGCGGGCCAGCTCGACGATCTGCGTGGACTGCTTCTCGGTCTTCTCCTCCGCCGCGTTGTACGCGTCCGTGGCGACCGCGGCGTCGTGGTAGAGCTTCTCCAGCTTCTTGCGGACGGCCTCAAGATCCTTGAGGCTCGCAGGCGTTGAGGACGGAGGGGGCGTCGGCGTCGGTGTGGGGCTCGGTGTCGGATCCGCGTACGCCACCCCCGGCGCGGACAGAATGGCCGCCGCGCAGGCCAGGGCCATGGTCACCGTGGTCAGGCTCCGCTTGCCCGATCCCATACTCCGCCCCCAAGCTGATTTACCGTCAGTAACTTACGGACACCTCGGGGGATGGTGCCATGTCGTCGCGCAATGCGACAGACGCAATGCGACAGAGGCGAGCAAGAACTCCCACGCGCCCCCCTCGATCCCCCTCCCGGCCACTTTGCCCACTCGGCGATGATCTCCCCGCCAGTGTGACGAACGACTCATCGAGATCGTTCCCGCCGGGATGAAGTCGAGGTGAAGTCGGGGTGCGGTCGTCGTGTGGCCGAGTGTGGCCGAGTGTGGCCGGGTTTGGCCGGGTGTGGCGGGGTGTGGCCGGGGTGCCGAATGGCCGGTGCGGCGCGCACGGTCATGCCCGCGGCGCCAACGCCTCCCACCGCACGGTCACTTCACCCTGCCGCCAGCGCGTCACGCCGTCCGTCACCGGCCAGTCGGCCTTCAGGTCGCGGACGGACCGGATCCAGCGCTGCCGGGCGCCGTACGAGGCGTACGGCGCCGCGGCCGCCCAGGCGCGGTCGAAGTCGCGCAGGAAGGCATGCACCGGTTCGCCGGGGACGTTGCGGTGGATCAGTGCCTTGGGGAGGCGTTCGGCGAGGTCGGAGGGGCGGTCCAGGGAGCCGAGGCGGGTGGCGAACGTGACCGTGCGCGGCCCTTCCGGGCCGAGCGCGACCCAGACGTGGCGGCGGCCGATCTCGTCGCACGTGCCCTCGACGAGGAGTCCGCCGCCCGAGTCGGCGCACGCCGGCGCGAGGCGGGCGCACAGCCGTGCCCAGGCCTCGGTGACCTCCGCCTCTTCGTACTGGCGCAGCACGTTCGCCGCGCGGATCAGCAGCGGCTTCTCCGGCAGCGGGATCTCGAAGCCGCCGTGCCGGAAGGCGAGTCCTTCACGCTCGTACGGCCGCGCGGCCGCGACCCGGGCCGGTTCGATCTCGACGCCGACCACGCGCGCGCGTGGAGCGACGGTACGCAGCCGCTGGAGGAGCTCCACCGCCGTCCAGGGGGCGGCCCCGTACCCGAGGTCGACCGCCACGGCGTCGCCGGTCCGGCGCAGTCCCCGGCGCAGTTCGGCGCCGTGGACCGCCGCGATCCAGCGGTCCATGCGCCGCAGCCGGTTGGGGTTGGTGGTCCCGCGCGTCACCGTTCCCACGATGGGGGTCCCCCCGCTCGAGCGAAGCCGAGAGTGGGGGAGGGTCGCTGCGCGGGCTGTCATGCGTATGAGGGTATGCGGCCGGTCGTACGGGACTGTGCGGCCGGTTCGGCCGTTCAAGGTTCTGGCTCCTACGCACCGTGACCTCGAACGGTTGAGCGATCATGGGCAAATATTCAGTAAAGGGGAAATGGAACGGAGGGCTCCGGCGTTCCCGCCTTCGGAGGGCGCTCCGGTCCCTCCTTTCGGCATGCCCGCAGCAAGGAGGATCGCCACGTGAGCCAATACGTGAGCAGGCTCGGGCGTCGCTCGTCGGCGGCCCCCTCACGGCTCAGGCTGCACCGCAGGCCACGCCGCGTCGCGATGCTCTCCGTGCACACCTCTCCGCTCCACCAGCCCGGCACTGGCGACGCCGGCGGCATGAACGTCTACATCGTGGAGCTGGCCCAGCGCCTCGCCGCGATCAACATCGAGGTCGAGATCTTCACGCGCGCGACCACAGGCGCCCTGCCCCCCACCGTGGAGCTCGCGCCGGGCGTCCTCGTACGCCATGTCGACGCCGGCCCCTACGAAGGCCTCGCCAAGGAGGACCTGCCCGCCCAGCTGTGCGCCTTCACGCACGGCGTGATGCAGGCCTGGGCCGGCCACCGCCCCGGCTACTACGACCTGGTGCACTCGCACTACTGGCTCTCCGGTCACGTCGGCTGGCTCGCCGCCGAACGCTGGGGCGCCCCCTTGGTGCACGCCATGCACACCATGGCGAAGGTCAAGAACGCCGCCCTGGCCGAGGGTGACAACCCCGAGCCCGCAGCCCGCGTCATCGGCGAGACCCAGATCGTCCGCGCCGCCGACCGGCTCATAGCCAACACCTCCGAAGAGGCCGACGAACTCGTGCGCCACTACGAGGCGGACCCCGGCAAGGTCGCCGTCGTCCACCCCGGCGTGAACCTCGACCGCTTCCGCCAGGCCGACGGCCGCGCCGCCGCCCGCGCCCGCCTCGGCCTCCCGCAGGACGCACTGATCCCGCTCTTCGCGGGCCGCATCCAGCCCCTTAAGGCCCCCGACGTGCTGCTGCGCGCGGTCGCCGTCCTTCTGGAGGAGCGCCCCGAGCTCCGCTCGAACATCGTGGTCCCCGTAGTGGGCGGCCCGAGCGGAAGCGGTCTCGCCAAGCCCGAGGGCCTGCAGAAACTCGCCGCGCGCCTGGGCATCGCCGACGTCGTGTGTTTCCGTCCGCCCGTCGACCAGGAGCAGCTCGCGGACTGGTTCCGGGCCGCGTCCGTCCTCGTCATGCCCTCCTACAGCGAGTCCTTCGGACTCGTCGCCATAGAGGCGCAGGCGGCCGGTACTCCGGTGCTCGCGGCCGCGGTCGGCGGCCTCCCCGTCGCCGTACGCGACAAGGAGACCGGCTTCCTGGTATCCGGCCACGATCCCGTCGACTACGCGCGCGTGCTGCGCGATTTCGCCGACAACCGGGCGCTGCCCGACCGGATGGGCGCGGCCGCCGCCTGGCACGCCAAGTCCTTCGGCTGGGACACGGCGGCCTCGGCCACGGCGGACGTCTACACGGCGGCGATGCACGACCACCGCCGCCGCTTCCGCACCCACCACGGCTGAGAGCGTGCCCGCACTCGGGCTTCCGGCTCGCGCTTCCGGCTCGGGCTCACGGCTCGGGCTCACGGCGTGGGCTCACGGGGCGGGGTCCCGGCTCGGGCTTCCGGATTGCGCCCCCGCCCCTGTCGTACGCTCCCTTCATGGCTGACGCAGGGGCGATCATCGAGCAGGTCCTCAACGACGCCGAGCTGGAGTGGGAGAGCCCGTCCCCCGGCTCGTACGTCGTGAAACTGCCCGGCACCCGCAAGCTGTCCACGACGCTCTCGCTGATCGTCGGCAAGCACTCGCTCTCCCTGAACGCCTTCGTGATCCGTCGCCCGGACGAGAACGCCGAGGGCGTCCACCGCTGGCTCCTTGAGCGCAACCTCAAGCTGTACGGGGTGAGTTACGCCATCGATTCCCTGGGGGACGTCTACGTGGCGGGCAAACTGCCGCTGGCCGCCGTCACCGAGGAGGAGCTGGACCGGCTCCTCGGTTCGGTCCTGGAGGCCGCCGACGGCAGCTTCAACACCCTTCTCGAGCTCGGTTTCGCGTCCGCGATCCGGAAGGAGTACGCCTGGCGGGTGTCGCGCGGCGAGTCCACGCGCAACCTGGACGCGTTCACGCATCTGACCCGGCGTCCCGCCAACTAGCCGGTCCCGAAGCCTGAATCAGGCCAGTATTTCCGCCCGAATTCAGCCCTGCGTTACCTCTTCCCTACTCAGTGCTGCGCTGGCATGCTCACCGCCGACGCAATCCTGAACGTAGTTCACATCCATGAGAGGTGGGGCATGGGTAACGAGCACGTGGGAATCAGCAGACGGGGCCTGCTCGCCGGCGCCACAGCCGTGACGGCTGTCGGCGTGACCGGCGGAAGAGCGTGGGCCTCCGCACCGGGCACCACAACCGGAAAGGACATGCAGGCGGCCGAAATCCCGGCCATCTGGCGGGAGTTCGTGAAGTCCCCCTTCACGCACCCGCAGATCCCGTACATCGGCAGAGCCGGTCAGTGCGCCGGGGCGGCGCACTTCCCCCGTCGCCCCGTCGTGGCCGACGTCCGCGCGTTCGGTGCCAGGCCGGACGGCTCGACCGACGCCGCGCCCGCGATCAACCGGGCCATCGTCGCCGCGGGGAGGAAGGGCGGCGGCACGGTTCTCATACCGCCCGGCGTCTATCGCCTCGACGGCCTGATCCGCGTCGGCCACTCGAACGTCGTCCTGCGAGGCGCCGGCAGCGCCCGTACCACGCTGTACGCGACCAGGAACCTCACCGAGCTGATCGGCCCCTACGGATCGCGTTACGGCGGTGACAAGTCGTCGTGGTCGTGGGCGGGCGGACTCATCTGGCTCTGTCCCACGGCCCGTTGGGACTCGCTCATCACCGCCGTCAAGGCGAAGGACTGGCCCTTCGAGGGCTGGACGGGGAACAAGCGGGACGAGTGGACGACGCTGACGACGGTCGCCCCGGCGCCCCGCGGCTCCTGGTCGGTGACCGTCGCCGACTCGACACGCCTGAAGGCGGGCCGGCTCGTCCTTCTCCGCCTCGCCGACGACACGGACCACACCCTCCTCCAGCACATGGCGGGCGGCGGCCCGGGCCCGGAGGCGTACTCCTGGGACGACAAGACAAAGCTGACCAGTTACGTCCCCTACGAGTGGCCCGTGCGCATCGTGCGGGTGCAGGGCGACAAGGTCACCCTGGAGCGCCCCCTCCCGCTCGACATACGCCCCGAGTGGGACCCGCGTCTCACCACCCATGTCGAGGCGCTCACCGGCGCGGGCGTAGAAGGCCTCACCGTGGACTGCGTCGAGACCCCGCAGTCCCAGCACCTCCTCGACCGGGGTCACAACGGCGTCACGTTCCAGTGCGCGTACGACTGCTGGGCCGACGACATCGTCGTACGCCATGTGGACAACGGTTTCGGCCTGGTGGCAGCCTCCGCCTGCACCCTGCGCAACACCCGTGTCGCGGGCCGGGGTTCACACCACCCGTACTTCTGCCGCGAAGGCTCGCACGACAACCTGGTCGAGGACTTCACGATCGAGGAGCGCACCGCTCCCGCGCCCGCCGGCACCCAACTCCACGGCATCAACGTGGAAGGCCTCTCCTCCCACAACGTCTGGTCGCGCGGCGACATGCGGATGGGCACCTTCGACTCCCACCGCGGCATGCCCTTCGCGAACGTCCGCACCGACATCACGGTCAACAACAACGGCCGCCACGGAGGGGACGCGAGCGCCGGGCCGTTGTTCGGGGCACGCTTCACCCACTGGAACATCCGCGTCTCGAACCACCGGGCGGGCCTGATGAAAATCGACGGCCTCGCGCCCCGCAGTGCCACCGTCGGCCTCAACCACTGCACCGAGTTCGACCAGATCGACGTACCCGACTTCTCCGGAGAGCTGCACACGCGCCTGGAGCTGTACGGCACGAGGGGCGTCGTACGGCCGCGGAATCTGTACGAGGCTCAGCGGGAACTCGCGCGCGATCCGGCGCGGTAGCGGCCCGGGGCGACGCCCACCAACCGCTTGAAGTGGCGCGTCAGATGGGACTGGTCGTAGAAGCCGGTCGCGGCCGCCACCTCGACCGGAGGGTGGCCGTCGAGGAGGAGACGGCGGGCTTGGTCGACGCGGCGGGACATCAGGTACTGGTGCGGGGCGATGCCGAAGGCGGCGCTGAACGCCCGTACCAGGTGGGCCGGGTGGGCGTGCACGAGACGGGCGGCCTCGTCCAGGGCGATACCCGGTACGAGGCGTGCGTCGAGGAGTTCGCGGAGGGCGTGGGCGACTCCGGGGCCGGGCCTCGGCGACAGCCGGTCGTCGTCCGGCCGGGGACGCAGGTGCCCGCGCAGCCGTTCGCCGATGAGGGCGAGCCGGCCGGCTGCTTCCAGTTCGTCGCCGGGGTGCTTCAGGGCCGTGTGCAACTGCCCGACGCGCCTGCGCAGTACGGGGTCGGCCAGCTCCGGGCTGTCCACCGCGGAGCCGATGAAGCTGTCGTCGAGCTGGGTCGCGTCCAGGTAGACCACGCGCTTGCGGAAGCCGTACGGGGTCGCCGGGGCGCCGTTGTGCGGGACGTGCGGCGGGAGCAGCGTGACCGTGTCGTGCGGGGTGCCGTGCTGGTGCCGGTCGAGGTCGTAGCGTACGGCGCCGTCGTCGACGATCAGCAGGGTCCACGCGTCGTGTACGTGCATGGGGTAGGCGTACTCGGTGAAGTGGGCGTGGAACACCTCCACGACACCGGGGACGCGCGGGCGCCAGGCCGAGACCTCGCGCCGAGCCTGCTGCCGGGACACCATGCAAAAAACGTACAAGACGCCGTGGGCGGGCGGTCGGCAGTCTCAGGGCATGAGCACGAGCACGAGCATGAGCGCGAGCACCGAGACCTCTCAGGCCACCCCGGTCACCGGCCCCGTCCGCTTCGACACCAAGATCGCCGTACTCCTGCGGGACGACCTGGAGCCCTGGCAGCGGCTGAATGTGACCGCCTTCCTGGTCAGCGGGCTCGGAACGGAGCTGCCCGAGGTGATCGGAGAGCCTTACGAGGACGCGAACGGCACCCCGTACCTCCCGATGTTCCGCCAGCCCGTCCTGATCTTCGAGGGCTCCAAGGAGCAGCTGACCACGGCCCACGCGCGCGCCCTGTCGCGTGTGCTTCCGCGGTCGGTCTTCACCTCCGACCTGTTCTCCACGGGCAACGACCGCGACAACCGGGCGGCCGTACGGGCCGTGCCCACGGGGGAGTTGGACCTCGTGGGGATCGCTGTGTACGGGCCGCGCAACGCCGTGGACAAGGTGGTGAAGGGAGCGCGGATGCATCCCTGAGGATGCGGCCGGTGCGCCGGCCGCATCCCCGTGGCCCGCGCGGCAGCAGCCTCCCGGCCCCGCGCACCACCGCTCAAGACGCGTCGGAGTGCGAGAAGAAGTCCGCTTCACCGCATCGGCGGCCCCACCGTGCTCATCGAGTTCGCCGGCTGGCGGCTGCTGACCGACCGTAGTGGTCCGCGACGGCGGTGAACGCGGCCTTGGGTTCCCATGGCATGTCGGGGTAGGTGGCTCCGAGGCGGTCCTCGAGGACTTTGACGATGCCGTAGCTGGCCAGGTCCAGGTCCTCGCGGGGGTCGCCGTCGGGGCGGTGCGGGTGGTCGTGGAGCGCGAAGGTGAACACGAAGGTGCTGTCGATGCCTCCCGCGTCGAATGCCTCCAGCAGCTCGCGCAGATACGCGGCCTGACCGGCTTCGTCGCGGGCGTACTCCCCGTTCAGCCGAAGAGGCGCACGGGTGTCCTTGTCGTACTCGACGATCTCCAGACCGTGCGCGCCCCTGTCACCCGCACCGTGGTAGCCGGCCGCGCCGAACTCGGTGATCGCGACCGGCTTTCCCTGCGCCACGAGGTGACGGACGCCTTCGGCGAACCGGTCGGCGATCTCGGCCGACCGGTAGAGATCCATGGACACGATGTCGAAGGGGGCCCAGTCGACGCGCTCAAGCGGCACGGCGGCGTAGGTCACCTTGCCACCGAAGCGCTCGCGGACGAGTGCCGCGGCCTTGCCGAGAAAGTCGTTGACGCGGGCGCTGACCTCGCCGATGTGCTCGCGTACGCGCTGTGGCTGTCTCAGTAAAGCGACCCGTTCGTCAGTGCTGTCGCCGGGCAGGAATCCCTTGTTCATCAGGCTCAGTTCGGCACCGGTGACGAACACGACTTCGGCTCCCCGCTGCCTGAGCCGCTCTGCGCGCTCGGCGCAGTCGGCGAACAGGGACAGCATATCGTCGGGGGTCAGTTCAAGCGGGTAGGGGGAGAACCAGACCTCGAGGCCGAGATCGGCGGCGTAGCCCGCCGCGAGCTCCATCCGTTCCGGATCGCCACCCATGACGCGGACCGCGTTGCAGTGCAGGTCATCGCGCATGATGCGCAGCTCGCGCCTGACCACCTCCGCGTCGAAGCGCTGATGGCCGAGGGCTCCGTTGTAGGCGAAGCCGGTGTCGTAGCTGATGCCTCTGGCTCGCATGCCGTCGTGTCCTCTTCTGGCGTCTTCTGGCGAGAATATTTACGGTACGCGCCGTACCCTAGTTGCTATGAATTAAGGGCTGCAACCAAAATTGGGAAGGTACGAGCAGTGCCGATCGCGAGAAGAAGGCCATGGCGGAGAACCCGAGGGGGCAGTCAGGTGCTGGGCAGACGCGGCGACGCGGAGCAGCCTTGGAGGAGGCGATCCTGCGTGCCGCGGTAGATGAACTCACCGAGTCCGGATATGCCGGGTTGACCATGGACAAGGTCGCCACCCGCGCCGGCACCAACAAGAACGCCCTCTATCGCCGCTGGCCGAACCGCCTCACGCTCGGCATCGCCGCCTATCGGCATCTGGCCACGACGGTCCAACCACCCGACACCGGCACGCTGCGCGGCGACGTCCTTGAGTGGCTACGTCAGGCGAACCGCTACTGGAGCTCCCCCCTCGGCGCAGTTCTGCGCGAACTGCTTGCTGCGGCCGGCGGCGCGTCGGAACTCCTGGCGCAGCTGCATGAACAGTCCGGCGACGCCGCAGCGGCACCCTGGTTGACCATCCTGGGGCGCGCGGTCGCACGCGGTGAAGCTGCTCCCGAGGCGCTCCATCCACGGGTCGCCACTGCGGCCATGGTCCTGCTGCGCAACGAGTTCGTCGTGCGCGGGGTCCCTACCGCACCCGACGACGTCCTCGTCGAGATCGTCGACGAGGTGTACCTGCCACTGGTGCGCGGCCGAGGCGGAGTTCCCGCGCATGCGGCGCCGCATGGCAGGCCCGGGGCTTGACGCTCGCACGGCGTCCGCCTCGACCGCACTGGCAGCACAGGCCCCGCCGAAGTCGGGGAAGGACAGCATCAAGTGCAATGGGTCTGGTCCCGCTGAAGTGAGCGGTGGGGCCAGACTCATTTTCTCAGTCTTCTAGGGGAGTTCCAGTCGGGCGATCTCCCCTATTTCCAGGGCGATGTAGAGGGCGCGGTCGGGGCCCACGGTGAGGCCGTGCGGTTCTGAGTCCGGTGTGGGCAGGTCGTACTCCTCGATGTCTCCGTCGGGGGTGATGGACCCGACCCTGCCCGCGCCCCATTCGGTGAACCAGCAGAGACCGGTAACCGGATCGGCGGTGATGGCGTGGGGACGGCAGGACCGGTTCGGGAGGGGGAACTCGGTCACCCGGCCGTCCACGCCGATGCGGCCGATCTGCCCGGCGCCGATCTCCACGAACCACAACGCACCGTCCGGGCCGGCCGTGATGCCGACCGGCGCCGCCTGCTCGGTGGGAAGAGGGTGGATGGTGATCCGGCCCTGGTGGTCGATGCGGCCGATCGCGTTTGCCTGGTTGAGCGTGAACCACAGCGCGTCGTCGGGACCGCCCGCGATGGCGGACGGAAACGAACCGCTGACCGGCAGGGGGTACTCGGTGATCCGGCCGGCGGTGTCGATACGGCCTATCCGGTCGGTGTGCATCTGTGTGAACCACAGGGCGTCGTCGGCTGCGGCGGTGATACCGAACGGGCCGCATCCGGGCGTGGGAACCGGGAAGGACGACACCTGGCCGGTCACGGTGATGCGACCGATGTGATGGTCGTGGCTGCGGGTGAACCACAGTGCACCGTCGGGACCCGGTGTGATGACCGATGGCCTGCACGACGCGGGGTCGAGCCGGTGGCGGTCGAGCCGGCCGTCGAGCACGTCGAGCCTGCCATCGGGCCCGCCGCCGGGCGCGAGGCGGGCGATTTCACCGGCGTGGACCAGGGTGAACCACAGGGCGCCGTCGGGGCCCGTGGTGATGGCGTACGGGCCTGCTGTGGCGTCGGAGACGGGTAAGTGGTCGATCGAGACGGCGTGACGGGACAGAGTCGGCTCCTTCTTCATCTACCGGAACGACGAGGACGATGGATGCGGTTGCGGCCGCCGTGGACCGGTCGGGGTCCACGGCGGCCGGCGTCGCGGCATCGTGACGGTCAGGGGGTGAGGCTGCCGTACGGCCGCGTAATGATCTCCATGCCGTGCCCCACGGGATCCATGAAGTACAGACCGCGCCCGCCGTGGTGACGGTTGATCTCGCCAGCCTGCTTGAGGGCTGGATCGGCGTAGTACGTGATCCCCGCCCGCTGGATGCGCTCCAGCGCGGCGTCGAACTCGTCGTCGCTGATGAGGAAGGCGTAATGCTGCGGGGCGATCGACTCGGCCGGGATGGTGGCGAAGTCCAGCGTGACGCCGTTGCTGAGGGCGACCGGGACGAACGGACCCCATTCGGCGCCTACTTCGAGATCCAGAATATGAGCCAGGAACTCGGCGGACTCCCGGTTGGCCCGGGCGTGGATGATGGTGTGGTTCAACTCGACAGACAAGGTGGAATGCCTCCGAAGGCATCTCCCGACACCTCCATGCCTCACCCAGCCGGTGACCGACACGCGATGCCGTGCCGTGATCATACGAACGGCGCCATTTGCTGTCGAGGGAATTCTCCCCAAGTCGTCGGCGCGTCAGCGGAGTTGCGTTCGTCCTGCTCGCCGCCCAGCAGTGTCCTACTGAGCGGAGCCGGTTTCCTCCACCATGTCGCTGTCCGGTGTGGCGCCGTCGGCGGGCGGGCCTGGGCGCTCGTTCGCGACGGCGCGCTCCCAGTGCTCCTCGACCGTCTCGCTGCTTCCCCTGCCGCCGTCGGCGGCGCTGCGCGCTGCGGACCTGGCGGGGCTGTCCAGGGACTCGGACACCCGTGTACCGGCGGTGCCGCCGAACGGTTCGTACCGCTCGTTGTCGGGGTCGAAGTGCCCGGCGAACACATAGCCGCGACCGGGCGCGAGCGCGACGCCCCCTTCGCCGGCTGTCACATTCCCCTCGTTGTCCACGTACGCCATGGTGTTGACGATCACGGTGCCTGCGGGGCTGCCCTTGAACGCCTTGGCCACCTTGACCTGCCACTGCTGTTCCAGCTCGCCTGCCTGGTCGGTCTCGTTCTGGCCGACCTTCTTCACCACGCGGCCGTAGAACACATCGGTGGAGGCGAAGGAGACGTACTCGTCTTTGGACAGATCAGGTACCAGCAGATCCTCCTTGACTGTCGGCTCCGCCACATAGATGTCACTGTCGCTGCCGGTGTTCCACACGGTGAAGGCCGCCGCGCCGAGGACAGCGGCCGCGGCAACGCTCACGGCGACGATTCGGATCTTGCTCTTCGCAGACATCAGTTCCCCCAGAGCTTGTGATAGTCGCTGCGGTCACGTCGCCGCCGGAGACGGTGTCGCCGGAGGCCAGGACGCTTTCGTGGACGTGGTGACCGTGCATCCCGGGGCCGCCGTGGCGGGGCAGCAGCGACGGGTGGATGTTGAGGATGGAGCCAGCGTAGGTATCCAGCGTGGCCGGGCCGATCTTCTTCATGTAACCGGCGGTGACCACCAAGTCGATGCAGTGCTCGCGCAGGGCAGTGAGCATGGGTGGTCCAGGTGGTCTGTTCCGGGGTGAGTGCGGCCGGACAGAAGTCGGCCTTCAGGTCGACGGGCCCTGCCACCGGTGACTGGTCTGCCCCCCCAGCGGTGTTCATGCGCTCGACGTGACCTTCGTATGCAGGTCCGGTCCCAGTTCCAGTCCCAGCGCGCCGGCCGGTCTGTGGGCGCGACGCCCTCCCCGGGTCTCACATCTCTTGCGAACGGGGCACAACCATTTGGACGCCCCGCGGGTCACACCAGACAGGAGCAAAAAGCTTCAAAGGTCACAAGGGGGAAATATGCGATTCAATCGTTCTGTCCTGGCCGCCACCGCGTTAGCGGCCCTGTCGGTGGGGGCAACGACCGCCCTGGCGGCGCCTGCCTCCGCCGCGGCCGACACCACGCCGCAGAAGGTCTGCGGAAGCGCCTACAAGACCGTGAACTCGGCGCCCGTCGGCTCGCGGGGCACCGTCTACCTGACGTACAACTCCTCGACCGGCAAGAACTGCGTCGCGACCATCCGCAACAACCCGGGCACCGCCGTGGACATGTCCGCATGGATCTACGTCCCCGACACCGACCAGGGGGACGAGGACTACGGGCAGTACAGGTCGTACGCGGGGCCGACCTACGTCTACGGCAAGGGTCACTGCGTCGACTGGGGCGGCAACATCGACAACGTGTACGTGCAGGTGTCCGGCTCCAACTGCGGCTCCCTGAAGGAGCACCGGGTCACCTTCACCCGATGACCCGCCGCTCCTGTCCGGCCATCACGTTCCCGTAGTGGTCCGGATCGTCCTGGCAGAACTCGCGGAGTCTGCCAGGACGAGTGCGTGCGGGCCCTCCGTTCAGGATCCTGCGGTGGGCCGGCACGCCGGTTGTGATGGATCGTCACGGGTCCGGCGTCGTACGCGGCTCAATGCTCACGCCGCGCCGGCCGACTGCTTCGCGGCCGACTGCTTCGAAGCCGACTCCGGCGCGGTGGTCGCCTCGCCGGTCGCCTCGGCGGTCGGCTCCTGCGCCGGAAGCCTCCGCATCAGCGCCCCGTACCCCACCGCGGCCCCCGTGCCGACGACGGCACACACCCCCCACAGCCACTCGGCCCCGTACCGGTCGATGACGAAGCCCGCCATCAGCGGGGCGACCAGACCGGCCACCGCCCAGGACAGCATGTACATGCCTTGGTAGCGGCCCCGACCGTGGAGCGGGGAGAGGCGGACGACCACGCCCGTCTGCGTGGGCGCGTTGATCATCTCGCCCAGCGTCCACACGCACACCGTCAGCGCGAAGACGCCCACCGAGCCCGCGAAGGCGGTCAGCCCGAAGCCGTACCCCGCCAGGAGGGACGAGACCACGAGCAGCCGCCTCGGATCCCGGTGTTCGATGAAGCGGGTGACGGGGATCTGGAGGGCGACGATCAGTACGCCGTTCACGGCGATCGCCATCCCGTAGTCGGCCGGTGTGAAGCCGGCCTCGCCCATCGCCACCGGCAGCCCCACCATGCCCTGCTGGAAGATCAGCGCGACGAGGAAGGACAGGCCGACCACGCTCATGAAGCGGCCGTCGCGCAGGACGGTGCCGAGGCCCACCTTCGGCTCCGCGGTCTTCTCCGTCTCCGTACGCACGGGCCGGGACTCCGGCAGCTTGGCGAAGACGACCAGCGCGCAGACGAGCGTCATCCCGGCCTCGATCAGGAACCCGGCGAGATAGCTGAACTCGGCGATGAAGCCGGCGGCCATCGAGGAGAGGGCGAATCCGAGGTTGATCGCCCAGTAGTTGAGCGAGAAGGCGCGGACGCGGTCCTCGGGCCGGACGATGTCGGCCATCATCGCCTGCACGGCGGGCCGGGAGGCGCTGCTCGCCATCCCCACCAGGAAGGCCACGCCCGCGATCGCGAGCGGGTGGTGCATGAAGCCGAGTAACGCGACGGAGACGGCCGTCGACAACTGTGAGACGAGCAGGGTCGGCCGCCGGCCGATGCGGTCCGTCATCACGCCGGCGCCGAGCGAGGAGATGACACCGCCGAGCCCGTGCAGCGCGGCGACGAGTCCGGCGTACGAGGCGGAGTAGCCGCGGTCGAGCGTCAGGTAGAGGGCCATGAAGGTGGCGACGAAGGCCCCGAGCCGGTTGACGAGCGTGCTGATCCACAGCCACCAGAACGCGCGGGGGAGTCCGGAGACGGATGCGCGTACTGCGCGTTTCAGGGCGGCACGTGACATCAGGAATCCCCCACGGACGTACGACAGAAGGAAGCGGCTCAGCAGCAAGCCGCTCCGAAGCTCAGAAGTAAGTGGCCAAGGCGCCGAGCACAACTTACGGGCAGGGGATCCGAGGAGCCACTCAATTAACAAATGCCGTCAACTGTCCGGCCGTCGGGCGAGGACCTGCCCGCCTGCCCTCCGCCCGGTTGTCCGCCTTCCGGGCAGGCGTACAAGCGATCTGTGGGTTGGATTACGCTCAGGCCCATGGCCGACGCACCGTACAAGCTGATCCTCCTCCGCCACGGCGAGAGCGAATGGAACGCGAAGAACCTGTTCACCGGCTGGGTGGACGTGAACCTCAACGAGAAGGGCGAGAAGGAGGCAGTCCGCGGCGGTGAGCTGCTCAAGGACGCCGGCCTGCTGCCCGACGTCGTGCACACCTCGCTCCAGAAGCGCGCGATCCGCACCGCGCAGCTGGCGCTGGAGGCCGCCGACCGCCTCTGGATCCCCGTCCACCGCTCGTGGCGCCTGAACGAGCGCCACTACGGCGCCCTTCAGGGCAAGGACAAGGCCCAGACCCTCGCCGAGTTCGGCGAGGAGCAGTTCATGCTGTGGCGCCGCTCGTACGACACGCCTCCGCCGCCGCTGGACCAGGACGCGGAGTACTCCCAGTTCGACGACCCGCGCTACGCCACGCTCCCGCCGGAGCTGCGCCCGCGGACCGAGTGCCTCAAGGACGTCGTCGTCCGCATGCTCCCGTACTGGTTCGACGGCATCGTCCCGGACCTGCTGACCGGCCGCACGGTCCTGGTCGCGGCCCACGGCAACTCGCTGCGCGCCCTCGTCAAGCACCTCGACGGCATCTCCGACGCGGACATCGCGGGCCTGAACATCCCGACGGGCATCCCGCTGTCGTACGAACTCGACGCCGACTTCAAGCCGGTCAAGCCGGGCGGCACCTACCTCGACCCCGAGGCGGCCGCGGCGGCGATCGAGGCGGTCAAGAACCAGGGCAAGAAGAAGTAACCTGACGCGATCAAGCCCCCTACCTGCGGCTTTGCTGCGGGTAGGGGGCTCCTCAATGTCCTGGGGCCGTACGCCGAGAGGGGCTACTCGGCAGCCAGGGCCTCCCGCATCGCCTTTGCGGTGGCGGTCGGGTCGTAGCCCTCGGGGACGCCTTCGACCAGGATGATGTCGCCCTCGATGTGCCGCGAGCGCAGCGGCGCGATCTCCTGGTATGCGGCTGAGTCCCACCAGGCCCGCGCCTCGGCGATCCCGGGGAAGCCAATCACCACGACGCTCCCGGACCAGCTGCCCTCCTTCACCTCGTGCTGCGTGACGTGCACGAGGAAGCGTCCGCCGTACGGCTCGAAGGTGGCGGGGATGCGCTCGATGTACTCGGCGATCTCCGGGTGCGGGGCGGCCTCTTGCAGGTGAGCTATGGCGTAGGCGGGCATGGTGTCCTTCCGGTCGGTCGGGCTCCGTAACGCCGAGAGAATGGCATGTCGACGCACCGAGGTCGATGACCTGACAGGTAAGCACCCGCGCCTACCCCGAAGGCGAGCTGCACCTGGTGAGGGACCGTGAAAGACGCTTCAGACGCGGGGTACTGGCGAGCTTCGGACCTCACGGGCGACCATGGAACGCATGACTGACCAACCCGCACGATGGAGCCAGGCAACTGTCTACCCCGACATGTGGGCTGACCCGGACGACGACCCCCGCCACAGCGAAGGTGTCAGTCCGGACGGCGAGCTTGCGACGCTGCAGGACTTCCTGACGGGTTACCGCATGACCCTGCGGATGAAGTGCGAGGGCCTGGACGCGGAGCAACTGGCCCGCCGGTCGGTTCCGCCGTCGACGATGTCGCTGCTCGGCCTGCTGCGGCATCTCGTCGAGGTGGAACGGGACTGGCGCAACTGGATCAGCGACGGTGATCCGCTGCCGAAGCTGTACGGCGAGGGTGACGCGGACTTCGACGGAGCTGTCGCCGAACAGGCCGAGGTCGACGCCGCGTACTCCGCTCTGGAGCGCGAGCAGGCCGCGACCGACGCCGCGCTGGCCGAGCACCCGGATCTGAGCGAGCGTCTGGGCAAGGACGGGTGCTCGGTTCGGGAGCTGATGGTGCACAGGATCGAGGAGTATGCCCGTCACTGCGGGCACGCCGACCTGTTGCGCGAGTGCGTCGACGGAAGGGTGGGCCAGTGACGAGGGCCGGGGGTTGCATCCGCCGCCGGAGGCGCATGCGATCACCTGGTGGGGCGGCTACTTCTCGTCGTTCAACGCCTTGCTGATCTCCCACAGGCGCTCCTCGGGCAGCGCGAAGGCATTACACGGGTTTCGGTAGGAATATCCGCCGTCGTTGATCCAAACGTCATCTGCCAATTCCCAGTGTGGAGCCTCCCATTGGCCCTGGTTCTCAAGGAGCATGCTCGCTACGTCGGCTGGTTCTTCGATCAAAGTGAGAGCGGTGAGCGCCGTGGCGAGGGCAGCGGCCGCGTCATCGGGAAGTCGTGCGTCGCCGAGTGTCGGGAAGAGCAACAGGAGACGGGCGTCGGTGTCGGCAACGCCCTCCGATTCCGGCTGTCGAGCAACAGACACCAGTTCTGACCAGGCCATGCCGGGGCCCATGAAGTGACCATCGTCCACAGTGAAGGTTTCCGCTGCGGACCAAGCCGGGTGATGCATCAGATAGTCCACCCCTCGGTCGCCCTCGATGTTGCGGTAGGCGACGTGGATGGTGTGGCCGGAGCGCAGGGGCACGCTGAACACCGGCCACCCACGCTCGGCGGAGAGCCCTCGGTACAGCTCCATGGCGGCGTCCCAGTCAGCACCGAACGCGGCTCGTTGCGCGTCCTCGCCACGCAAACAGGTGCCGAGGTGCACGGGCCAGAACAACGGATCGTCCAGGTAGGCGCCGCCCTCGACCAGCGGGCCGTGTTCGTATCCGGGGATCTTCAGCACGCGAGGATGATGGCACGAGGGACCGACACCAGAGCCCGAGGCCAGCCAGTAACTAGGGCTCTGACCAGCGAAAACCCACTCCGGCCTGAGTCAGACGTTCGTCGTGGCGCCGACGATGGCGGAGAAGATGCGGTCCTGCGAGGTGGTCGGCACATTGAAGAAGCCGTTGTTGCGGCCCAGCCGCAGCACCGCCGCCTCGTCCGCGACGGCCTTGACGTCTCCCAGGTTGTGGCTGATGAGGATCACCCCCATGCCCTGCTCTCGGAGCTCGTCGACGAGGTCGAGGACATGGCTGGCCTGTGGGACGCCGAGCGCCGCCGTGGGCTCGTCCAGGAGGACGGCCTTCGGGCGGCCGAGCAGCGCGCGGGAGATCGCGACGGTCTGCCGCTGGCCCGCGGACAGTGACGCGACCGGAGTACGCAGATCGGGGACGCGGATGCCGAGTGCGTCGAGCTGCCCGCGTGCCTCCCTGCGCATGCCGCCGGTGTCCATCAACCGGAACAGGCTGCCCCGGACGCCGGGGCACCGCCGCTCCCGTCCCAGGAAGAGGTTCTCGGCGACATCGAGGTCGTCGCACAACGCCAGGTTCTGGTACACGGTCGCGATGCCCAGGCGCCGCGCGATCCGGGGGCTCCTGATCTGCACGGCACGGCCCTGCCACTCGATGACGCCCTTGTCGGCGGGGGCGACACCCGCGATGACCTTGATCAGCGTGGACTTGCCGGCGCCGTTGTCACCCAGAAGGGCGACGACCTCACCCTCGTGGATCTCCAGGTCGACGTCCTTGAGTGCCTGGACGGCGCCGAACCGCTTGGAGATTCCGCGCAGCGCGAGCAGGGGCGGCCCAGTCACGCGAACCTCACCTTCTCCGCGCGACCGCGGTGACGCCGCGCGGCCTCGGTGCAGCCCCGACCACGGGTGAGTCCGGCCACCCCTCGACAGGACCAGGGCTCTCCCTATTCCGATCACAATCTTTCGTCTCAATCGGGACGTACGCAACGCAGAGCGTAGGAAACCCTCTAGCCGCCGAAGAGGGGATCAAAGTGGCACAGTGCGATATTTACGAACAATCTAGACACACGCGGTGTAGATGTAGGGGTCCCGCGACGCTGGCCCCGGCCGGAGGAGGGTGTCACCGATGGCACACCACCACACCGTCCGCAAGCGCAGCCGACCACGGCATCCCCGGCAGGGGGCGACGCTCCTGCTCGTGGGCGCATTGCTGCTCGGCGCAGCCGCCTGCGGCGGGAATCAGGACTCCACGGGGGGCGACGGGACGCAGAAGGTCACGGTCGGCCTGGTGACCAAGACCGAGACCAATCCGTTCTTCGTGTCCCTGCGCAAGGCCGCCGCGGCCGCGGCGAAGGAGGACAACGCCGAGCTCATCGCCCTGTCCGGCAAGTTCGACGGCGACAACGAGGGCCAGGTCGCCGCGGTGGAGAGCCTCATCGCCCGTCACGTGGACGGAATCCTGATCACACCGTCGAACACGACGGGGATCCTGGGCGCCATCGCGGAGGCCCGTCGGCAGGGCATCCTGGTGATCGCGTTGGACACCGCGACGGACCCGGAGGACGCGGCGGACGCCACGTACGCGACCGACAACTTCAAGGCCGGACGCCTCCAGGGCGCCTACGTCAGGGCCGCGCTCGCCGACCGGGACCCCAAGCTGTTCATGCTCGACGGCACGGAGGGCTCCACGGTCAGCCAGCAACGCCACGACGGCTTCCTCAGCGGCTTCAGGATCAAGAACGACTCACCGGTGATCCTCGGACGGGCGATCACCAACGGCGACCGCAATCGGGCGCAGGCCGCGATGGAGAACCTGCTGCAGCGTACGAGCGACGTGAACTCGGTCTACACCATCAACGAACCTGTGGCCGACGGCGCCTACACGGCCCTCGCCGCACGCGGCCTCAGCCGGCAGGTGACCATCGGCTCCATCGACGGCGGATGCGACGGTGTGCGCGACGTCAGAGCAGGCAAGTACGCGGCCACCGTCATGCAGTTCCCGGTCAGGATGGCCGACCTGGGCGTGGCCGCGGTCACCGACTTCGTCAGGGACGGGAAGAAACCGTCCGGCTTCACGGACACGGGCACGGAACTCATCACCGACAAGCCAGTGCGGGGACTGGCGTCCCAGAACACGGACTGGGGACTCCAGCGCTGCTGGGGGTGACCTCCGGGCGCCGCCCGGGCGAAGGGATCAGTAACGGATCATGAGATCTCCCGTCACCCCCCGTCCCGCCGCCGACAGGGAGCCGGGCACCCCGCTGCGGGACACCCTGCGGTACGCCCTGCGCACCCCGACCATCGGCCCGCTCGCGGCCCTGGCCGTCGCCGTACTGGTCTTCTCGGTCACGACGGACACGTTCCTGGTGCCGGAGAACCTTTCACTGGTACTGCAGCAGTCCATCGTGATCGGCACGCTGGCACTGGGGCAGTCCCTGATCATCCTCACCGCGGGCATCGACCTGGCGAACGGGGCCATCGCGGTCCTCGGCACGATCGTCATGGCCAAGCTCGTCTTCGAGGGGAACAGCGCCGCGGCGGCGCTGCTGCTCGGCCTGGCCGTGGCGACCTTCCTCGGGCTCGTCAACGGCCTGCTCGTGGCCCGGCTGGGCCTGCCCCCTTTCATCGTGACCCTGGGGGCCCTGACCGTCATCTACGCCGTGAGCAGGCTCTACTCCGACTCCCGCAGCTATCCGGTGACCAACGATCAGCTGGTCTTCTGGGGGAACGGCGTCGACGTCGGCGGCGTCCTCGTCACCTGGGGGACGTTCCTGCTCGTGGGGCTGTACGCGTTCTTCTGGTACGTGCTCACCAAGACGGCCTGGGGCCGGCACATCTACGCCGTCGGCAACGCACCCGAGTCAGCCCGCCTGACCGGCATCAACGTGCCGCGCACGGTCCTGTCGGTCTACATCACCGCCGGACTCCTGTATGGCATCGCCGCCTGGCAGGCCCTCGGCCGCATCCCCAACGCCGACCCCAACGCCTACCAGACGGCGAACCTGGAGAGCATCACCGCCGTCGTCATCGGCGGGACCAGCCTCTTCGGCGGCCGGGGAAGCGTCGCCGGAACGCTCATCGGAACGCTCATCGTCACCGTGCTCCGCTCCGGCCTCACCCAGGCGGGCATCGACAGCCTCTACCAGGACGTCGCGACCGGGACCCTCGTCATCGTCGCGGTCGGCGTCGACAAGGTCCTTCGCATCAGAGGCAGCACACGCTGACACCGGCATTCCCCTCACACGCGTGGGCCCCGTCGACAGGACGGGGCCCACGCGTACGACCGTACGTAGGGATCGCTCAGCCGCACTGGCAGGGGTTGCCGGACTGGCAGCCGCAGCCGCAGCCCGAGCCGCAGCCGCAGGCGCCGACGAGCGGGAGGCTCTTGATCTCGGCGGGCTGCTGGGTCTCGCGCTCCTGGGTGGGGTCGGGTGTGGCGGGGGATTCGGCCATGGGTCCCTCCTCGAAGGCTGGTGCCTGTCGCCCATTGCATGCCCGCACCGTCAGGCGCATCAACGGCGCATTGAGGCTTGCCGGCCCTGCCGAAACCCGAGGCCGCGCCCGAGCCACGCCCGGGCCGCGCCCCGCGCCCGTCCGCGGAGCGCTACGCCCCCTCCACCCCCGAGGAGGCCGAGACCCCATCAGCGTGCTCACCCGTCACCAGGTACACCACACGGTTCGCCACCGACACCGCGTGGTCCGCGAAGCGCTCGTAGTAGCGGCCCAGCAGGGTCACGTCCACGGCCGTCTCGATGCCGTGCTTCCAGCGGTCGTCCATGAGGTGCTGGAAGAGGGTGCGGTGCAGGAGGTCCATCGCGTCGTCGTCCTGCTCCAGCTGCAGCGCGAGGTCGACGTCCTTTGTGATGATGACCTCCGCCGCCTTCGCCATCAGGCGCTGCGCGAGCTGGCCCATCTCCAGGATCGTGGCGTGCAGGTCGTGCGGAACCGCACGCTCCGGGAAACGGAGGCGGGCGAGCTTCGCCACATGCTGGGCCAGGTCGCCGGAGCGCTCCAGGTCGGCGGACATACGCAGTGACGTGACCACGATCCGCAGATCCGTCGCCACCGGCTGCTGCCGGGCCAGGAGCGCTATCGCCCGCGCCTCGAGATCGTGCTGGAGATCGTCGACCTTCTGGTCGCCCGCGATCACGCTCTCCGCCAGCTTCAGATCGGAGTCGAGGATCGCCGTCGTGGCGCGACCGATCGCCGACCCGACCAGTCGGGCCATCTCGACCAGGCCCTCGCCGATCGAGTCAAGTTCCTCGTGGTACGCGTCGCGCATCAGGATGTCCCTCTCTACGTCTGCTTCGGGGGTTCAGGGGGCTCGTGAACCCCACGCTCCCACGGTCCGCGCCGAACGCGTCCGTTTCCGCCACCCCAAATGAACCATCCTTGGCCCCAAGGTGAACTCTGGGCGACGACGTGCCCTCTCTCCGGCGTGATCTCCTTCGAAGTCACCCGGACGAAGTGAACCGGCATCATCCCCCGAGTGAACTCTGGGCGACGAGTGTTCGAGTCGGCCCTCCGACCGCTGTGAGCGGGGCGTACGGCACGCCTAACCTGGGTGCCATGGACGTGAACGCGGCGGTCGCCGCAGCGGCAGCGATCGCCGGTGTACTCACCGGTGTGATCGCCATGCTGGCGTTCCGCTGGAGCGAGCGCGAACAGAAGCGCCCCACCCGCACCTCCCTGCACACGGACCCGGTGCTTCCGCCAGGCGTGGACACGGTCCTGTCCGTCCTCCGTTCCTCCGCCGTCGTGCTCGACGAGTCCGACGCCGTGGTCAAGGCCAGCTCGGCGGCGTACGCCCTCGGTCTCGTCCGTGGCGGGAAACTGGCCGTCGAACCGATGCGGCAGATGGCCCGCGACACCCGGCGCGACGGCGAGATACGGCAGGTCGAACTGGACCTGCCCCGGCGGGGCACGGGCCGCGGCGAGGCCCTCGCCGTGTCCGCGCGCGTCGCTCCGCTGGGCTCCCGGCTCGTGCTCCTCCTCGTCGAGGACCTCACCGAGGCCCGCCGTATCGAGGCCGTACGACGCGACTTCGTCGCGAACGTCAGCCACGAGCTCAAGACCCCCGTCGGCGCGCTCTCCCTGCTCTCCGAGGCCGTCATGGACGCCTCCGACGACCCGGAGGCGGTGGAGCGCTTCGCCGGACGCATGCAGATCGAGGCCACCCGCCTCACCAGCCTCGTCCAGGAGCTGATCGACCTCTCCCGGGTCCAGAACGACGACCCACTGGAGGACGCCGAGCCGGTCCGGGTGGACGAACTGGTCGCCGAGGCGATCGACCGCTGCCGCCACCAGGCAGGCACGAAACAGATCACGATGGCCGCCGGAGGCACTGCGGACCTGCGCGTCTGGGGCAACCGCGGCCAGCTGGCGGCAGCCCTCGGCAACCTCGTCGAGAACGCGGTGAACTACTCGCCCGCCCGTACGCGGGTGGGGATAGCCGCGCGCCGGGTGACCGCGCCCGGCGGAGACCTCATCGAGGTCGCCGTCACCGACCAGGGCATCGGCATCTCCGAGAAGGACCGGGAGCGCGTCTTCGAGCGCTTCTACCGCGTCGACCCGGCCCGCTCCCGTGCCACCGGAGGCACCGGCCTGGGGCTCGCGATAGTCAAGCACGTGGCCGCCTCGCACGGCGGGGAGGTTACGGTGTGGAGCTCCGAGGGACAGGGCTCCACCTTCACCCTGCGGCTGCCGGAGGCGGGCGCGGCCCGCAACCGCTCGGCCGACCGCCCGTCCGGCACCACGCAGGACATCGAGTCCGGCCACGCGCCGGACAACGAGTCCGACCGCACGCCGGACCACGACTCCGATCACACACCAGATCAAGTGTCCGACCTCGACGAAGGCGTCGACGCCGGGCGTCCCGACGGGACGACCACCGTCTCATCCGCGTACGAACCGTATTCCCCGGAGGTCCTTCCGTGACCCGAGTGCTCGTCGTCGAGGACGAGGAGTCCTTCAGCGACGCCCTGTCCTACATGCTCCGCAAGGAGGGCTTCGAGGTCGCCATCGCGACCACCGGACCCGATGGTCTCGACGAGTTCGAGCGCAACGGCGCCGACCTCGTCCTGCTCGATCTGATGCTGCCCGGCCTGCCCGGCACCGAGGTGTGCCGCCAGCTGAGGGGACGGTCCAACGTCCCGGTGATCATGGTCACCGCCAAGGACAGCGAGATCGACAAGGTCGTCGGCCTGGAAATAGGAGCCGACGACTATGTGACCAAGCCCTTCTCCTCGCGCGAGCTGGTCGCCCGCATCCGCGCCGTCCTGCGCCGCCGCGGCGAGCCCGAGGAGGTCACCCCGGCCGCCCTGGAGGCGGGCCCGGTGCGCATGGACGTCGACCGCCACGTGGTCACCGTCTCCGGCTCCAAGGTCGACCTCCCTCTCAAGGAGTTCGACCTCCTCGAGATGCTGCTGCGCAACGCGGGCCGCGTCCTCACCCGCATGCAGCTCATCGACCGCGTCTGGGGCGCCGACTACGTGGGCGACACGAAGACGCTCGACGTCCACGTGAAGCGACTGCGCGCGAAGATCGAGCCGGACCCGGGTGCGCCCAGATATCTGGTGACGGTGCGCGGGCTGGGCTACAAGTTCGAGCCGTAGACCGAACCGCCGGCGCACCGGCGCACCGCCGCACCTCGTACGTGCCGAAGGGCGGGACCCCTGGAGAGGGGTCCCGCCCTTCGTACGTACGGGAGGCGCCGCGTACGGGAAAACCGTCGCCGTGCGCCGGAGCTCAGTGCCCGGCGGCCGCGTCCTCGTCGGGAGCCGTGGGGGTCGCGCCCGACGACGCCGTGTCGCCGGTGCCGGTGCCGCCCTCGCCCTGTTCCGCCTGGCCCGAGCCCGGCTCGGACGTCGAGCCCGAGGGGGACCCTGACGGCGATCCGGAGGGGGTCGGGCTCTTGGACGCCCCGGTGCCCGGCGCCGCCGGAGTCTCGCTCGGGCCCCACTGGGAGAAGTAGCCGTCGGACGGGACGACGAACGCTTCCAGCTTCACGTCACCGGTCTTGCTGAAGGTGAAGGTGACCGGCTGCGCATTGCCGTTCTCGAGCGCCTCGCCCTCGGCCAGCACGGCGGAGGCGTTGCCCTTGCCGCCGATGATCACTGAGCCGCCGGCCGGGACGGTCAGCGAGCCGGAGCCCTTCGCGGGCTTGATCGTGACGGGCTGCGCGACGCCGTCCACCTTGATCGATTCCAGGGTCTGCGCGGTGCGGCCGCCGTTGAACAGCGTCGCGGAGACCACGGCCGGGCCCGGCGTCTCGGCCTCGGGCTGTGTGATCACCACGGCGTTCTGGATCTTGATGTCGCCGACCTTGGTCGCGGCGTTGTCCGGCTTGATCTCCAGCGTCTGGGCGTTGCTGCCGGCGCCGCACGCGGCGAGCGAGGCGATCGAGAACGCGATGGCGGCGGCGGCGAGGGAGCCGCGTCGAAGGCTGCTGCTCACGGCGGCGGCAACTCCTTGAACGTGGGCGAAGCAGAGCGGCTTCCCTATTAAAGCCACCCTCGGTATCTGTCAGCGGCCTTAGGCTACCGACCCGCTCCCGGGCCACCGCACCCGACCCGCCTCTAGGGTCTGTCCGGCGCCTCGCGGCTCCATCACGCCGGGACCGGGCCCCTCTGTTGTGACTGTCCTCGGGGAAGGGGGAGCCCGTTGGCCCATTCCATAAGAAGCGAGAACCTCGACAACCCCGAGAACGCCCGACAACCCCGAGAACCCCGTGAACGCAAGAACCCCATCAACCACAAGAACCCCAAGGGCATCATCACTGAACCCACGAGTAACTCCCACACCAGCTTGCGGATTTCCCGTAAGGAATGCATGGGGAGTCCGGGGAATTGATCTTCGGTCACCGTGATCAATTCCGATTCGTCTCGCACCCGACTCCGAGGACCGAACGGAGTAGCGGAAGTCTCGTCCGTGGAAGCCGACAAATCCGGACGTTCAGCCACGTGAGTGGGTCTCCGAGGTGTTGTAACGTGCGCGTTTCACCTCCCCCGAGGAACGGCTCCGACCTGCGAATACCGTCCTCCGAAGCCCCCTCGCAGCACGTTCCTGTTGTTGTTGTCAAGCCCCGAGATATGCCCTGACCTGCGAAAACGCCATTCAGAAGACGCGGTTCTCGTGTTACCCTGGATAGCCACGGAAGGGGTACCTGTCACATGACGTTCAAGGTTGGCGACACCGTGGTCTATCCCCATCACGGGGCCGCGCTGATCGAGGCCATCGAAACTCGTCAGATCAAAGGCGTGGACAAGACCTACTTGGTGCTGAAGGTCGCCCAGGGCGACCTGACGGTGCGTGTGCCAGCGGACAATGCGGAGTTCGTCGGCGTGCGTGATGTGGTCGGTCAGGACGGGCTGGACCGGGTCTTCGAGGTGCTGCGCGCGCCGTATGCCGAGGAGCCCACGAACTGGTCGCGTCGTTACAAGGCAAATCTCGAGAAGCTCGCCTCCGGCGATGTCATCAAGGTAGCGGAAGTGGTCCGCGACCTGTGGCGTCGTGAGCGCGAGCGTGGGCTGTCCGCCGGTGAGAAGCGCATGCTCGCCAAGGCTCGGCAGATCCTGGTGAGCGAGCTCGCCCTCGCGGAGAACACCAATGAGGACAAGGCCGAGGCTCTGCTCGACGAGGTCCTCGCGTCCTGACGCCCGTCCCACTCTGATCGCTTCCAGACCAGGGGCGAAAAGAGCGGTCCGGCGCAATTGAATGCCGCGGTGCCCGATGACGTAAGTTCTGTCGCCGGGCGCTGCGGCATGTTCGTACCCGGACACCGTACGCTCATACGTCGGAGGCTGCGACTTGTTTCCCGGCCCCGATACTTGGCGTGCCGGGCCCGGGCAGCTGGCTCGACCAGATGTCACGGAAGGGTCCGGTCAAGGCGTCGCGCCCGGCACGCTGTGGCCATACCCATGTCGGCCGAGCACACAAACCTGACAGGAACCGATGTCTGACGATTCGCGCCCTTCGCCTTCGGGGGCCCGTACCGCGGCCGTGATTCCGGCCGCCGGCCGAGGCGTGCGCCTCGGCCCGGGCGCCCCCAAAGCGCTTCGCGCGCTGAACGGCACTCCCATGCTCATCCACGCGGTGCGCGCCATGGCCGCGTCCCGCGCCGTCTCGTTGGTCGTCGTCGCGGCTCCGCCCGACGGCACCGCCGAGGTCAAGGCGCTCCTCGACTCGCACGCGCTGCCCGAGCGGACCGACTTCCTCGTCGTCCCCGGTGGAGACTCCCGCCAGGAGTCCGTGAAGCTCGGGCTCGACGCACTGCCGCCCGGCATCGACATCGTGCTCGTGCACGACGCGGCCCGGCCGCTGGTGCCCGTCGACACGGTCGACGCGGTCATCGAGGCGGTACGCGACGGAGCCGTGGCGGTCGTGCCGGCGCTGCCGCTCGCCGACACCGTCAAGGAGGTCGAGCCGCGCGGCGACGGCTCGCTCGAGCCCGAGCCGGTGGTCGGGACGCCCGAGCGGGCTCGGCTGCGTGCCGTGCAGACTCCGCAGGGCTTCGACCGTGACACCTTGCTGCACGCCCACGAGGCCGTCACGAACGCTGTCACCGACGACGCCGGGATGGTCGAGCAGGTGGGCAAGCCGGTCGTGGTCGTGCCGGGGCACGAGGAGGCGTTCAAGGTGACCCGGCCGCTCGACCTGGTCCTCGCCGAGGCGGTCCTGGCTCGGAGGAGGGCGAACGATGGCTTCTGAGCGTCCCGAGAGGATCGAGAGCATCGAGCGCTCCGAGTCTCCCCAGCAGGTGCTGCTGCCGCAGGTCGGCGTCGGGACCGACATCCACGCCTTCGAAGAGGGGCGTGAGTTGTGGTGCGCGGGGCTGAAATGGGAGGGCGAGGGCGCCGGGCTGGCCGGGCACTCCGACGCGGACGTCGTCGCGCATGCCGCGTGCAATGCGCTGTTCTCGGCGGCTGGGCTGGGGGATCTCGGGGCGCACTTCGGTACGGGGCGGCCCGAGTGGGCCGGTGCGTCCGGTGTCACGCTCCTTGCCGAGGCCGTGCGCATCGTGCGCGACGCGGGTTTCACGATCGGCAACGTCGCCGTTCAGGTTGTCGGGCCGCGGCCCAAGATCGGCAAGCGTCGGGATGAGGCGCAGGCGCTTCTGTCCGGTGTGGTGGGGGCGCCTGTCTCGGTCTCCGGTGCCACGACCGACGGGCTTGGGTTTCCGGGGCGGGACGAGGGGCTGATGGCGATCGCGACAGCGCTCGTCGTGCGCACGGGCTGACCCCGGGGGTTTTCGCCCCCGCCGCCCCTACCGCAGTCGCCCTGGGCGGGAGGGGGTGGGGGGGTGGGGTTCGTATTTCGGGTGCGGGTCGGTTGTGGCTGGTCGCGCAGTTCCCCGCGCCCCTGAAGGGCGCGCCCCACTCACCCGGCGAGCCGCTATACCACCGGAGGTAGGGGCACTGGCTGGGGGCCACTACCCTGGAGGGGTGACTATTCGCCTGTACGACACCAGCGCTCGGCAGATCCGTGACTTCGCCCCGCTCACGCCGGGTTGTGTTTCGATCTACCTGTGCGGTGCCACCGTGCAGGCCGCCCCCCATATCGGGCACATCCGGTCGGGGCTCAACTTCGACATCATGCGCCGCTGGTTCGACTACCGCGGCTACGACGTGACGTTCGTCCGCAATGTCACCGACATCGACGACAAGATCATCAAGAAGGCCGCGGAGCAGAACAGGCCGTGGTGGTCGATCGGTTACGAGAACGAGCGCGCGTTCAACGACGGCTACCAGGCCCTCGGCTGCCTGCCGCCCACGTACGAACCCCGCGCCACCGGCCACATCACCGAGATGGTCGAGATGATGCGCACGCTCATCGAGCGCGGGCACGCCTACGAGGCCGACGGGAACGTCTACTTCGACGTGCGCTCCCTCCCCGGCTACCTCTCCCTCTCCAACCAGGACCTGGACGATCTGCGCCAGCCCTCCGAGGAGGGCGAGACGGGGAAGAGGGACCCCCGTGACTTCGCCATGTGGAAGGCCGCGAAGGCGGGGGAGCCGAGCTGGGAGACGCCCTGGGGTCGCGGCCGGCCGGGCTGGCACCTGGAGTGCAGCGCCATGGCCCACAAGTACTTGGGCTCCGCGTTCGACATCCACGGCGGCGGCATCGACCTGATCTTCCCGCACCACGAGAACGAGATCGCCCAGGCGAAGGGCTTCGGCGACGACTTCGCGCGGTACTGGGTGCACAACTCGTGGGTCACCATGAGCGGCGAGAAGATGTCCAAGTCGCTGGGCAACTCCGTCCTCGTGAGCGAGATGGTCAAGCACTGGCGGCCGATCGTGCTCCGCTACTACCTCGGCACCCCGCACTACCGCTCGACCATCGAGTACAGCGAAGAGGCCCTGCACGAGGCCGAGTCGGCGTTCGCGCGCATCGAGGGCTTTGTGCAGCGCGTCATCGAGCTGGCCGGGGGCGAGGTCGCCCCCGCCGACGAGGTGCCGCCCGCCTTCGCCGAGGCCATGGATGACGACCTGGGCGTTCCCCAGGCCCTCGCCATCGTGCACACCACGGTCCGGCAGGGCAACAGCGCGCTGGCCGCGGACGACAAGGAAGCGGCCGTGGCCCGGCTCGCCGAGGTCCGTGCCATGCTCGGTGTCCTCGGTCTCGACCCGCTCGACCCGCAGTGGGCGGGCGAGAGCGAGCGCGGCCAGGACCTCCACGGCGTTGTCGACGCCCTCGTACGCATGGTTCTCGACCAGCGCGAGGCCGCCCGCGGCCGCAAGGACTGGGCCACCGCCGACGCCATCCGCGACCAGCTCAACCAGTCGGGCCTCGTCATCGAGGACAGCCCGCAGGGCCCGCGCTGGTCGCTCGGCCCGCGCTGAGCACCGTCATACTCGTAGACACCAGTACGACGTAGGCATCCACAGAGTCAACGCATCCACAGAGTTACGCATCACAGAGAACAGAGACAGGTAGGTCATGGCCGCGAACAACCGTCGCATGTCCGGCAAGAAGGGCGCGCAGGTCGGCAGTGGCGGCCAACGGCGCCGGAGCCTGGAAGGCAAGGGCCCCACGCCGCCCGCCGAGATGCGCAAGGGGCACGCCAAGCAGCGCGCCGCGCAGGCCAAGGTGCGCCGCGCGACCGGGCGCCCCGGCCCCAAGGGCCGCGGTGGCAGGTCCGCGTCCGAGATGGTCGTCGGCCGCAACCCGGTCGTCGAGGCGCTGCGCGAGGGCGTGCCCGCCACCATGCTCTACGTCCAGCAGTTCATCGACAACGACGAGCGGGTGCGCGAGGCGCTCCAGCTCGCCGGTGAGCGCGGCGGCATCCACCTCATGGAGGCCCCCCGCCCCGAACTCGACCGTATGACCAACGGCCTCAACCACCAGGGCTTGGTCCTCCAGGTCCCGCCGTACGAGTACGCGCACCCCGAGGACCTCGCCGCCGCCGCGTACGACGAGGGCCAGGACCCGCTGATCGTCGCGCTCGACGGCGTCACGGACCCGCGCAACCTCGGCGCTGTCGTCCGCTCCGTCACCGCGTTCGGCGGCCATGGCGTCGTCGTACCCGAGCGTCGCGCCGCCGGCATGACCGCGGGCGCCTGGAAGACCTCGGCCGGCACCGCCGCCCGTACGCCCGTCGCGCGCGCCACCAACCTGACGCGCGCCCTGGAGGCGTACAAGAAGGCGGGCATCGCCGTCGTCGGCCTGGCCGCCGACGGCGAGATCGAACTCGGCGACCTCGAAGCCCTCGCGGGCCCCGTCGCCATCGTCGTCGGCAGCGAGGGCAAGGGCCTGTCCCGACTCGTGGGCGAGACCTGCGACTTCCGGGTGCGGATTCCGATGCCGGGCGGTGCGGAGTCGCTGAATGCCGGTGTGGCGGCGGGAGTTGTGCTGTACGAGGCGGCGCGGCGCCGCGCCTGAGTCCGCGTTGCCCGTGCTCGGGGGTGGTCCGAAAAGGCCTCCCCCTGGGGCAATGTGGGCGGGCGGGGTGATCTTGACGCGGTCCGGACAGATCGGCCCGGCCAAACCAGTGTCCTAACGACATGTCACTCGGTTAGATGAGTGTGGACACCAGAACACCCCGCACTCCCACGGGGGACCGCTCGTTGGGTTTCGACGACGCTCCCGCGCTGAGCATGGTGAAGGTGCCGAGCGATCCGGCGCAGGTCATCGTCAATCATGCGAGCTTCCGTGTGCAGCTCAACACTCCGTCGCGCACGCAGTCCCCGCCCGCCGCACGGTACTTGAACTCCACGCAGGACAACGCGCGCGTCCCCGTCGGCGGCAGGGCCGTCGGCGCCCGCCGCCGCTCACCCGTCGTCTGGAGCGGGAGATCCGCACCCGACGACACCGGCGCCACCCGGCTGCTGCAGGCCGTACGGAGCACCAGCGTGCCCTACGGCGCCGAGGACCCGATGGGCGACGCGGGCGCGACCCAGGTCATCCCGCGCATCGGCGTCGACGGCTCCGGCGGATACGGCAGTTACGGCTCGGGCGGCTACAGTTCGCGCGGATACGGCGACGACAACAGGTACGACGCCGGCGGCGGCGCATACGGCTCAGGCGGAACATACGGGGCCGACGACACATACGGGGCCGACGGCGGATACGACGCCGACGCCACCCTCCCGACCCCCAGGGTCGGCGGCCCTCGCGACCCCATGACCCCCCTGCTGCCCCAGATGCGCAGGGCGGGCAGCGCGTACGAGGAGATGGAGGAAACTCCGTACGCGCAGGGCGAGTTCGCGGGTGACTCGTACGAGGACGGGGAGAGGGACGGGCAGGAGTACGGGTACGGGTACGGGGACGGGGATGGGGCCAAGGACGGGGAGGACAGCGGCGACCAGGCCGGGTCCGGCCGCGACACCCGGCTCAGGGCGCACCGCGCCGGTTCCGTGCGGCACGCGTACTACCCCGACCGCCGTCTGAACCTCGGCGTCGTCCTGCTCCCCCTGCGCGTCTTCCTTGGCTGCATCTCCATCTACGCCGGCATGGGCAAGCTCTGCGACCCCGTCTACTTCGACGGCGGGGAGCGCGGCTCCATGGTCAAGTGGCTGAACTCGCTGCACCCGTGGGAACTGGCCGAGCCAATGCGCCAGTTCGCGCTGGAGCACCCCGTCGGCTCCGGACTCCTCATCGCCTTCTTCCAGGTGATCGTCGGCGTCCTCACCGTCCTGGGCCTGTGGCAGCGGGTCGCCGCCGTCGTCGGCGCGATGCTGTCGGCCGCGCTCATCCTCACCGTCAGCTGGAAGACCGTCCCCGTCTACGACGCGCCCGACATCATCTACCTCGCCGCCTGGTCGCCGCTGATCATCGCGGGTGCCCCCGTCTACTCCGTCGACAGCCGGCTCAGCGGGGAGGCCTGGCGCTCCCTCGGGCCACGCGCCGGGATCTGGGAGTTGCGCCGTCGCGTACTGCGCCGGGGCGGCTTCGTCGCGACCGTGGTCGTCGGACTCACGCTGCTCACCGGCTCGTTGCTCGGCGGCGCCGTCCGCGACGCCGACCGCGTGGTCGTCCCCGGACCGGGCGAGGCCCCGCGCAACGAACTCCCCGGCTCCCCGCTCCCCGACGAGCCCCGCAAGCGCCGTGACGGCCAGAGCCCTTCGGCGGCCGACTCGCCCACGCAAGGCGGGACTTCGGCAAGTCCCTCGGGCGGTGCCGCGAGCAGCCCGGGTGCGGCCCGTGAGTCCGCCACCGCCGGTACCGACGCGGGCCGGCCCAGCGAGACCCAGGGCACCGGGCAGGTCCCGCCTCGGCAGTCGGCCGCACCGCAGGCGCCGAGCACCAGTGCGGGCCCGTCCTCCTCGGGCGGAGCCAGTACGGGCGGCACGGGTTCCTCCGGTGGCTCGGGTGGCGGCAGCGGCTCCGGTGGCACCGGTTCGAGCGGCGGCTCGGGCGGCGGCAACTCGGACCGGCTGGTGGGTGGCCTGCTCGGGTAACACCCTTGGTCCCGTACTTGGTTCCGTACTTGGTTCGGCACGTCGATGGGGCCCCGCACTCGTGAAGTGCGGGGCCCCATCGACGTGCCGTGAGGAGGCCGAGGGTCAACGACCCAGCGCCGCCAGCTCCTTCGCCGCCTCCGTGAGGTCCTTCGCCGTGTCGATGGCGCGCCAGTACGAGCCCTGCGGGAGCGGATAGCCGGCCAGGCGGCGTTCGCGGGCCAGCCGTGGGAACGTGGTGCGCTCGTGGTCGCCGCGTTCGGGGAGCAGCTCGGTGAACTCGGGAGTGAAGACGTAGACGCCCGCGTTGACCTGGTACGACGTCGGCGGTGCCTCGATGAAGTCCGTGATGTGACCGAAGTCGTCGGTCTCGACGGCACCCCAGGGGATCCGCGGGCGAGCCAGTGCCAGGGTCGCCACCGCGTCACGCTCGGTGTGGAAGTCCGACATGTCGCGCAGCGGGAAACGGGTCCAGATGTCGCCGTTCGTCGCGTACCAAGGGCGGTCGGGGTGCGGGAGATGCTTGGCGGCGAACTTGAGGCCCCCGCCGCGGCCCAGAGGCTCCGTCTCGACCACGGTGGTGACGCGGATGGGGAACTCGGTCGACTCCAGCCACCGTTGGAGGACCTCGGCGAGATGGCCGCACGAGACGACGACGTCCGTCACGCCCTCCCCGGCGAGCCAGGCCAGCTGATGGCCGATGATCGGGGTCCCGGTGCCGGGAATCTCGACCATCGGCTTGGGCCGGTCGTCGGTGTAGGGGCGCAGCCGGGAGCCCTGGCCGCCGGCCAGGACAACGGCTTGAACGGGGCGCGACGCGACGTTCGGATCTGTCATGACGAAACTGTACGCGGCGCCCCGCTCGCGCATCGCGGGGATCATCGCTGCGTCCGTACGACCCCGCGGTGCGGCTGCTCGGCTGTGTGGCCGCCCGGCTGTGCGGCCCGGTGTTCAGGGCGTCTGGGCGGCGACGCCCGTGGCGAAGGATGTGTCGCAGACGGGGCGTGCGTACGACTGCGCGCGGGACGGGCCGTACACGCGGACGGCGGCGCGGCCCAGCGTGCGGGCGATGGAGGCGCAGTGCCTGGCGAGGGACGGACGGCCGTTCACCGCCTCCTGGAGGTGTGTGAGCGCCACCGCGGGGTCCTCCTCCTGGAGCTCCATCAGGAGCTTGTCGCGCAGCACCTCCTGCGGGGCGCGGGACGTGGCGGGCAGGGAGGCGTCCTGGGCGGAGGCGGCGAGTACCGAGGCCGAGGGCTCGTTCCCCGACCAGTTGACCCGGGCGACCGCGAGAGTCCCGGAGAGCACCAGGACGACGGGCAGAACAAGGGCGAGGGTGCGGCCGATCCGGCGGGCCGGGCCGCGGCCGCGCCGCGCCGGTCGGCCGGCGGTGCCACGACTGTGTCGTGTCGATGGGTTAGTGGAGTGCTTCACGCGAGTGAGGGTAGCGCGGGGTGGTGATTTGGCTACATTTGGTAATCAATTCGGGGGACGACTGACCCCCGATTCATGGCACGAGGTTGACGTACGTGGATCGAAATGGCCGGTATGCCGGGGTATTTGTCGACAAGGCAAAGGGCCCCGCAGTGGACTGCGGGGCCCTTTTCGTCAACCTGGATGATTTCACCCGCTATGGGGTGTCATCGTCTCAGTCGAAATCTCAGTCGGAGAGGCGCTCACCGGTGGACGTCGAGAAGACGTGGGTCTCGCCCGGACGCGGCACCACGTGGAGCGTGGCGCCCTTCTCCGGGACCGCGCGGCCGCTGACGCGGACGACCAGGTCCTTGAGGTCGTCGCCGACCTTGGCGCTGCCGTAGACGTAGCCGTCGGCGCCCAGCTCCTCGACGACGTTGACCGACACGGCGAGGCCCGCCGGGGCGTCCTCGGTCTCCTTGGAGAGGGCCTGCGCGGCGCCGCCGTTCTGCTCGACGATGTCGAAGTGCTCGGGGCGGACACCGACGGTGACGGTCCGGTCACCCTTGTCGGAGGCGGCCTTGAGCGCGTCCCGGTTGACCGGCACCACGCTGTTGCCGAACTTCACGCCGCCGTCCGTGATCGGGACCTCGACGAGGTTCATGGCCGGGGAGCCGATGAACCCGGCGACGAACAGGTTCGCCGGCCGGTCGTACATGTTGCGCGGCGTGTCGACCTGCTGCAGCAGACCGTCCTTGAGTACGGCCACCCGGTCGCCCATGGTCATGGCCTCGACCTGGTCGTGGGTCACGTACACGGTGGTGATGCCGAGGCGGCGCTGCAGCGACGCGATCTGCGTACGCGTGGAGACACGGAGCTTGGCGTCGAGGTTCGACAGCGGCTCGTCCATGAGGAAGACCTGCGGCTCACGCACGATGGCGCGACCCATCGCGACACGCTGCCGCTGGCCACCGGAGAGAGCCTTGGGCTTGCGGGCCAGGTAGTCGGTCAGGTCGAGGATCTTCGCCGCGTCCTCGACCTTCTGCCGGATCTCCGCCTTGTTGACGCCCGCGATCTTGAGCGCGAAGCCCATGTTGTCGGCGACCGTCATGTGCGGGTACAGCGCGTAGTTCTGGAACACCATGGCGATGTCCCGGTCCTTCGGCGGCAGGTGCGTGACATCGCGGTCACCGATGCGGATGGAGCCGGAGTTCACGTCCTCGAGCCCCGCCAGCATGCGGAGCGAGGTGGACTTGCCGCAGCCGGACGGACCGACCAGAACAAGGAATTCGCCGTCCTCGATCTCGATTTCGAGACCATCGACGGCGGGCTTCTCGGTGCCCGGGTAGATCCGGGTCGCCTTGTCGAACGAGACAGTGGCCATGGTGAATGGGCCCCCTTCACCGGCAGGAACGTGCCGGACGATCCGTTGTAAAGGTGGTGTGCCACCACGGGCGGTTCCGTGGTGGTGTAGTCCACATAGGTGAACTGGGTCAGGACGGTACCCGGGGTTCACTCGTTCTGTCAGTAGGTGGGAGGCTGTGAACTTCGCGGAAATTTTCGACGGGGCCCACCGGTGACGTGGGTACACTGCACGGGCACGCACGCGTGCACGGGCTGCTGGCACGCATGCCCACCCGCCTCCTTAGCTCAGCTGGTCAGAGCGCCGCTCTTGTAAAGCGAAGGTCGTCGGTTCGAATCCGACAGGGGGCTCTGTGCTCTACCTGGGAAAACGCCCTCACGATCTTGGATCGTGAGGGCGTTGACGGC
Source organism: Streptomyces montanus (assembly GCF_005786655.1). Taxonomy (NCBI): domain Bacteria; kingdom Bacillati; phylum Actinomycetota; class Actinomycetes; order Kitasatosporales; family Streptomycetaceae; genus Streptomyces; species Streptomyces montanus. The sequence continues at coordinate 87,241 of NZ_VBZC01000033.1, forward strand.
AGAACCTGACGGCAGAACCTGACGGCAGTGCCGCTTTCGCACGAACTACCGGACGGTTCGCCTGGCTGCTCCGGGAAGGCCCGGCACGTGCTGCGGTGCGGGGGTGTGTTCCGGCGGGGAGACGGGGGGTTCGTGGGGTGTCTGCTCGCCGGGGGTATCCGCCGGGGGCTCTTCGGGCGTCTGCGTGCCGGGCGTTTGCTCCCCGGGTGTCTCCTCGGGTGTCTCCTCGGGAGTCAGTTCGGGCCGCTCCGATGTCTCGCCGGGTGTCTCCTCGGGTGCGGTTTCGGTAGGCCGCTGGGTGCCGGGAGTCGTTTCACCGCGCGGCGGCTCTTCGCACTCCGGCTCCTGGCCGGGCCGGCGCTTCAGGCCGCCCACGGCAGGCGACTTGCAGATGTAGCTGGTGACGCCGTTGTGGCCGTCGATGATCTGCTGGCGGGTTTTCGAGCCCTTCTGCAGGTAATTGTTGATGAAGTGGATGGCCAGGGGGTTCAGCTCGGGCTGCGGTGGCGTCGCTTTGGCGGTGGGGTCAAGTGAGTCGTTGTTGATGCTGTTGATGATGTCGTTGGGGAGCAGGATGTAGCGGCTGTCGTCGGTGTTCAGAGTGGTGGGATCCTCATCCTTGAAGGGCGGTGCGATGTAGATCGCTCCGATGGGAGAGGGGCCGGGGCGTTTGGCCGATACATCCGCATCCAGATCTCGCTTGACCTGCCGAATGATGAAACAACCGTCGCTGTGGGCGACCAGAACGACTCGGTTGCCGGCGTTCAGTTCGGTGCGCACCTGCTTCTTCAGCTCGCCGTACGCGGGGCTCTTCCTGGCGGCTTCCGGCGAGGCCCACCTGTTCACCAGCCCTGGCATGGAATTCTTCAGAGCATCTCCGGCGGCCGTCACCGTGACCATCAGGTCAGGCACTGCGAGTGGATGGGTCAGGGAGTCGATCAGGTCGACCACCTCTTGAGGCTTGTCCTTCTTGACGTCCGGAGTCTGGGCCGCGGCCATACCGGCGCGCACGCTTCCTACGGGGTCCACGGCGCTGCGGTTGTACACGGTGGTGATCTGCTGCACCAGGGCGTCGCCCAGCGCGGTCCCGGCCTGGGGCAGATCCAGGACGCTGTTGTTAAGGACGCCGTTGGTGAAGAAGGTCGTCACCGTGGGCTGGGCCTGGGCCTGGGCCGGGGCATTCGGGGCGGCCCCCGGATCTCCTCCGACTGCCTGTCGCCCGCCGGCACCCTGGTTTCCCTTCCTCGAGGGAGCCTGCACCGTCACCGAGTGACCGTTCAACTCGGCATTGTTCTCGAGGAATGCTTCCATGCCGTCACGCCTTTTCCACTGGCGGGCGTGTGAGGCGAGCACCTCCCCGAGCATTTCCTGCGGCTCCATTCCCGCGTCCCGGGCGTCGGCCATGGCATCGGCGACGTCCTGGAAGGCGCGCTGTGCCTCGTTGCCCCGCAGTGGCTGTTCCGTGGCGGCGAGGCGATCGCGGAGTTCTTCGGGTGCGTCTTCTTGCCTCGATGCCCCTGTCGCCGTCGGACCGCATGCTGTCGTCAAGGTCCCGGCCGCGCCGAGCGCCAAGGCGGTCCCTGCCGCGGCAAGGGCTCTTCTCCAATCGCGCTCCGACCGGCGCGGGTGCCTGTTTCGCGCATCTACGCGGGCGTGCGTCGTGTTCCTCATCTCGGCTCCGTTCCGCGAGATATCCCCGGCGTGGAAACCTGGGCGGGCGCGGTTTACGCAATCACGGTGACACGCCCCACGCGGCGGCGCTCGACGCTGTCCGCTGAACGGGGGGTCACCCGCAGTCACGTACCGTCGGCTGCCGCACGGCCGTATCGCGGGCCGGTTCGCCCGGGTCGAACCGAGACTGCGGGCCGGGCGGTTGGTGCTGGGGCTGCTGTCGGACCTGCCGCGCAAGAACCGCTGGACGATCGTGGAGTGGAGCAGCGAACAGGGGTATTCAAGGGTCCCACCAGCAGGAACGAACGTTGTGCCGCGGATGCGTCGGCGCCGGTCGGGCGCCGTCGCGCATCCGCGTGCCGGTCGGGTCGGCCCGGTCGGGGCCGGTTCCCTCGGCTCGGGGGCTTTCGGGGGTCCGCGGAGGATGGATCGCGGACGCTCCTCACGCGCGGGGCATGTTCCGCCCCTCACACCGCCACTGGCACAGGCCTGCCCGACCGTGCCCCGAGGTGCTCCTTGAGATGTCCCTTGAGGGTGAAGCCGGCGGCGGACGCCTCCCGGCGGGTCAGCGGGATGCCGCTGCCGAGGATCCTGCGCGCCGCCATGTGGTCGGCGGAGCGGTTGACGGACTCGACCGCGAGAAGATCGTCCCCGCGGAAGAGCAGGACGGAGAAGGCTCCGGAGTTTCCGGAACCTCCGGAATCCCCGTTCAGGACCACCTGGGTGTCGTGGTCGTGACCGAGCCCCGCGATCTGCAGGGTCGTCGTGAACTGGGTGCTCCAGAACCAGGGCAGTTCGTCGTACGTCCTGGTGGTGCCGGTGAGCCGGTCGGCGACCAGACGGCCGTGGTCGACGGCGTTCTGTACCGACTCGAGCCGCAGGCGCCTGCCCGAGCGCGCATGGGGGAACGCCGCGCAGTCGCCGACCGCTGAAATATGAGGATCGCTCGTCAGCAGCCGGGAATCGGTGACGATCCCTCCGGCGACTCGCAGCCCGGCAGCCTCGGCCAGTTCCGTGCACGGGGTCACTCCGACACCGACCAGCACGAGGTCCGCCGGCAGCCGGCGGCCGTCGGTCAGTTCCACCGCGGCCACCCGCCCTTCGCCGCCGCCGCTGTCGCTGTCGCCGTGGAAGCGGGCGATGCCCTGCCCGAAGTGCAGTTCGTTGCCGTGCTGCTCGTGCAGGCGGGTGAAGTGCTCGGCCGTCGGTGCCGAGGCGACTCGGGCCAGGGGTCGCCCGAGTGCCTCCACGACTGTCGCCTCGTGTCCCAGGTCGTGGGCCGCGGCGGCGAATTCGAGGCCGATGAACCCGGCGCCGACGACGACCACGTGCGCGGCGCCGGCGAGGTCCTTTTTGAGGCTCTCGGCGTCCGCGAGCGTGCGCAGGGTCCGTACGCCGCGCAGGCCGGAGCCGGGTACCGGCAGGGCCCGTGGCAGGGCCCCGGTCGCCAGGACCAGGTGGCCGTAGTCGTGGACGGTGCCGTCGTCGAGGCGCACGGTCCGCGCCGCCCGGTCGACGGCGACCGCGGTGCCCGTGACCCGCTCGATCGCATGGCGCTCGTAGAACGTCTCGGGCCTCAGCCACAGCCGGCTCTCGTCCGCGTCCCCCTTGAGGTACGCCTTGGACAGCGGCGGGCGTTCGTACGGGAGGACGCCCTCGTCGCCGATGAGGGTGATACGGCCCGAGTGGCCGCCCTCGCGCAGGGACACCGCGGTCTGTTGGCCGGCCTGCCCGGCGCCGATGACGACGACGTGCCCGGCCTCTTCTCGCGTACTCATCACGTCTGCCGTTCGGGGAGGTGGACGATCAGGCCGTCGAGGGCTTCGGTGACTTCGAGCTGGCAGCTCAGCCGGCTGTTGGGTTCGCGCGGGCAGGCCGTGAAGTCCAGCATGTCGTCCTCGTCCGGCTCCATCGCCCCTGGCTTGTCGAGGCTGTCGGGGTCGACGAAGACATGGCAGGTGCCGCACTGGGCGTAGCCGCCGCACTGGCCGACGATGCCGTCGACGTCGTTGGTGAGGGCGCCGCGCATGACGGTGGTGCCCAGAGGGAGGTCGAGCGTCTGCTCGGCCCGGTCGGCGGCGACGTAGGTGATCTTGGGCATGGGGGACTCCTCGGGGAGGGTCTGCGAAGACGGTTGATGGGGCGGCGAAGACGGTGGATGGGTGGGTGCGGGTCGGGGGATGCCCCGCGGGGGTGCGGTGTGTCCGGGGCAGGCGGGGTTCGCCGGGCCCGGACGGCGTTCCGCGGGGCCGGTCCGGTCAGTGCGGTGCGCCGGCTGGAGACCTCGCCCGGCCGGTGCTGCCTGGTGGCGGTCGCTCCGTCGAGATGATCCGCACGGGATGCGCGTGCGGCCTCCTCTTCACCGCCTGTCCCGCGGGCAGCAGTTCGGCGCTGCTGTGGACGGTCGGCAGGACGGAGCGGACGCCCAGCGCGGCCACCGCACCGTGGCAGTCCTCGCCCAGCCTGACGTCGGCGAGCGCGGGGACCGGGCGGGTCGCGTCCGGTGGATGCCAGGTCAGCAGGGTGGGTGGTTCCTCCGGGCCGGAGAGCGTGAAGTCGGTCATGGGTGTGTTGAGTCCCTCTCCCGTGGCCTTCAGGACCGCTTCCTTGCGCGTCCAGTAGGTCAGGCAGGCACGGGCGCGCCGCTCCTCGGGGAGCGCCTCGACCGCCGCCCGCTCGACGGGAGTGAGGACCAGTTCGTACTCCGGCGGCAGTTCGGGGCCGCTCCAGGGCTCGGCCTGTTCGACGTCGAGGCCCAACGGGCTGCCCAGGGCGATCGCCACCGCCACGATGTCGCCCGAGTGCGAGATGGACAGTTCCCATCCCGCACCCGCGCCCACCGCGTGCGGCTTGCCGTGGGGGCCGCCGCACTCCGTGCACCGTGTGCGGAAGCGGATCGCCTCGGGGCTGGTGCCCACCAGCGAGGCCAGGGCGGTCTTGGCGAGCATCCGTCCCGTGACGAAGCGCGCCAGGTCGAGTTCATGGGCGAAGGACGAGCAGCGCAGGAGCTCCGAGCTGTCCAGCAGACCGAACCAGGACGACGGGTGGGGCAGCGGTGGCAGCGACCAGATGTGGCACTCGGCGGCGATCTGCGGTGCGTCGGCGCCTCCGGCGAGAACCGGCGCGGAGCCGGCTGCGGGGAATGGCGTCATTGCGGTTTCACCTCCGTACCGCGGCAGAGCCTCTGCCGCCCTACCGAGTCTTCGCTCCGCCGAGGTGCCGGGATAGCAGGAAATCCTCCGCTGTCGGGGGGTGGAAAACCCTCCCCCAGGGGCCCGTTATCGCTTCCCGGCCCGCCAGTTAAAGGCCTGCCCGGCAGGCGAAGCTGAGGCGATAACAGCCCGAAAGCGCGCCTCCCTAACTTTCTTGGCAGACGGAAAAACCGCAGCTCAGGCAACTGGGCTTCTGCCGAGAGGGACTGAATCAAGATGAACACCAAGTGGGTTGTCGCAGCCAAGTCCGCCATCGTCGCGCTCGTCGCCGGAACGGCCCTCTACACCGTCGGCGGTACCGCCGTGAGCACGCTCGGCGCCGGCGTCGAGGACCCGGGCGGGTGGGGTTCGTCCAAGGTCACCGCCGCCGCCCAGCAGGACCCGGGTGGTTGGGGTTCGGCGGTCGCCACCGCCCAGCAGGACCCGGGTGGTTGGGGCTCGTCGGCCGCCACGGTGCAGGAGGACCCGGGTGGTTGGGGTTCGTCGAAGTCCGCGTCCACCGCCGGCTTCAGCACCATGCAGGACCCGGGCGGCTGGGGCTGAGCCGCAGTCCGCTGCCGCTCCCCGGGAGCACCGCTCCCACCAGCTCGCTGATTCTTCTTCGTACGTTCTTCCGCGCACCTTCTTCTGCGCACCGGTCCTGACTCCACCCGGCGATTTCCATCCGAGAAGCGGAGCCGCGAGGGGTGATCCACAAACCCCCGCCGATCTGACCGCTCTCCGCCGGAGTGTCCGAGAAACCCGCCCCTTCTTCCCGGCGGTACACGGCCCGGCCAACTCCCCGTATAACCCTCCGCGTCAACTCCCCGCTTTTCACCGGCTGTTGCCTGCGCATACGGCCAGTGCTCCGGACCGGAACAGGTCCCCTGGTGACCTACATTGGTTGTCGTCCGGAGGTCGGGACTTCGACAGGGGGGAGCCGGGGTGGGCGAACAACTCAGGTTCAAGGTCTTGGGACCGCTCGCGGTGACCGCGGGCGAGGCGAGCGTGCCGCTCGGCGGCGCGCGCCAACGGGCCATCCTCGCCCTGCTGTTGGTCACCCCCGGTCGCGTCGTTCCGGTCGACACGATGGTGGACACGGTCTGGAACAGCAATCCGCCACCCACCTCACGCACTCAGGTCGCGATATGCGTCGCGGCACTCCGGAAGATCTTCAAAAGCGCGGGCGCCACCGACGACGTCATCGTCACCTCCCACCCGGGATATGTGCTCAACACCGAGAGCCACCGCTTCGATTCGCTGGACTTCACCGACCTGGTCCAAACCGCCGAACAGTGCGCCAAGGAGGGCCGGCTTCCGGAGGCCGCGCAGAACTACGCCCAGGCGCTCGACCTGTGGCGGGGGCCCGCCTTCTCCGGAGTGAGCGGGCAGTTGATCGAGGACGAGGCGGCCCGGCTGGAGGAACACCGGCTCAACGCCTACGACGACTCCACCCTCGTACACCTGGAACTCGGCCAGCACCAGGAACTCATCCCGGAGCTGGCCGCCATGGTGCGCGAGCACCCGCTGCGCGAACGCATCCGGCACCATCTGATGCTCGCGCAGTACCGCTCGGGCCGACGCGCCGACGCGATGGAGACCTACCGGGACGCCCGCACCCAGTTCATCGACGAACTCGGCATCGAGCCGGGCCCGGACCTCAATGAACTCCACGACGCGATCCTGCGCGACGACCCCTCGCTCGCTCCCGTGGCGCCCACCGTGGAGCGCCGTCCGGCCCAGCAGGCCCAGGCCCAGGCGCCGGCCCCGGCGCTCGCCGTGCCGTCCGAACTGCCGCCCGACGTACCGGCCTTCACCGGTCGTACGGAGGAACTCGCCGCCCTGGAGAGCCTGGTGTCCTCGGAGGCCGAGGACCGCGGCTCCACGATCGGCCTGATCACCGGCGCCGCCGGGATCGGCAAGAGCGGTCTGGCCATGCGCTGGGCCTTCCGCGCGGTGGAGCACTTCCCGGACGGTCAGCTCTTCGCCGACCTGCGCGGGTACGACGAACATCACGAGCCCGTCTCCGCCCACGACGTCCTCAGCCGTTTCCTGCGCTCCCTCGGTGTGCCCGGTGAGCAGGTGCCCACCGACCTGGAGGAGCGGGTCTCGCTGTACCGGAGCCTGCTCACCGACCGCCGGGTCCTGATCGTCCTCGACAACGCGCGCACCTACGCGCAGGTCCGCCCGCTGCTGCCCGGCGGCGGACAGTCCTGTGTGCTCGTCACCAGCCGGGACCAGATGGAGGAGCTCGTCACCTGGCCGTCGCAGGCCCGGGTGCATCTGGGCCTGCTGTCCGAGCCGGAGGCCGTCGAGCTGCTCACGGCGATCGTGGGCGAGCGCCGGATCGCGACCGTCCGCGCCGATGCCGCCCGGCTGGTCGAACTGTGCGACCGGCTTCCGCTGGCCCTGCGGATCGCCGCCGCCCGGCTCGCCTCCAAGCCGCACTGGACGGTGCGCTATCTGGTGACGCGACTGAGCGACGAACGCCGCAGGCTGGACGAGCTCAGCCAGGGCGAGTCGCAGGTCCGCGCCAGCCTCGCGCTGAGCTACCGGTATCTGCCCGAGGAGGCGGCCCGGCTCTTCCGCAGGCTCGGGCTGCTGGACGTACCGGACTTCACGGCCTGGGTCGGTGCCGCGCTGCTCAACAAGGAAGCGCTGGACGCGGAGCGGCTCATCGAGGACCTGGTCGACGCCCAGTTCCTGGAGGTGGTCAGCATCGACCCCACCGGGCAGCTGCGCTACCGCTTCCACGGCCTGGTGCGGCTGTACGCGCGCGAGCGGGCCCGGCAGGAGGAGTCGGAGCCCGACCGGCTGGCCGCCTCCACCCGTTTCCTGCGTACCTTCCTGACCATCGCGGAGGAGGCCGACCGGCGCGAGAACGCCGGCAGTGGCACCGGGGTGCACAGCGGTGTCCAGCGGCGGAGGATCGACTCGGGACTTCTGGACGAGCTGCTCGCCGTGCCGCTGGAGTGGTACGAGGCCGAGCGGCTCGCCCTGGTGGCCTCGGTGCGGCAGGCAGCCCGGATGGGGCAGGCCGAACTCGCCTGGGATCTGACGGTCTGCGCGTCGATCTTCTTCGGCACCCGCAACTACAGCGAGGACTGCCGCAGGTGCTGCGAGGACGCACTGGAGGCGGCCCGTGCGGCGGGCGACCTGCGCGGCCAAGGGGCGATGCGCTACCTCCTGGGCTCCCTCGAACTGGGCCACAGCAGGCTGGAAACCGGCATCGAGCACTTCGAGGAGGCGCTGCGCCTCTACGAGGAGGCTCAGGAGGACCACGGCAAGGCGATGGCCATGCGGTCCATCGGTACGAGCGAACGCATGCGGGGCGAGCTGGACAGCGCCATGGAGCGCTTCTCGGAGGCCCTGCCCATATTCCGCGACGTCGGCGACCGCTACTGCGAGGCGCACACCCTGCACAACATGGCGGAGACCGAACTCGACCGGGGGCGGCCGGAGTCGGCGATGCAGTTCGCCGTGGACGCGGTGCGGATCGCGGAGCGGGACACGGACAGCACACGCGTCCTGGCCCAGGCGGTGCACCGGCTCGGCCGGGTCCACCTCGCCCTGGGACAGCTGCCGGCGGCCGAGGAGGCGTTCCTGCGCGCGGTGCGGATCGTCAAGGAGAAGTCCGACATGATCGGCCTCGCGCACGCGCTGCTCGGGCTCGGTGAGACCCGCCTCGGCAAGGGCGACGCGGAGGCGGCCGAGACGACGCTGGCGGACGCACTGGACATAGCGGAGGACTGCAGGATCCCGCTGGTGGCCGGTCAGATCAGCCTGGTGCTGGGCGATGTGAGCAGCCGGCTGGGGCGGGTGGAGGCGGCTCGCCGCCATCTGCGCGCCGCCCAGGAGAAGTTCGCCGTGGTCGGGGCGTCGGCTTTGGAGCAGCGGGCGGAGCAGGCGCTGGGCGCCCTGGTGGGCTGACCGTTGGCGCGTGGACGCGCAGAGTGCCCGTGACCTGGAGGGCATCCGGGGCACGGGCACTTTTCTTACCGCGGGAGGCTTACCCGAAGAGTTCCGCCAGCGCCTCCATGTCGATCGGAACCGGCGGGAGCCGGTAGTCCGCGGGCGGTTCGGCGTTCAGCAGGTGGCGGACCAGGAAGTCCCACTTGCGCTGGGTCACGTAGTGCTCGTAGCCGAAGTAGATGTGGTCGGCGTCCGGGACCACGACCAGCTCGAAGTCCTTGCCGTGGGCGATCAGCCGCTCGGCGAGCCGCAGGGTCACCTGGGGAGGGACCCGGTCGTCGAGGCCGCCGTGGATCAGCAGGAGCTTCCCGGAGAGCCGGTCCGCCGACTCCGCGTTGGAGAGGGCGGCGTACGCCTCCGCGTCGAACGGGCCGTGGTACGCCTCGGCGAGGCCGGGCTCCAGATGCCGGAAGTCGTGCATGCCGGACTCGGCGACACCGACGCTGAAGACGTCCGGGTGGCGCAGCAGTGCCCGCGCGGCGGCGTACCCGCCCGACGACATGCCGGTGACGCCCACGCGGTCCAGGTCCATCCACGGCCGCGTGGCGGCCAGTTCGCGCAGCGCCGCGACGTGGTCGGTGAGGCCGCAGGCGTCGCCCAGGTTGCCGTACGAGGCGTCGTGGAACGCCTTGTCGCGACCGGGTGAGCCCTGGCCGTCCACGGCGATCACGACGAAGCCCAGCGCGGCCAGGGCCTCGGCCTCGTACCCGTAGTAGCCGGGGTCGAAGGACGGGCTCACCCGGCTCGCTGTCGGCAGGCCGTACGGAGTGTCGAGCACGGGGTAGCGCCGGGAGGGGTCGAAACCGTGGGGGAGATACAGAAGTCCGTAGATGTCGGTCTTGCCGTCGGCGGAGGTCACCCGGAACCGTTCGGGCCGGCTCCAGCCGGCCTCCTCCAGGCGTGTGATGTCGGCGCGCTCCAGCTCGACGAGCACGCGGCCGGTCCAGTCCCGCACGGTGATCACCGGTGCGGTGCCGGTCGTGGACGCCGAGTCGATGAAGTACGCGCCGTTCTGCGCGACCGTGACGGCGTGGTCGAGGTCGTCGTCGGTGAGCCGGGTGAATCCCGAGCCGTCCAGGCCTGCCCGGCACACCGACCGGCGGTAGGGGTCCTCCTCGACGAGCCCGGAGGCGAGGAAGTAGACCACGCGCTCCCGCTCGTCGACGTGCAGGATCTCCTGCACACCCCAGGGGCCCGAGGTCACCTGGGCGAGCAGTTCGCCGGTCTCCGCACCGAACAGGTAGAGGTGGCCCCAGCCGTCGCGCTGGGAGTACCACAGCACCTCGCTCCCGCCGGCCAGGACCTTGACCATGGGCGGCTGCAGTTGCTGCTGGGCGGGCTCCACCCGGGTGGGGCCGGTCTCGGTCAGGACGGTCCGCACGGCGCCGGAGGCCGGGTCGAGCCGGTGCAGGCTCAGGGTGTGCGCGTCCCGGGTCCGGCTCAGGTAGTACACGGCGGAGCCGTCCTCGGCCCACCAGGCCCACTTCTGGAAGATCGGCGACATCATCGACATGGCCACCGGCTCCGCCCGCGCGGTGGTGACCGAGCCGGTCGTGACGTCGAGCACGACGAACTCGGCGAGGGGTATCCGCTCGTCGCCGGGCACGGGGAAGCGCGGGGACAGCAGGGTGGGGTCGCCGCCGTCGGCGGGCGCGGCCCGCACCAGGTGCGTACGCCGGACGCCGCGCTGGTCGGTGCGGTGGGTCAGGACCCGTGTCGAGTCGGGGGACCAGGCCACGGCGGGCGGCAGGTGCGGCAGCCCGAGCTTCGTCAGCAGGGTGGAGTACATGAGGTAATCCGGGTTGGCGCCGTAGTCCAGGTCCTCGGTGCCGTCGGACGTCAGGGCCCAGTCCCGGGTCCCGTCCAGGGAGCGGGCGCGCAGGTCGTGGCCGGCGCGGTAGACCGCGTGCTTGCGGTCCGGGGCGGCCGCCTCGAGCGGGTTGCCGGGAGCGTCGCCCTCGGCCTTCTCGCACACGTAGTCCGTCAGACGGCACCGCCAGTGCTCGCCGAAGGCATCGAACTCGACGGCGTCGGCGGTCGGTTGGATCGCCGGGAGCGGCAGTGCCGCCGCGTCGACGTCCTGTCCCGACGCGGCCGCCAGCGCCACCGCGAGACGTTCGTGGTCGAACGCGTCCTGCCGGGTGCCCGCCTTCGGGTCGACGAGGACGTATCGCTTCCCGGCGGCCGTGTTCGCGGTGTACCAGAAGCGGGCGCCGTCCTCGATCCACCGCGGCGTCACCTTGTCACCGAGGACGAGTTCCTTGCGGTGGTGTCGCAGCAGCCGCTCCGCCGTCCGATAGGCCTGCACATCGAGTGGATTCCTGTGCATGGGTATGCCCTTCCTTCGGGGATATTGAATCCGGGATGCCGTGGGAGAAACGGCGAAATTCCTCGGTGTTTCCTTGGCGGGGCGGTCCGGGAATCACCGGCTTCGTCATCATCGCCACCGCACCCCGCCCTTGACCAGTCAGCTGCCCGGCGTCCGCCCGATGTCCTGTCGACAGGACATCGGGCGGACGCAAGGAAAGCGTCAGTCTCCTGTCCTCGCCGAAGAATTACGCGAGGCGCCGCTGATGTAGAGGCCGCATAGAAGTGAATGCCACAGTTACGGCCTGAGCGGGAAACTGGACTGCGTCACAAGTGAACACAGGAACTGAGGTGCTGTCGTGAGTACGCAGAACCCGGAAAACGTCGTGATCGTGGGCGGAGGCATCGCGGGCTCGATGACCGCCGCGTATCTGAAGGCAGCATTCCGCGAGCGGATTTCGGTCACGCTGGTCGAGGACGAGCCCGGCAGCGCCGCCGCGGAGAACGACGAGACGACCCTCGGTGACATCCGGAGCTTCTTCGATTTCCTCGGCCTCGAGGAAGAGGACTGGATGCCGGCCTGCGACGCCACGTACAAGCTCGCCGTCCGCTTTCAGGACTGGAACCGCCCCGAGCAGCATTTCTACCTTCCGTTCGAGGACACGCGGGAGGTGGCCGGCTTCCCCCTGACCGAGTGGTGGCTGCACAACGGGCCCAGCGGGCGGTTCGACCGGGACTGCTTCGTCGCGGCGTGGCTGTGCGACGCCGGACGCAGCCCACGGCAGTTGGACGGATCGGCGGCCGGCGGGCTGGGCGGTGCGTCGGCAGGGCCGGACGGTGCGCCGGCCGGTTGGGGTGGTGCTGCGGGCCCCTACGGCTATCACTTCGAGGCCGGGGCGCTCGCCCGGTACCTCACCGGGTACGCGGTGGGGCGGGGCGTGCGGTACCTCGCCGATGAAGTCCTGGAGGTGCGCCTGGACGCGCGGGGCTGGATCGAGCACGTGGTCACGAAGGAGCACGGGGAGATCCACGGGGACCTGTTCGTCGACTGCACGGGCGACCGGGGACTGCTTCTGCACAAGGCGCTCAAGGTGCCCTACCTGTCCTACCAGGACACACTGCCCAACGACAGCGTGGTCACGTTGCGGGTGCCCACCCGTATGAAGGCGCGCGGCATCCCGCCGTACACGACGGTGGCCGCGCGCGGGTCGGGGTGGATCTGGACGATCCCGCTGTTCAGCCGGATCGGTACGGGATACGTGTACGCGCGGGAGTACTGCACGCCCGAGGAGGCCGAGCGCACGCTGCGCGAGTCCGTGGGGCCGGAGGCGGCCGGCGTCGAGGCCGTCCACGCCCCGCTGCTCGTCGGGCGCAGCCTGCGCGCGTGGCAGCACAACTGCGTGGCGGTCGGGGCGCCGGGCGGCCGCGTCGAGCCGCTGGAGGCGACCGGGGCCTCCTTCGTCCATCACGCGCTGGAACAGCTGGTCAGGCACTTCCCGGCCGCCGACTGGCACCCGAAGCTGAGGGACAGCTACAACGCCTCCGTCAGCCGGGTGATGGACGGGGCGCGGGAGTTCCTGACGCTGCACTACCACGGTGCCGCGCGCGATCACACGCAGTACTGGCGGGACGCCAAGACCCGGCCGGTGCCCGACGCGCTCGCGGAGCGCATCGCCCGCTGGCGGGTGCGTCCGCCGGGCGCGGAGCTCGTCCCGCCGTACCACCAGGGGCTGCCGCCGCACGCCTACGCCTGCCTTCTGCTGGGCACGGGGGCGATCCCGCTGCGCCCGTCGACGGCGATCACACTGGTCGACGACACGGCCGCACGCAGGGAGTTCGCGGCCGTACGGGACGAGGCGCAGGGGCTGGTCGGCACGCTGCCCACGCCGTATGAGTACATCACCCAGATGAGCTTGATGAGTGGGTGAGCCGCTGAGCCGCTGAGCGGCCGAGTGGCCGAGTGGCCGAGTGGCTGAGCCGGTGAGTGGCTGAGTGGCCGAGCCGCTGAGCGGCCGAGTGGCTGAGCGACTTAGTGCCACTGGTCCAAGGGGCGGTGCAGACAGGGGTCAGAGGCGAGGATGGCGCGGTGGACCTCGCGCAGCAACGGCCCCGGTTCGACGCCGAGTTCGTCGCCCAGCAGTCGCCTGCCGTGGTCGTAGAGGGCCAGCGCCTCGGCCTGGCGGTCGCACCGGTACAGCGCCGTCATCAGCTGGGCGCGGAAACGTTCATGCAGAGGGTGCCGGTCGACGAGCCGGGTCAGTTCCGGCAGCACCTGCGGATGTCTGCCGACCGCGAGGTCCGCCTCGACGCGGCCGGCCAGTACGGAGATCCGGGCCTCTTCGAGCGGCGGTCCCTCCGAACCCGCGAGGTGTTCCGAGACGTTGGCGAGTACCGGCCCGCGCCACAGCGTGAGGGCGTCGCGCAGCAGGTCCCCGGCCTCCTCGTACTTCCCGGCGAGAATCGCCGACTGCCCCTGCCCGGCCAGGTCACGGAACCGCAGGAGGTCGAAGGAGGCGGTGCCGATCCGCATCAGATAGCCGTGCGGGCGGCGGAAGATGCCCACGTCGGGCCCGAGCGTTCGGCGCAGCCGCGAGACGTAGTTGTAGATCTGCGCGGTGTGCGTGGCGGGCGGACGGTCGCCCCACAGGAGCCAGCTCAGCTCCGCGTCGGGGAAGAAGGAGCCCTCGGCGATGAGCAGCGCCGCCAGGACCGTTCGCTGCTTCTCCCCGTCCAGTCGCATTTCCGCTCCGCGGGCCCGCACGGACACAGGTCCCAGAATGCCGAACTCCATTGAAATACCTCGTAGATCCGCAGGGAAGAGCGCCGTGTTGCGCACCATCAATTAGCCCGGGGGTCGCTTCGGTGTCCATGAGGCCGAGTTCATGATCCCTCGGATGCCGGGGACTCGGCCGGTGTCCTGTCGGCAGGACACCGTTCTCCGGTCCGTATCGGTGCTTGTGTCGAATTGGTTGTGGAGCTGGTTCCATGCGCGCACGGGCGCCGTGGCGGGCGTTCCCCGGGTGCGCTGAAGATGCTTGACTCCGGCCGCTCGCAGGGCTGAAGGTATGGGACGTCATGCGGGCTTGATTTCCGGCCCGGCACTGACAGATTTTCGCGACGGGGGGAGCGTATACGTTGATGGCGATGGCGTCTTTGCTGAATCTTTCTGCCTGGGAAATGATGTCGCCGACGGTGGCGTGACCCTCTTCCGCCCCTTTTCACGAGCCGCGCGTTCCACAGGTTTTCGATCAAAATCACCGCTGTCAGATCACGCTGTCAGAATCACGCTGCCGAATCACCGCCGCCACAAGACCGTCGCCGTACTGAGCGGCGTGCTGGGCCGCCTCGCCATGGCGAGTGGCCGGCCCCAGGCTGCGTGAGTCGAGCGAGGAGTAGCCCGCAGATGATGCCGTTGGAAAGTCAGGAACTGGCCCCCGAGAGCCCCTACATCTGGCGAGCGAGACGACCGGGAGCCACCCACCGACTGATCTGCTTCCCGCATGCCGGTGCCGGCGCCCCCGCCTATGCCGACTGGGCCGAACTGCTGCCGCCGGAGATCGAGTTGGTCGCCGTACAGCTGCCGGGCCGTCAGAACCGCATCGGTGAGGACCCGTTCACCGAAGTGGGCCCCCTGATCGGCGTGCTCACGCACGCCCTGCGCCCGGTGCTCGAGGGCTCGTACGCCTTCTTCGGGCACTCCGCGGGCGCCACCCTCGCCTATGAGCTGGCCAGGGCGCTGCGGGCGCGCGGCAGCCGTGGCCCCGAGCACCTGTTCCTCTCCGCGCAGCCGGCCCCCGGGGCATCCGAGGTCCGCCGGCTGCACGAGCTGTCCGACGACGATTTCCGCGCCGAGATCCTGAAACTCGGCGGCATCGAGCCCGAGATCGCCGAGGACGACGACGTCATGGAGTCCATGCTCTACACCCTGCGGGCGGACTTCACGCTCTGGGAGCGGCACCGCCTGGAGCCGGGCGCCCCGCTCGACTGCCCGATCACCGTGCTCTCCGGCGAGTCGGACCCACGGGCCCCGCTGCACGAGGTCAAGCGGTGGCGCGACCACACCACCGGGGAGTTCGGCACGGAGTTCTACCCGGGTGGCCACTTCTACTTCCTCGACTTGTCCACCGAGGTGGTCTCCCTCATCGGACGCAAGGTGCTGACGCCCGCGACGAACCGGAGAAGCGTATGACCTCCCCCGATGTGCTCGGACAGGATGTCCTGCAGGCTCTCGCCGACGCCGCCAGGGCCGTACCCGGCGTCGACGACGCGGCCGCCGTCGCCCGTAAGGGCGTGCGGGCGACCGAGCCGGTGCGGGCCGTGCGGCAGCCGGAGCCGGAGCCGGAGTCGGCCGAGGCACCGGTGGCCGCCGCGGACGATACGGCCGACGCGGACGAAGCCGCCCTCCCCGCGGCCGATCTGTACGGCGGAGACATCGACATCCCGGACGGCGCGCCCACCACGCTCCAGGAAGGCCTGCGGCTGGCGGCCGAGCTGGCTCCGGACAAGGGCACGGTCTACATCACCGCGGGCCACGACGACGTCCTGCAGACCTACCCGGAGCTGCTCGACGAGGCCCAGCACGTCCTCGGCGGCTTCCGCGCCGCGGGCCTGCGGCCCGGCGACGCCGCGCTGTTCGTGTTCGACGACAACCGCGGCTACCTCACCGCGTTCTGGGCCTGTGTCCTCGGCGGTTTCGTGCCGACCCCGGTCGCCGTCGCGACCACGTACACCTCCGCCAACGAGACGAACCGCAAGCTGCGGGGCGCCTGGCATCTGCTCGGCCACCCGGTCCTGGTCACCGACGCCGCCACCGCCGGCGCCCTGTCCGGTGTGCGGGAGCTCTGGGACGAGCCGGACGTACGCATCCTGACGGTCGAGGAGCTCGCCGGGCACCCCGCGGACCAGGACTGGTTCCCGGCGACGGCGGACTCCCCGGTGCTCAACCTGCTCACCTCCGGAAGCACCGGTGTGCCCAAATGCGTGCAGCACACCAACGCGAGCGTGGTGGCCCGGTCGATGGCGGTCGCGCAGCACTGCGGGCTCACCGGCGAGGACATCAGCCTCATCTGGATGCCGTTCGACCACGTCACGGTCGCCTACTACAACGTCCGCGACGTGTTCCTGCGCTGTCTGCACGTCAACGCCAAGATCGACCACTTCCTCGCCGATCCGCTGCTCTGGCTCGACTGGGCCGACCACTACCGCGCGACGAACACCTGGGCCCCCAACTTCGCCTTCGCACTGGTCAACGAGCGGGCGGACGAGATCCGGGAACGCTCCTGGGACCTGTCCTGTCTGCGCGAGATCAGCAACGCCGGTGAGCCGGTGATCGCCTCGACCAGCCACCGGTTCCTGGAACTCCTGGGCCCGCACGGGCTGCCCGCCGACGCGATGTCCCCGTGCTGGGGCATGTCCGAGACCTGCTCCGGCGTCACCTACAGCCGGCAGACACTCGACGACCGTACGGCCGGCACCGTCGCCATCGACCCGGCCTCGCTCACCGACACCATCCGCCACCTCGACCCGGGCGACCCGGACGCCGTCGTCCTGTCCCGCGTCGGCCGGCCGATCCCCGGGGTGCGCCTCCGGGTCGTGGACGACTCCGGAACGGTGCTGCCCGAGGGCCGGATGGGCGAGCTGCGCATCACCGGACGCACCGTCATGGCCGGTTACTTCGGCAACGAGGAGGCCAACCGGGAGGCGTACGACGACAACGGCTGGTTCCGCACCGGCGACATGGCGTTCGTGCGCGACGGCGAGGTCGTGATCGCGGGCCGCAGGAAGGACCAGATCATCGTCCGCGGCATCAACTACATGGCGCACGAGCTGGAGAGCGTCGTCGAGCGGGTGGACGGGGTGCGCGTCACCTTCTCCGCCGCCGCGGGTGTCCGTGAGCCCGGTGCCGCCACCGACCAGCTGGTCGTCTTCTTCGTACCCGTGAACTGGGACACCGGCGCCCTGACGCGGACCACCGAGGAGGTACGGGCCGTCCTGGTCCGCGAGTCCGGGATCGCCCCCGACCTGATCGTTCCGGTCACCGAGGCGGAGTTCCCGAAAACCGCGAGCGGGAAGATCCAGCGGGCGGCGCTGGTGGCCGACTTCCGGGCCGGCCGGTTCGCCGACCGGGTGACCGGGTCCGCGGCCGAGGAACAAGGGGACGACACCTGGTTCTTCGGGCGCCAGTGGGTGGAGCTCGCCGGGAATGCGGGCACGACTGCGGGCACGACCGCGGGTCCGGGTGCGGGAACGGACGCGCCCACGACCGCCGGCATGACCGCCGGCATGACCGTCGGCACGACCGTCGGTAAGAACGGCGCCTCCGGTGTCCGGCTGGTTCTCGCCGAGGACGACGACCTGGAGCGTCTGGACCTCGACGGGGCGGTCGTCGCGGTCCGCAGGGGCGACGTGTTCGCGGCCCAGTCACCCGTGCGCTACCGCGTGCCGGCCGCCGACCGCGCGGCGCTGCGCCGGCTGCTGGCGGCCGTCACCGCACAGCACGGAGAGATCTCCTCCGTCGTCCACGCGCTGCCGCTGTCCCTCGACGGGGAGCCCGCCGAACGCCTGACGGCCGCCACCGCCGAGCTGACCGCGCTGATCGCGGCGCTCGCCGACGGGGAGTTCGGGCACCCGCAGGTTCTCGTCCTCACCTCGGGCGCGCTGTACGCACGCCCGGGCGATCGCGTCGACCTGGGCGTCTGCGCCTTGCCCGGTCTCGTCCGCACGGCGGTCAGCGAGGCCGCCCCGCTGCCGGTCCGGCACCTCGACCTGCCCGCCGATCCGGGCACCTGGACGCGGGCCGTCCACGCCGAACTCGCCGACCGCGAGCGCACCGGGCTGGTCGCCGCACGCCAGGGACGCC
This sequence comes from Streptomyces montanus, assembly GCF_005786655.1. NCBI lineage: Bacteria > Bacillati > Actinomycetota > Actinomycetes > Kitasatosporales > Streptomycetaceae > Streptomyces > Streptomyces montanus. Next base: position 105,241 of record NZ_VBZC01000033.1, read on the forward strand.
GTCTGGAGCCGAAGCTGGCCCCGCTCACCGAGGACACCGCGCAGGCCGCGGCGAGCCCGGCCGGGCAGCCCGTGATCCCGGGCGGTCTGTACCTGGTCACCGGCGGACTCGGCGGTATCGCCCACGACATCGCCGCCTATCTCGTCGCCGGCTTCGGCATCCGCCTGCTGCTGGTGGGCCGCTCGCCCGCCGAAGGCGAGAAAGCTGCCCGGCTCACCGAGCTGTCCCACCTCGGACAGGTCGTCTACGAGCAGCTGGACGTCGCCGACGCGGCCGCGCTGCACACCGCGGTCTCCTCGGCGGAGGACCGCTGGGGCCGCCCGCTCGACGGTGTACTGCACCTGGCCGCCGCCGACCCCACGGGGCAGTGGGCCGACCTCGAACAGCACACCCTCGTGAACGAGACCGCGGAGACCTACGCCGAGCAGTACCACGCCAAGGTCTCCGGCACGCTGGCCATCGCCCAGGTCCTGGAAACGCGGCCGAAGGCGTCGCTGGTGCTCTTCGGCTCCGTCAACGGCGAGTTCGGCGGGCACTCCTTCGGCGCCTACTCCGCGGCCAACAGCTTCCTCACCGGCTTCGCCGATCACTGGCACCACGAACGCCGGCGTCAGGTGCACACGCTCGCCTGGAGCATGTGGACCGGCGTCGGCATGAACCGGGGCCAGTCGTCCACCGCAGCCGAGCACCGCGGCTTCCGGACCATCGACCCGGACACCGGCCTGCGGCTCTTCCTCGACGCGACCGCGCTGCCCGGCCCCTACACGGTCATCGGCCTGGACCTGAGGAATCCGGCGATGGTCGAGGAGCTGGTGCCGCAGCAACTCCGGGTGAGCGAGGTCCTCCTCGCGTATGTCGCTGACGGCGCCGACCAGGAGGCGTTGCGGGCGGCCGTCGCCGCGAGCGCCGCCGACTGCCCGGTGCCGGTGCGCGTCGCCGACGTCCCCCGCATCCCGCGAGACGCCTACGGCGCCGTGGACGCAGCCCAGCTTCTGCTCGACTCCGCAGCGGACCGGCCGACCAGGCGGTTCACGCCGCCGCAGACCGAGCTGGAGAGCGCCCTCGCCCTCATCTGGTCCGATGCCCTGGCCCGCCCCGAGATCGGCAGGGACGAGTCCTTCTTCGAGCTCGGCGGCAATTCGCTGAGGGCCACCCGGCTGCTCGCCCTGACGGACCAGAAGCTCGGCGTGCGCATCACGACGCAGGAGCTCTACGAGCGACCGACCGTGGAGGGCATGGCCGCGGTGATCGAACAGCACAAGGCCGGCTGACCGGCCGACCGACAGCCCGTCACCAGTGGTGTCCTGCGGCCGAGCAGCCGTCTGGGCAGGACGACTGATCGAGGAGTAGACACCAAGTGATCCCCTTGTCCTTCGCACAGCGGCGCCTGTGGTTCATCGACCGCTTCGAGGGGCCGTCGGCGACGTACAACATCCCGTTCCTGGCGCGCCTGCACGGAAAGCTCGACCGGGACGCGCTGGCGGCGGCGCTGCGCGACGTGGTGGTCCGGCACGAGAGCCTGCGCACGGTGTTCGTCGTCGACGACGACGGAGTGCCGGCGCAGCGGGTCGTCCCGGCCGAGGAGCTGCGCGTCGACGTCCCCCTCGTCGAGGCCGGACCCGACGAGGTGGACGCCGCGGTGTCGCAGGCGGTCGCCCACACCTTCGATCTCTCCTCCGAGATCCCGGTCCGCGCCACGGTGGTGCGCTCCGGGCCGGAGGAGTACGTGCTGGTCCTCAACATCCACCACATCGCGGCCGACGGCGAGTCGATGGTGCCGCTCACCCAGGACCTTGCGGACGCGTACCGGGCACGCCTCGGGTCACAGGCGCCTGACTGGCCCGAACTGCCGGTGCAGTACCGGGAGTACACGCTGTGGCAGCGCGAGGTGCTCGGCGACGAGAGCGACCCCGAGAGCGTCCTGTCCGCCCAGCTGCGCTACTGGCAGGACGAACTCGCCGGCGCGGTCCAGCAGTTGCAGCTGCCCACCGACCGGCCCCGCCCCTCGGTGATCAGCCACCGCGGCGACATGGTGGACTTCGCCGTCGAACCGGAGCTGGTGGCCGCGGCGGAAGAACTGGCGCGGGCGCACGGCGCGACGACGCCCATGGTGATGCAGGCGGCGCTGGTCGTACTGCTGCACCACCTCGGCGCGGGCGATGACATTCCCCTCGGCAACACCGTCGCCGGACGCACCGACGAGGCGCTCCTCGACCTGGTGGGCTTCTTCGTCAACACCTGGGTGCTGCGCGCCGATCTGTCCGGCAACCCGTCGTTCGAGGAGGTGCTCGGGCGGGTGCGGGACAAGGCCCTGTCCGCGTACGACAACCAGGAGGCGCCGTTCGAGCGGCTGGTGGAACTGCTCAACCCCGAGCGCTCCACCGCGTACCACCCGCTGTTCCAGGTGATGTTCACCTGGCAGAGCAGCGACCGCATCGACCTGGACCTGCCGGGCGTGACGGGGGCGCTGGAGGCCGTGCCCACCCGCACGGCAAAGTTCGACCTGGAGTTCAACTTCGCCGTCGACCCCGCCGACGACAGCATGCGATGCGTCCTGGAGTACGCGACCGATCTCTTCGACCGCGGCACGGTGGAGGACATCGGGGCACGTTTCCTCCGGATACTGCGGGCCTTCGGGACCGATCCGGGCCGGTCGGTCGGGTCGGTGGACGTCCTGCTGCCGGGCGAGCGCGAGCGGCTCGCGCGGTTCGCCGGCTCGGCGGCGCCGACGCCGGAGCTGACGGTCCCCGAGCTGTTCGAGCAGCAGCTCGCCGTGGAACCGGACGCGCTCGCCGTGCAGTGCGGCGAGGTGTCGCTGACGTACCGGCAGCTCGACCAGCGGGCCGACCGCCTGGCGCGGGCCCTGCTGGAACGGGGCGTGGACACGGAGTTCCTGGTCGGGCTCGCGCTGCCGCGGTCGGCCGATCTGGTCGTGGCGATGCTCGGCATCATGAAGTCCGGGGCCGCGTACCTGCCGATCGACCCGCGGTTCCCCAGCCGGCGGCTGAGCGTGGTGCTGGAGCAGGCCCGTCCGGCGCTGCTGCTGACCGACGCCGAGACTGCGCCGGTGCTGCCGGAGCACGACATACCCTCCGTCTTCCTGGACGATCTGGACCTGGACGGCGCCGACGCGGGCCCCGCTGAGGACGCCCTCGGGGTGGACCTGCGTCCGGACAACCTGGCGTACGTGATGTACACCTCGGGCTCCACGGGCACCCCGAAGGGCGTGGCGATCACCCACCACGGCGTGGTCAACGGTGTGCTGCGCCTCGCCACGGTCGTCGGAGTGGGCCCGGGCTCCCGGATGCTGGCGGGCACGTCCATCAACTTCGACGTGTCGGTGTTCGAGATCATGACGGCACTCACCACCGGCGGCAGCGTCGAAGTCGTACGCGACGTCCTGGAGTTGGGGGAGCGTGAGGGCTGGCTCGGCAGCGTGATCAGCTCCGTCCCCTCGGTCTTCTCCGAGGTGCTCGACCAGATCGTCGGCAAGACGAGTGTGGACACGCTGGTGTTCGCGGGCGAGGCGCTGCCGCCGTCACTGGTGGAACGGGCCCGCAAGGCCTTCCCGGGCGTGCGCGTGGTCAACAGCTATGGCCAGACCGAGAGTTTCTACGCCGGTACGTTCACGGTGGACGCGGGCGAGGACTGGGACGCCTCGCACGGCGTCCCGATCGGCGAGCCGCTGGGCAACATGCGCGCCTATGTGCTGGGTCCGGGTCTCGTCCCCGTGCCGCCGGGCGTCGTCGGCGAGTTGTACGTCGCCGGTGCGGTCGGACGCGGCTACTACGGTCGGCCCGGGCTGACGGCGGAGCGGTTCGTGCCGGATCCGTTCGGTCCGGCGGGGTCGCGGATGTATCGCACGGGTGACCTGGCGCGCTGGAATCGTGAGGGGCGTCTGGAGTACGTCGGTCGTGGCGATGGTCAGGTGAAGATCCGTGGTCTGCGGATCGAGCCGGGCGAGGTGGAGGCGGCCCTGAGCGCCCACCCGGGTGTGGCCCAGGCGGTGGTGACCGTCCACGAGCGGGCCGGCGCCAAACAACTCGTCGGCTACGTCGTCCCGGTGGGCGTCATCGGCACGGACCCCGGCGCCGCCGAGAGCATCGGCGATCTGCACGTCGATCTGACGGCGGGTGTGTCGGTTCCGGAGTTGCGGAAGTTTGTGGCGGGGCGGTTGCCGGAGTTCATGGTGCCGTCGGCGTTTGTGGTGTTGGACCGGTTGCCGTTGGCGCCGAAC